>CALBJG010000067.1 GCA_937892865.1 uncultured Clostridia bacterium
CCGGGAAGATAGGTAACGCGAACACAAAAACCTCACTGCTTCGGTAGTGAGGTTTTTTACTTGACAAAGTGTGCTATACTGGGAATTAGAAATGGGGTGACAAAATGGATACGATAGTTTCTGTTTGTAAGAATAAGCAAGACGATTTGATTTCGTTGCGTCGTGAACTGCATAAAGTTCCCGAAATAGGCGGAAACCTACCATTTACTAAAAAATTAGTGTGCGATAAGTTAAATAAATGTGGAATTCCTTATTCATTGAATACGGAGGATGATGGAATTGTTGCGGAGATTCGTGGTGCTCATAGCGGTAAAATAATTGCATTTCGCGCAGATATGGATGCTTTACATATCTGCGAGGGTAACGACTTTTCCTACAAATCCTCCATTGCCGGTCAAATGCACGGTTGCGGTCACGATGCCCATACGGCTACTTTGCTGATCGCAGCGGAGATTTTGAATGAGCAGAAAGACAAACTGAACGGAACGGTGCGTCTTTTGTTCCAATCCGGAGAAGAAACCGGTACCGGCGCAAAGGCGATGATCGCCCGTGGCGCGCTGGATGGTGTGGATGCGATCTGCGCCTTGCATGTGGGCAATCTTGCTGGTGATGACCACAAGCCCGGCGACTTGATCGTACTGCCTGGCCCGGTTAGCGCAGGTAAAGACAAATTTACGATAACTGTTCACGGCAAGGGAACACACTCTGCGTTCCCCGATAAGGGCGTTGATCCCATTTTGATCGCTGCCCGGATCGTCAATGCTTGTGAAGAGATATCTGCCAGAGAATTGCCGACAGGAACGGCGGCTGTGCTGAGTTTTGGCAGCATTCAGGCGGGTATGGATCACAACACCATTCCCGATACTGCAGTTTTAAAGGGTAGTATCCGTGTGCAAGACCCCCAGATTCGGGAGAGGATCGGCGAGCGGCTGAAAGAAATTGCCACCAATATTGCCACTGCATTCCGTGGAAGTTGTGATGTGGAACTGAAAAATGGTTCCCAGACTGTTATGAATAATGCAGCATTAAGCACTTTTGTTGCTGAGGCTGTTGCGAAAGTATTGGGAGAAGAGAAAGTGATCACCAGAGTTTCTTCTGCCCTGATGGGTTCGGATGATTTTGCTAATTATGCCGCGAAGATTCCCGGCGTGTATTTCTTTTTGCATACAAACAACCCGGATAAGGGAATCGTGGAAGCGAATCACAATCCCTGCTTCGATGTGGACGAGAGCGTTTTGTGGGAAGGCGTAGCCGCTTACGTAGCAATCGCAACAGAATACTTGCAATAGGAGATAGATATGCTGAACGAAGAATCTTTGGACACTTTGTGCGCCGCTCTGACCTATGCTATGGGTGTGGAAGCACCACAATGCGCAGCCCCTGCCAACGAGGCGTTGGTGGATTATATTGACCAAAAACTGGAAGGCAAAAAGGTTGATAGGATCTTTATGTATAATCCGGATGCCATTGGTCAATGGATCTATGAAAAGTATCCGGCACTGTTCACTGTGGCAGAGGATATTTGTGAGCAGAAACTTCCAATGCAGACGGTGATGCCCTCTGTGACACCGGTTTGTTTCGGCACGATGTATACCGGCGCGCAGCCTGCTGTTCACGGTATTCAAAAGTATGAAAAGCCGGTTATCACCATTGACACGATTTTTGATGCATTGATCCGTGCCGGCAAGAAACCGGTGATCCTTGCTTACGCTGTTTGCAGTTTAAGTAAGATATTCCTGGAACGGAATATGGATTATTTTATTTATGATTCCGTTGAGCAGGTAAATGCCAAGGCAGCAGAACTGATTTTGGATGATACCTACGACTTCATCGTGGTATACAACGGAAATTATGATTCTGTTATGCATAAGAACGGACCGGAGTCCGTTGCTGCACTTAGCGAAGTCCGCGCCAATGCCCACGCTTTCAGAGTGTTCTACGAAATGATCAAGACCCATTGGAAGAAGCACGATACATTGATCGGCTTTGCGATGGACCACGGCTGCCACGAGATCGATGGCAACTGCGGCTCTCACGGACTGGATATGGAAGAGGATTTAAATATCACCCATCTCTACACGATCTTGAAAGCAGAATAAGCGTATCCCCACGGAATATTCCGTGGGGATCTTACTTGCTGCTGATGAAACAAATGATGAGGCAATCATTTGCCCAATAGAATGAAATGTTTGTCCGGAGCAACTATTTTCTTGACACAAATTGTTTTCTGTGAAAGAATAATAAAAACGATAAGGAGTGATCATATGCGCGCAAGAATCATATCTTCACTGGAAAAATGTTTTCTGGATGAAACGGTTCCTATGAAAAAACCTCTCGGCAGCATTTCCATGCTGAAAAACGAGCGTTATTCACTGCAGGTTTGTTATGATGAAGAAGTGACCGGTATGGTCGGCTGTACCCAGCAGACAATGCGTTTTTGCCTGGAATCACCGCTAAAGGATCATATTAAGGTATACAAGGTGCAAAATATTCCGTCGACATTCCCTTGTTATATCAATGAATACGACGATAATTATTTACGAACAACCCCCGGGTTGTATCCGGATCTGCTGGAGCCGATTACGGAAAAGAGCCGTCTGGCTGTTCGCGCGGCCCTGCAATCGGTATGGCTGGAAATCGAGCCGATGGAGCAGTTCCCGGCTGGTACGTACCCGATTAAAGGAACATTCGTGAATAATGATGGTGAAGTGCTGGCTGAGGTCAGTACAGAGGTGGAGATCATCAATGCATTGCTTCCTGAACAAGAATTGATCTTTACTCAGTGGTTCTATCCCGATTGCCTGATGCAGTATTACGGCGTCGAAACCTACAGTGAAGAACATTGGACGATCATCGAAGCCTTTATGCGCAATGCCCGGAAATACGGTCAAAATATGATTTTGACACCGGTGCTTTCTCCGGAATTGGATACTTACATCGGCGGTTACCGTCCGGTGACCCAGTTGGTGGATATTTCTCTTGAAACGGGAAAATATCACTTCTGTTTCGATAAATTGGGAAGATGGATCGATCTGTGCGACAAAGTCGGTATTGAATATTTTGAGATCAACCATTTCTTCAGCCAATGGGGCGCAGCGGCTTGCCCGCAGGTCATTGCCACGGTAGATGGGGAAGAAAAACGGATCTTCGGTTGGGATACGGCTTCTGATTCTGATGCCTATAAGGCATTTTTGCAAGCGCTGATTCCGGAGGTGCTGGCATTCTTCAAAAGTAAAAACAACGCAGACAAGCGCTGCTATTTCCATATTTCTGATGAACCGAATCTGCAGAAACTGGAAAACTACGCCAAAGCCAGCGGCATTCTCAGTGACCTGGTGAAAGGTTATCCCGTGATCGATGCGCTTTCCAAGTATGATTTTTACGAAAAAGGTTTGGTGGAAAAACCCATTCCCGCAACAAACCACATCGAGCCGTTTCTGGAGCACGAAGTGAAGAATTTGTGGACGTATTACTGCTGCGTGCAGAATATGGAAGTGGCAAACCGTTTCTTTGCAATGCCTTCTGCCAGAAACCGGATCATCGGAACACAACTATACAAATTTGATATCGAAGGATTCCTCCACTGGGGTTATAACTTCTATAATTCCCAATTCTCTTACGAGCAGATCGATCCCTTCCTTTGTTCCGATGCCGGCGCGTATTTCCCCTCAGGTGATGCCTATTCCGTTTATCCCGGTAAAAACGGAACACCCTGGCCGTCTTTGCGTCAGGTGGTATTTGCCGAGGCGCTTCAAGATGTGCGGGCGCTGAAACTGTGTCAACAACTTTACGGAAGAGAAAAGACAATGGAACTGTTGGAAGCGGGCGTAGAGCCGATCACCTTCACCCATTATCCACAGGACGCAGATTATCTTTTGAATCTTCGACGCCGCATTAACAAAGCCATCGCTGCAAAAGCAAACTAAACGAATAACGCCCAATGCATCAGCATTGGGCGTTGTTTTTATCTTTCATACTTTCCTTTTTTCTTACGGACAAAGGGATGGTAGAATGATACGATCAATCCGCTGAAGATGAGCAGACAGCCGAGACTGATCTTCCAACCGAGTGAGAAATCAGCGTTTTCGTAGGAAAAGGCTACGGTATGATCGCCCTCCGGCAGGATCAGTCCTACCATAGCATCACCAATGAGAATGGTTTGGGCGGGATTGCCGTCTACCGTTGCGACCCAGTTGCCGTTTTGGGGGATGGAAGTGTAAAGAACACCGTTACGGTTGCAGTGGATCGTGCCTTCCACATATGTGCTGCTGAATTCGGTCAGTTCCAAAGTCGAGGCAGCCAAAACATCATAGGCGCTGCGGAAGATCTGCTCATCCAAAACACCGGCATAGACACGCATAGATCCGGTCTCTTTCTCCGGAACTTTGAATTTGACTTCCACAATATCGCCGGGGACCACATCACCCACAGCAACGGTCAGGGGCAGGGAATAGGAACGGCCGTAAGTGCCTTCAGAACCGTGGGTCTCCTGGCAAACGCCATTGACATAGATGTTGTATTTGTTGGAAGGGTAAATATGCAGGGAAAGACACATAAAGCCTTCTTTATCCACTACATAGGTGTAGTCTACAGTGCCCTTGCCTTCGGCTTCGTAACTGCAGTAACCGGTTTTGGTTACTGTTTTCAAGGTGATAGTGTCAGAAGCAGAAACGGTGAGTTTCTTTCCGGTGATAAGCGTCCAGGCATCTTCATTGATGCCGGAAGCGGCGGAAAGCAACACATTTTGGAACATCAGAGGATTGGAGACATTGGAAAAATCCACATTGATCAATTGGCTCTCGGCCAGGAATCCAAGGGGCAAGTATGCGTTGTTTTCCAGCAGATATACATCGCCGAAATGATTTCGCTCATCAAAATAACTGTTTTCGGGAACAAATCCGTCCCGGTCAATCATATACTTAAGATTTAAAAACAGATTGGATATGGGGGAACTTTCCTCAAAACGGTAGCGGTTATAGGTGTTCTTTGCGCCATAACCCAATGCTTTCATAAAGTTAGTCACGCTTACATTGGCGGAACTGGTGAAGGTGGATATGCCGTTATAACCGTTGAGCGCGCCGTCATTCAGCGTTTGAGAGCGGGTGACCTCTGCCCGATAGAACAGATTGTCTGCTTCCCGCTGCTTCATATAGCGGATCACGGAGGCAGCATAATCTGTCTGCTTTGGATAGTCAGAGATGCCGGTAGAGGGAAAGGCAACATTGAAGTTTACAAGATTCAGTACCGTTTCGATCAGCATGATTCCGGCAAATACGAATGTTGCTAAATTTCTGCGGAAATTGCGGTTTTGAATATAGGCAAGTTTGTCTTTTCTCCGGCGGGATTCGGGCAATGCTTTCCGGATTGTGTTAAAGACCAAAACGGAGATATAAAGCAAAAGGAAAACGCCGTTGTATATCCAGTACAGAGGATCGGTCCGCTGTTCGGAACAAAGGATGATGCCGACAGAAAGAACAGCGCCTACTGCGATCTGCCACCGGCGGATGCGGTTTCTTAACCGGAAAGCCCGGTAGGCCATCACAAGCAGAACAAAACTGAACAGAAAACTAAACCGGTAGGGGATCATATTGGGGAAGTGGAAA
The DNA here is from genome assembly GCA_937892865.1 of uncultured Clostridia bacterium. GTDB lineage: Bacteria > Bacillota > Clostridia > Oscillospirales > Oscillospiraceae > Faecousia. The sequence continues at coordinate 5,604 of CALBJG010000067.1, forward strand.
CCGTGCCAGATATAATCCAGATACCGGATAATGAAACTGCAGAAAAACAGCAGCAGAAGACCGACACAGCAGATTTTTTCCCGCACTTTGATTTGCCGGCAGGTAAGATAAATAAATCCGAGGAAAATTGTGCTGACACCGCAGTAAAGATTGGGAAGACCTTCTTTAAAAGAAGGCTCAATGCCGCCGTTCATATTGCCGGCGGATTGCCGCATCGCATCCCAGAAGCCTGCCCAGGTGTCCAAATCGGTCATATTCAGTTCCAGTTTGGTGGGGAACTTGTTGACACTGGATTGGGTGGTTTGCAGCGCAGCATAAGCAGGTAGCGTCAGAATCGCTGTCATACCGATGGCCAGCGCGGAAAAACCTGCCATCAGCATTAAATCGGCAAACAGCCGCTTGAAACTTTTACAGCAGCAAATTTCATAGCAGATAAAGGAAAGCAGTACAAAAATGCAGGTAAAGAAACCAATATAGTAGTTGGAAAAAACCGAGAGGAACAGGGAAACAGTGTAAAGAATAAATTTCCGTTCCTGCAGCAGGGAGATCATGCCCAAGATCACTAGTGGAAGCAGGGCAAAGGTATCCAGCCACATAATGTTCCACTGGTAAGCCAGCGCCCAGGCGCACAGCGCATAAAATGTGCCGAACATAGGGATGGAAATGTCATTTTTCTGAAATACTTTGCTTAAGAAGATAGAGAAGAACAAACCGGCAAGACCCAGTTTGATGGGCATCAGCATGGAAAAGTATTCCAGTACAAGGGCATCACTGGGAATCAGGACACTTAAAAGATTCAGCGGTGAAGCCAAATAATAGGCGATCAAACCCAGATAATCCATACCCATACCCACATCCCAACTGTGGAGCAGAGATTCACCGTTTCGCAGCGCATCCCGGAAAGCGAAAAAGAAAGGATAATACTGGTGGTAACAGTCGGAATAAAGCATAGAATACTTGTTTCCGAATGGCTCTGTCTGCCGCAGGATCATCGTGATGATCACAGCCAAAAATGGGACAAAAAATCCCAAAATGCGATAATCTATTTGTATCCGCTTCAGCAAACTGTTGCGCGGTAATTTCATAACTTTTCCCCCAAAAATGTATACTGAATCCAGTTTATCACATTATTTGCAAGGGGTAAAGTATTTAACAAAAAATTTATAAATAAAATAGCGAGCCGATGAACGGCTCGCCAAATTTTTACAGGATCAGACAGATCAAACCCGTTGCGCCCTCGTTTACGATTCGGGTAAGTGTACCACGGAACTTGGTTTGTACATCCTCCGGAAGACGAAGCAGTTTTGCGTTGAGCCCTTCCTGGATCAGTTCATAAACAGACTTGCCGAAAATGTTACTTTGCCAAAGTTTTTCCGGCGCATCGCCGGTTAAGTAGGCAAGCAGATCCTGGGACTGTTTTTCATCGCCCACGATGGGATTGATCTCTGTGTCAATGTCCACACGGATCATATGGATCGAAGGGGCGCCGGCTTTCAGTTTCACACCGAAGTTTCCGTTTTTTCTCAAAAGTTCAGGTGTTTCCAATGCCATTTCTCCGGCGGTGGGCATTACAACGCCGTAACCGGTGGCTTTTACGGCATTCAGCGCATCGGCAACTTTGTCGTATTCTTTTTTTACATCGGAAAGTTCCGTAAGGATCGACAGCAGTGTGCCGTCATCCCGGATCTCCATTCCGGTCTTTTCACTGAGCAGATCATAAAACAGCGATTCCGGAAGACGGATGGAACAATCCACCGTCCCGGTGGCAAGATCTACAGTGTCAACGGTATAATCGGCAATTTGCTCCAAAGCGTTCAAGTTGCGAAGTGCGGATTCTGCCTGCCCTAAAATGTGTATTTGTTCTGCGCTCTCCAAAAGCGCCTTGTATAACGCGCTTTTTAAAGGATGTTCGATTTCCAAAGCATCTACCCAGTGGGGTAGAAAAACGCGTAATTGCTGCATGGGAAAGGCAAAAAGCAGTTGCTCCAAAAGATCGCTGATCTGCGCATTATCCAAAGTTTGACAATCGGCGATCACTGCATCGATGCCATAGGCGTCCTGCAAATATTCTTTTACATCCCGCGCGGCGCTGCCGTTTGGTTCCCGGCTGTTGATCACCACCAAAAACGGTTTTCCGGTGGCCTGCATATCGGTGATCGCTCTTGATTCTGCTGTTACATAGTCTTGCCGGGGAATGTCCGTTACCGTTCCGTCTGTGGTCACCACAAGACCGATGGAACAATGTTCCTGCATCACTTTCTTTGTTCCCAGTTCCGCCGCTTCGGTCATGGGGATCTCGTGGTCATACCAGGGCGTCGTTACCATTCTCGGGACACCGTCTTCCTCTGCGCCTACTGCGCCGTCTACCATATAACCAACGGAATCGATCATGCGCACCTGGAGTTTGCTGGTGCCATCCGGTGAGATCTCCACGGCTTCTTCCGGTACAAATTTCGGTTCGCTGGTCATAATGGTCCGTCCGGAACCGCTTTGGGGCAATTCATCTTTTGCCCGCTCCCGCTGATAAATATCTTCAATGTTGGGAATCACCATCTGTTCCATAATTCGTTTGATCAGCGTAGACTTTCCCGTCCGGACAGGCCCTACTACACCGATATAAATGTTGCCTCCCGTCCGGGCGGCAATGTCATGATAAATAGTTTCCATAGCCAGCCTCCTTTTCTACCATAGGGTATGTCCTGCAGACAGAAAATAGAACAATTCAGAAAACTGCATATTGAAAAAAGATGATATTGCCGTTACAATATAGAAAAAAGTTTGGAGGTTTCTATGAAACGCGCATATCAGATCCTTTTGGCAATCATTTCTCTTGCGCTGGTTGCGGCGCTTTTGACAGGACTTTTTGTAAAACAGAAAGATGAACCGGAAAACGGGCAAACCGATATGACAACTTATACCACAGAACAGACTACTCTGCCGGAACAGACGGAAGGGGAGACCACGGTTTCCGGCGAATCCACTGGCGATACCGTTCCGGAAACGACCGCAGCGGAAATACCTACCATTGATAATCAAGTTACATTCCCGGACACAGAACCGGAAGAAACACAGCAGGAAACGACACAGCAGACCACAGCGCCTACAGACCCGGTGTGGACCGGAGGCGGCATCCTCCTGCCGGACGATAATTGGGAAGATTGATACACCAAGAAAAACCGCATTTTTCGCAAAAAAGTGTTTGACAAATGCGGCAAAAGCCTTTATAATATTCAAGCACGCTTATGAGGAGGGATACTATGCTTCTTAGCCTGTCTAAGATTATCGACTGTCCGGGAGCATCGGTAGACTTTTCCGTCAGCGTGGATCTGAGCGATCTTCAGTACGGCATCAGTTATCCGGTTTCAGAACCGGTGACCGCCAGCGGTAAAGTTCGCAATACTGCCGGCGTCTTGGTAATGACCGGAAATATCCGGACATGCCTGCACGGCGTATGTGACCGCTGTACGGCAGATTTCACCCGGGATGTGGAATTTCCCATCGATGTGGTGTTGGTCACAGAACTTGCCAGCGAAGAGAGCGAAGATGACAGGGTATTTTATCTGGAGGCAGACCAAGCCGACCTGGATGATATTGTCCGCACGGTATTTGTGCTGAGTATGGATTCCAAGTTGCTCTGCAAGCCGGACTGTCAGGGATTGTGTCACCGCTGTGGCAAGAACCTGAATGAGGGCAAATGCGATTGCCAGAAAGAAGTAGATCCCCGTTTTGCTGCTTTACGGCAGCTTCTCGATAAGTAATAAATGAGTGCTGCCAACCAAGCAGTCTGATCAAGGAGGTGTCATCCATGGCTGTCCCTAAGTGTAAAGTCTCCGGCGCCCGTCGCGACAAGCGTCGTGGTTCCAACTGGAAGCTGTCTGCTCCCAGCGTTACCGTTTGCTCCAAGTGCGGTGAGCCCGTTATGCCCCATAGAGCATGCAAGGCTTGCGGCAACTACAATGGCCGTCAGGTCCTGGCTGCCAAGGCTGACTAAGGCAGGAAAAAAGCGTAAGCGCAGAGGAAGGCATCTTGCCTTCCTCTTTTTCCGTTTTTTGGAAATGTTTTTCGAACAAAAGGGTTTTTGATTGATTTCGGCACTATTTTGTGCCATAATAAGGAAAATGTGTTTTTGAAAGGAGTGATTCTCCATGGCGAAACCTCTGGTTGCGATCGTAGGTCGTCCCAATGTGGGTAAATCTATGCTTTTTAATAAACTCACCGGCCACAGAACATCCATCGTGGAGGATACCCCCGGCGTTACCCGGGATCGGATCTACGGCGATTGCGAATGGTGCGGCAGATCCTTTTCTTTGGTGGATACCGGCGGTATCGAACCCGGTACCGACAGCGATATGCTGAAGTTTATGCGCCGCCAGGCAGAGATCGGCATTGAACTGGCAGATTGTATCGTGATGGTCACAGATGTCCGTTCCGGCGTGACTGCAGCAGATGAAGATGTGGCAACGATGCTCCGCAAGTCCGGTAAGCCGGTTGCGCTGGCAGTGAATAAGTGCGACTCCATCGGTCCTGTGAATCCGGATGTGTATGAGTTTTACGGTCTTGGTATCGGCGATCTGTTTGAGGTCTCCGCTGTCCACGGTCACGGCACCGGCGACTTGCTGGATTGGTGTTTGGAGAATATGCCCGAACCGGATGCGGAGGAAGAGGAGAGCGACATTATCAAAGTCGCCATTGTGGGCAAACCCAATGTGGGTAAGTCCAGCCTTTTGAATCGGATCCTGGGTGAGGAGCGCGTTATCGTTTCCAATATTGCCGGCACTACCCGCGACGCCATCGACTCGGATTTCGAGAATGAAACCGGTAAATACTGTTTCATTGATACCGCCGGTATGCGTCGCAAGAGCAAAGTGGACGATATTATTGAGAAATACTCCAATATGCGTACCATCAACGCCATTGAGCGGGCAGATGTGTGCCTGATCCTGGTGGATGCCAACGATGGCGTTACCGAGCAGGATACCAAAATTGCCGGTCTTGTCCATGAGGCCGGTAAAGCCGCTATCATCGTTGTGAATAAGTGGGATGCAGTGGCGGATAAAGAAACCAATACCATGCGGGATAAGGAAGCGGCTGTCCGTGACGGTCTCAGTTATATGACTTATGCGCCGGTGGTCTTCCTTTCTGCGCTTACCGGTCAGCGGGTGGACAAATTGTTTTCTGTGATCCAGGATGTGCATAAGCAGAATACCAGCCGTATTACGACCGGCGCGCTGAACAGCGTTCTGGCAGATGCCACAGCCCGTGTCCAGCCGCCCTCTGATAAGGGCCGCCGTCTGAAGATCTACTATATGACCCAGGCAGGCACAAAGCCGCCCCATTTCGTGATCTTCTGTAACGATGCACGGCTGTTCCATTTTTCCTATCAGAGATATTTGGAAAATCAAATTCGAGAGGTGTTTGGCTTACAAGGCACCCCCGTGCGGATCACCATCCGCCAGAAGGGCGATAAGGAGGAATAAGTATGTGGCTTCCTATTCTGATCACATTGCTGGTGGGTTACCTGTTGGGTAACTTAAACGGCGCATACAGTATGTCCGTACTCATCGCTCACGAGGATGTGCGTACAAAAGGCAGCGGCAACGCCGGCCTTACCAACTTTATCCGGAATTTCGGCGCAGCCAACGGTCTGCTGGTCATTCTGATCGACGCAGGTAAAGCCATCGTCTCCTGCCTGGCAGGCGGTCTGCTTCTGCAGCCTTACGGCTATTATACCGAGGGCGCGGCTTTGGGCGGCGTGGCAGTTATGTTAGGCCATGTGTACCCGGCGCTTCTCGGCTTTAAAGGCGGCAAGGGCATCTTAAGCGGCTTATTCATTGCTGTTGTGGTGGATTGGCGGGTCGCGTTGCTGATTTTGGCTGTATTTTCCGTTGCTTATTTTACCACCCAGTATGTTTCCCTTGGGTCTGTTCTGGCGGCAATTGCATTTGCCATCGGTTTTGTTGTATTGCATCTTGACAGCATCCCTGTGGCAGTTTGCGGCGCGTTTATGGGTCTGCTGGCGGTCTTTATGCACCGTGAGAACATCCGTCGTCTGCTCAAAGGGGAAGAACGGAAGACAAACCTTTTTGGAAAGGGAGAAAAGAAATGAAAGCAGCGGTAATCGGCAGCGGCGCATGGGGTACGGCTTTGGCAGTCGCCCTGGCGAAAAACGGCCACCAGGTCGTTATTTGGACTTTTGAAAAAGAACTGATCCCGCAGATTCGGGAAACCAAAGAAAACCCAAGACTCCCAGGAGTTACCCTACCGGAAAGTGTCACGATCAGCGATGACTATGCCTGTGCGGCAGATTGTGACCTGGTGGTGATTGCCTGCCCGTCTTTTCCTATCCGCAGTGTCTGCAAGGGCGTTGCTCCCTATATTAAAGAAGATGCTGTTGTGGTATCCGTTGCCAAAGGCATCGAGCGGGGGACGCACCTGCGTATGAGTCAGGTGGTGCAGGAAGTAACCGGGAAAGCAGTTGTGGTGCTCACCGGTCCCAGCCACGCGGAAGAGGTTGGCAGAAACTTGCCCACCGGATGTTTGGCTGCCTGCCAAGACCGGGAAAAAGCAGAGTTTGTGCAGGAGGCTTTTGCTTCCGAAACATTCCGTATCTACACAAGCCCCGATGCGGCGGGCGCGGAACTGGGCGCTGCGCTGAAAAATGTCATCGCCCTTTGTGCCGGCGTTACCGACGGTTTGGGCTATGGGGATAATACAAAAGCCATGCTGATGACAAGAGGCCTTACGGAGATCGCCCGGCTGGGCGTTGCGTTGGGCGCAAATAAGGATACCTTTGCCGGTCTGGCAGGTGTGGGTGACCTGATCGTTACCTGCACATCCATGCACTCCAGAAACCGCCGGGCAGGCATTTTGATCGGCCAGGGCAAAACTGCCCGGGAGGCGATGGAGGAAGTCGGCGCAGTGGTCGAAGGCTACTACGCCGCAGAATCCGCCTGGGAACTGGCAAGGCATTTAAATGTGGATATGCCCATTACCCATGCGGCATACAGCGTTCTTTATGAAGGCGCATCTGCCAGGGAAGCAGTTACAGAATTGCTCCACCGCCGCAACAAAGCGGAATCCGAAGATGCAGGCTGGTAAATATAAAACACCGCAGTGTAAACTGCGGTGTTTTTTAGGCAGAGAGGAAAGAAAAAACGGCATTGCAAAAGCAATGCCGCAATTTATCATACCTTATCAGACAGCCCGCTCAACCTTGTTGGAACGGAGACATCTGGTACAAGCGTACACATGGCACGGAGTACCGTTGACAATGGCCTTGACCCGCTTTACATTGGGTTTCCAGGTACGATTGGAACGTCTGTGGGAGTGGGAAACCTTGATACCGAAGGTAACGCCCTTACCACAATAATCACACTTCGCCATTCACTGCACCTCCTATCCGTCCGTTGATGGCTCAATGATTCGCGCCTCCTAAACAGGCGCTTGAATATGATAGCAGAGTTTTCAGAAAAAAGCAAGTCTTTTTTTGGGAAATTTTTAGTTTTTTGAAAATATAGTTGATATTCAGGTCTGCAAAAGATATAATAGCCTCAATAAAGGTATGAGGTGATGGCTTATGAATGATATGCATTACATTCCCCTTACAACACTTGTAAAAGATTTTCACCTGGAAGTCGCCTATGCATCCACAGACTACGAATCCATCCGGCTGACGGTTGAGGAAGTTACCCGTCCCGGCTTGCAACTTGCCGGGTATTTTGACCACTTTGAACCCATTCGCCTGCAGGTGATGGGTAATGTGGAAGCAAGTTACCTGCAAAAACTCTCGGAAACCGAGCGGGCTACCACATTTGACCGCTTGTTTTCCTATAAAGTTCCTGCGCTGCTGATCGCCCGCAATATCGTGCCGGATCCCCAGTGCCTGGAAATGGCGAAGAAGCATAATATCACCATATTGCGCAGTAAAGAAGTAACAAGTACCATCGTTTCGGATATTATTGCGTACCTCAACGCCGCGCTGGCTCGGCGTATGACCCGTCACGGCGTCTTGGTGGAAGTTTACGGCGAAGGCCTGCTTCTGATCGGTGACAGTGGTATCGGTAAAAGTGAAGCGGCTGTGGAACTTTTGAAGCGTGGTCACCGGCTGATCGCCGATGATGCGGTAGAGATCCGCAAAGTGGGCGGCTCTTTGGTAGGCACAGCCCCGGAACTGATAAGAAACTATATCGAACTTCGCGGCATCGGTATCGTCAATGTGGCGAAACTGTTCGGTATGGGCGCAGTTAAGGCAGAAAACGAAATTGACCTTGTGGTCAATATCGTACACTGGGAAAAGAACCAAACTTATGACCGGGTGGGCGTGGAAGAACAGTATATGGACATTATGGGCGTGGACATTCCCATGAACACCATCCCCATTACTCCCGGACGAAACCTGGCGGTGATTTTGGAAGTGGCGGCTATGAATAACCGTCAGCGGAAGATGGGTTACAATGCCGCATTGGAATTCACCCAGCAGATCGACCGCCATTTAAGTGAGAATCAGTAACTTATGAAAGAATTTACCATTGGCGCAAACGACGCCGGCCAGCGGCTGGACCGCTTTTTGGCAAAGGCAGTGCCTCTGCTTCCGGCGTCTTTGGCGCAGAAATATATCCGCATAAAGCGGATCAAGTGTAACGGCGCCAGAGCAGAGCGGGATACCCGGCTGAAAGAGGGCGACATTCTCCAACTGTATATCAATGACGAGTTCTTTGATAAACCCCGTGAGGATAACGCCTACCTAACCGTAGCCACACCCAAATTGAATATCGTCTATGAGGATGAAAATATCCTGCTGGTGGATAAGCGACCCGGACTTGCCGTTCACCCCCACGATGGCGCGGAGTACGGCAGAACGCTCATTGACCATATCCAGGCATATCTGTATCAGAAACGGGAATGGTCACCAAGAGGGGAGAACGCCTTTACACCGGCGCTTTGTAACCGAATTGACCGGAATACCGGCGGTATCGTCATCGCCGCAAAAACGGCAGAAGCCCTGCGGGTAATGAACCAGAAGATTAAAGACCGGGAATTGGACAAACGCTATCTTGCCATTGTGGAAGGTACGCCCAAGCCGCCCAAGGGCAGTTTGAAAGGCTACCTTTTCAAAGATGCCAAAAAGAACAAAGTCTTTGTGACCAACACCCCCCAGCCGGGTAGCAAATCCTGCCAGACCAACTATGTGACATTGGCAAGCAGAAACGGCTTGAGTTTGGTGGAGTGTGAACTGATCACCGGTCGTACCCACCAGATCCGCGCCCAATTTGCCCACGCAGGCCACCCGCTGTTAGGTGACGGGAAATACGGCAAACTGGATAAACGGTTTGACCGCACCTACCAGGCACTCTATTCCTATAAACTGACGTTCTGCTTCACCACAGACGCAGGCAGCCTGGAAAATCTCAACGGTAAAACTTTCCAGGTAGACCAGGTAGACTTTGCAAAAGAATACTTCCCAGACACAAAAATTTAAGGAGCGGTGCAAACCGCTCCTTTTGCATATATTTGCCGCCCGTGTTTCCAAGTGTAGGTGTGTATGCCGTCACTTGTTAGATTACCTATAGAATCATAGGTAAAGGTGCGTCCATCGTAACCGGTCAGCAGGTCACCCCACTGGCTGTTGCCGTAGGTGTAGGATAGGGGGCGGGCAAACCGCCCCCTTAGTTATGCGATTGTTTCGTCAACACACAGAACCGTCTCTTGCCTAGTTATCCGTACCAGGAGATGGGGCCGCTCTCCTTATTGATCGTGCCAAATGGCGAGAACTTTCCCGTCTGCCTTTTGTATCAAAATGTATGGCACTCCACCTTTATATCCTTTTGGTAAAGAACCTTTGACAAGCCACACATTCGTCTCTTCATCAAAAAATACCTTGAAAGGCTTCTTTCTATAGATTTTATCTCCAAACAAATTACGCCATTCTTCTACAGCATGGTTTTTTGCTTCTTCTGCAGTCGAGACTTCCCCTAAGTATTTATCAGACGGAAACTCTTTTATAGCATAAAGATAGTAAGGTTCATTATTCAAACTGAAGGATTTTACATTTGTCTTCATATGCGCATTATAAATGAATATCCCTGCTATCAATACAGCAACTATTAACACACAAATGATTTTAATTCTGGCATTCATAATTAAGGCCTCCAGAGGTCAGGGGTCATGGGGACGGTTCTCTTGTCCCTTTCTTAATTTAGGGCTTGACTTTTAATAGTTAGTCTGTGCTATTGCTATTATTTTACAAAATATAGGCAATATCAAACAAATGAAATGCCGTATCTAACGATACACCTTTTGCAAACTCAAAAGACAGAATTTCATTTATTTTACCTGTAAAAATAGTGCGTTGGTTTTTATCGTCATAAATTGAGTACTCATATAGGAATTCACATTCTGAGTACAATGGCGATAGAAAATAAAGTTTCCCTTCGTAGAAAAATTCAATTTCCCTACCTTGTACAAGAAACGCATAAATATTTTGAATATTTATTTTAAGTTCCTCCCTTTATTTCACTAATGGAATGTGTCTAGATCGAGGAACTGGTGCGTCCCCTTGTCCCTTTCACTAATCAATTGGTCGAGAGGAGTTCCGAGTTGGTACTGAAAGACAGGGGATGGTTCTCTGTCTTATCATCTCAAGAAACTGAGGATCTCGCCTTTTTCCGCAACAAAACCTCTATAAAGAAATTTTGCAGAGGTTCTTATTAATCTGTCAAAAGGCGATGAAAAGCGGATAAAAACGCTTGTAGCGGGATGCGTGAACCGACAGTATGTCATTGCGCCGATTTGCACCGGTTTTGAAATTGGTTTAGCAGAAAGGATAACGCCTTCGCCAGGAATTTCCGAATCACCAAATAAGAACGACGTGTTCTCCGTATGTTGTAGATGTATCTCTTCCCACGTGAACTTTTTGGTTCCCCAACTTGAAACAAAGGTACAACCGTATGCGTCCAAAATTATTTTTCTGCTAAAATAAAGCCAATCTACAAGCCCTACAAGTAACAGTAAAATATCCAGAATAATACACACAATAATAACAAATGCATTCCATGACAAAGCAAAAAGCAGGAACACTTGCGCTATTACCGCGAGAATTGCAAAAACCAGTTGTTGTCGTAAATCGTTAACTTCCCCGGATACTTCCACTGCGCAATCTCCTTTCATCGTAATCTTTTATCACAATAGAGTTTTGTGCGTTTCAAATTGTTAGCACATTGTTTACCTACTTGCTGTTTCGTGTTATTTGATGTCGATGTTTCAAGGGACAAGGGGACGATTCTCTGGGGACAAGGGGACGGTTCTCTTGTCCCTTTTACCTCCAACCAACCCAGAAACAGCACCTACTCCCGTGCTATTACTTACCTCTTGTCACTATCATAGTTTTATCAGACAAATCTATTGACTTGTATTTATTAGGGTTAGGGCTAAATAAGGATTCTGTGGTAACACCAATGGTCTTATGGATATGATCGAAATTCAAACTATAATCAAAACAGTATTTCTTTGGCATAACTGCATATGTTAACAAACTGTTTTTTTGATCCCAATACATAACATTCATACCTTCATTGGACACCATTGGTACATTAAAATAATTAGATACATTCTCGGATAGATTTTCTAACAACAACTCCGTAATCGCCTTCTCGTCAATTGTAATAACCCTTGCTTCTGTTGGCAACAATGGTATGTATTTATATTTGCGTTTAATGTAGGGTCTTACTTTCATATAAGAGTTCCTCCTGGCCCTTCTATCATTTTTATTGCTTTTACCAGCAGCATACTGAAAATCCGAAGGAATGATTTCAACATAATATATCCCCCTGTTGAATGATCGACTTGTAGCAGTTGTTGATAAAAGACAAAAAATGCCGATGCAATACTCTGCATCGGCATATTACTGTACCATAAAGATCACCTTCCGGATGAAACACGAGGGCGGACTGCTTCTGACAGTTTCAGTTTACCATATTCTTCCGATATTTGCAAGGGAACAGCAATACAGACATCGGTTTTCTGCGTTAATACCAAAATAAAAAAGGAAATTTTATTAAAAACCACAAAAAGGTCTTAAACCATGTTCTATAATACCTCTGCGATCGTGCCGCCGCCGATGACCATATCACCGTTGTACAGCACAACGGTTTGACCGGTGGTGATGGCTCTTTGGGGTTCGTCAAATTCCACCCGGGCAGTCCCGTCTGCTTCCGGATAAACCGTTGCCGGTTGTTCTATATGCCGGTAGCGGATCTTTGCCGTAACACGGATCGGGGCATCAAGGGCAGGGAAGGGAAACCAGTTCCAATCTGTTGCCAGTAAGGATTTCCGGAATAAATGTTCCTCCTTGCCTACGGTAACGGTATTGGCATCCATATCTTTGCAGCAAACATATACCGGCTCGCCCAGCGCAATGCCCAAACCCTTCCGCTGACCAATGGTGTAACTGACCGCGCCTGCGTGTTTGCCCACCACATTCCCGTCAATATCCAGATAATCGCCGGCAGGGTAGTTCTTGCCGGTGTATTCTTTCATAAACCGGACATAGTCGCCGTCCGGGATAAAACAGATGTCCTGGCTATCCCGCTTCCGGGCGTTGATAAAGCCTTGTTCTTCGGCAATCTGCCGTACTTGATCTTTGGACAGCTCCCCCAAAGGAAACCGGATGTGGGAAAGTTGTTCCTGACTTAAGCAAGAGAGAAAATAACTCTGGTCTTTGCTCTTGTCCGCTGCCCGGTACAGAAGATAGCGCCCGGAATCCGGGTCTTGGGAGATTTTGGTGTAGTGACCGGTGACGATATGGGAATAACCCATTTCCAATGCCTTGTCAAGAAAAACACCGAACTTAATGTGCCGGTTGCACTGCACGCAGGGATTGGGGGTTCCACCGTCCTCATAGCAACGGATAAAAGGGGAGACTACACGGTTTTTAAAATCTTCCGTGTTGTCAAACACATAAAAAGGCATACCGATCCGCTGGGCAACGCATTTAGCATCTGCTACGGGGTCGGCCGCCACGGGCGCGCCCAACAGAGCCTCGTCGCACAGACGCATAGTAGCGCCGGCGCAATCCCAGCCCATTGCCTGCATCAGATATGCTGCAACCGAACTGTCCACACCGCCGCTCATAGCGATCAGAGCCTTTTTATCCTCCATAGTGATACTCCTAATTTGCAGATTTTAATTTTGCCACTGCTTTGTAAAAAATCTTGGTCGCTGTGGTGGCAATGATGATGCCCAGCGCCAGGGCAGATGCCAATTCCAGGGTGTTCAGACCCTTGTCAAGAAAACGGGCGGCATCGCTTTCAAAGGCGTACGCCATCGTGTAGTAGAGAGAGCCACCGGGGATCAGCGGGATCAGAGAAACGGTAATAAATGTGGTGGTGGGCGTTTTCAATACCCGCGCCATCACTTCTGCGTACAGGGAGATCGCCATAGCGACCACAAAGTAGTTTACCGCTTCATTAGGAATGATGTGCTGCAGCAGCACAAACAGAAGCCAGGAGAGAAAACCGCCGATACCGGCAAATAAGAATCGCTTTCCCCGGATATTGAACAGCACCGCAAAGCCGAATGTACCTACACAGCCGGCAAGGATCTGGATCCATTCGTTTAATGTCATAACAGCATACCTCCTACAATGGAAATGAGGAAGTAGCCTGCGGCTATGGCAAGGGCGGTCAGCACGGCTTCAATGGAGCGGAGCAGACCGGCGATGCTGTCACCGGTAAACAGATCCCGCAAAGCGTTGGTCAAACCGATGCCGGGGATCAATGACATAATATTGCCGATAATGATCTTATCTATACTGCTGATCCACCCGAGTTTTACAGCAGTAAGGGCAAGGACGGTGGCAATCGCGGCGGATATGAATTTGCTGAAGATCTTGTTGGGGATCGCCAGTTCAAACAGACAGCAACCCAACCGCACCAGCAGTCCTACAGCAAGAGAAACAAGTGCTTCCGTAAGATCGCCGCCGAAAAACAAGGTAAATGCGCCTGCGATCAAACTGTAGCAGATACATTCCAGCCAAAAGGGATAACTGCGGTAGTTTAGTGCTTCGGCAAGTTCTTTACGAATCTGCTCTGCGGGCATCTCCTGAGAGCAGATCTTGCGGGAAAGGGCGTTGAGCCGGTGTATTTTTTCGAAGTCTGTGGTAGCGCCGGTGATACGCCGTGTCTGGGTATATGTACGGTCGTTACTGTCAAAAACCGTGACAACCATACTGCTGGTGATAATGAACACATCCACACGCTTTGCGCCGAATGCCCGGCACATTCTGTCGATGCCTTCTTCCACTCTGTGGATCTCTGCGCCGGAGGTGAGTAAGTGCTCGCCAATGTCCATGGCACAAGTGAGTTTTTCTTCCATTTTATGCGCCTCTCTGCGGAAAATATGCATTTTTTTGGATTATAACATAACTGCAACCGGCAATCAATATGAAAATCGTCACATTTTTACCTGGCGGATAAAAGATTTTATGTAAACGAAAGCGCACGAAAAATGCAGAAAAAATGGGAAAACTTGGCAAATATGGAAAAATCGTGAACTTTTGGATAAATAAAATGGTTACAAAGTGTAATAAAATATGAAAAAAGGGTTGCAATCGAAAAAATGGTCTGTTATAATAAGTTCGAAATGATGGCGAAAGGAGTACATATAAGTGAACAAACGAATAATCGGTCTTCTTTTGGCCGTGGTAATGGTAATCAGCATTCTTCCTGCTGGTGTGATCACTGCTTCTGCTGCTTCTGCATTCCAGACCAGTGATGCTTGTATTGCGATTTTGAAGGCAGAGGAAGGCTTTGTAAAGTATCCTTACTGGGATTACGCCCAGTATTCCATTGGTTACGGCACAAGATGTCCGGACGATAAACTGGACTATTATTCTCAAAACGGTATTACCGAAGAAGAGGCAGAAGCGCTTCTGCGTGTTTATTTGGATGCCTTTGAGGAAGATGTAAATGTAGACTTGATCGACAAGTTCGGTCTGACTCTGACACAGAATCAGTTTGATGCGCTGATCATGTTCTCATATAACTGCGGCACCGGCTGGATCTACAACGATAACGATAAACTTCGGGCAGCGATCATTAACGGCGCTACCGGCAACGAACTGATCGACCGTTTCTCCCGTTGGTGCAATGCCGGCGGACAAATCAAGACATTTTTGCTCAAGCGCCGTTTGTGCGAGGCAAATATGTATATCAACGGCGAATATTCCCGCACTGTGCCGGAAACATTTGCCTATGTTCTGTATGATGCCAACGGTGGCACTACATCTCCCAATGTTCAGGGATACAACACAGAATTGACTGCTTCCATTATTCCCGTGCCTACATACGCAGGCTACAACTTTGTGGGCTGGTTCACCTCCAAGGTGGGCGGAACGCAGGTCACGATCTTGGATGCAAGCGTACGCAATACACGCATTTATGCCCACTGGAAAGATGCGGAAGGCAATGATCCCAACGAAGATGACGGCGAGGGTATCCTCACCACCGTTATGTATGACGATGTGAACCTGCGTGAAGGTCCCAGCACCAGCCATAAGGTGATCGGTACTGCCAACAAAGGCGATCAGTTCCGCATCAGCGAAACTGCCACCGGCAGCGGTTATACCTGGGGTAAATATCCCGGTGGTTGGATCTGTCTGGATCTGACTAACTACGATACTGTGAAGGACAATCCTCCCACCAATGATCCTGCGCCGGAGAATCCCGGTGAGGAAGAGGAGGAGACGACACAGCCTACCACGAAACCCACCGAGCCTACAACCAAGCCCACCGAGCCGGAGAATGACGATATCCCCCAGCCGGATGCGCCGGTGAAAGGTACGGTGAAAGTTTCCGATTGCCTCCGGGTCCGCAGCGGTCCCGGCACAGGCTATGGCGTGGCAGGGTATCTGTATAACGGCGCAAAGGTTACCATTCTGGAGCAGAAGACCGTTGGCCATATGCAATGGGGTCGCATCGATAAGGGCTGGATCAGTATGGACTATGTCAAACTGGACACCCCCGCCCCGCAACCGGAAACGAAACCTGAAACCAAGCCGGAAACGAAACCCGAAACCAAGCCTGAAACCCAGGCGCCTACCCAGTGGACCGGCGTGGTAAAGGTTTCCGATTGCCTCCGTGTCCGCAGTGGCGCAGGCACTTCCAACAAGATTACCGGATACTATTATCCCAATGATAAAGTGACCATTACGGAAAAGAAAACAGTCGGCAACACCGTGTGGGGTAAAACAGCCAAGGGCTGGATCAGCCTGGACTATGTGACTATCACCGGTGACAACGGTTCCAACGGATCTACCGGTACGACCGCTACCACAAAGCAAATGGGTACTGTCAATGTCAATGAGTTCCTGCGTATCCGCAGCGGCGCCGGTACGACCTATTCTATCGCAGGTTATTTGAAACCCAAGGATAGAGTGGAAATTCTGGAAACAAAGACCGTTGGCAGCACCGTTTGGGGTCGCATTGATAAAGGCTGGATCAGCCTGGACTATGTGATTCTGGATAAAACAACTTCCGGCAACACCGGCAGCCAAACCACACAAACGGTCACCAAGACTGTCACTGCCGATTGCCTGCGTGTTCGCAAGGCAGCCGGTACAAACAATTCCATTGTTGGTTACCTGTACAAAGGCGCCAAGGTTCAGATTTTGGAAACTGTCAAGGTGGGCAACACCACTTGGGGCAGAATCTCCAACGGCTGGATCAGTATGGATTATGTGAAATAACCTGACCCTTAACACCCTCTTCGCAAAAAGCGGAGAGGGTATTTTTATACCCAAAGATTTTGGGAAATTCTGCTTGCAGTACTTGCATTTTTGCATTTTTCACAGTATAATAAACTGTCTTGTTTTATACTTTTGAACGTGAGGGTTTGTTGTGTATTTAAAATCATTGGAAGTGCAGGGCTTTAAGTCCTTCCCGGATAAGACCTTGATCCGCTTTGGCGACGATATTACCGCTATTGTCGGCCCCAACGGTTCCGGTAAATCGAATATTTCTGACGCGATCCTCTGGGTTATGGGTGAACAGAGCACCAAAACGCTCCGTGGCGCCAAAATGGAGGACGTGATCTTTGGCGGTACACAGAAGCGCAGCGCAGTTGGCTTCGCGGAAGCGACACTGACACTGGACAATACTGACCGTGCCCTTTCTTACGATGCGGACGAAGTGATGGTCACCCGCCGGTAT
>CALBJG010000068.1 GCA_937892865.1 uncultured Clostridia bacterium
TGCCTTCCTGTTTGGCAAGATCGTTAAGCACGCCTTTTAAACGTTCTTCAAACTCACCGCGATATTTCGCCCCAGCCACCAGCGCGCCCATATCCAGCCCGGCAATATACTCCGCCAGGTTAGCCTCGCCCTTTGCGCCACCGGAAAAGCCCAGGTTTACATAATCACAGTCCAGCCACCGGCTGAGCAGCGCAGGATAGGGCATACCCGGACGGGAAGCACAAGCCCCCTGGGTAATAGAAGAACCATAGTACACCACCGGTGTTCGATAGGTATATTCCGGGGCTTCCCAGATCTTGGCATCCTCATCGATACCCACATACAACTGACACAGCGCGCCGTAGGGAGGTAAATTCAAGGTCAGATTCTTATCTCCCGCTTCAAAGGTCTTGACCGATTCAAAGGCGCTGTTGGGCATCTTTATAGGAGACATACAAGTGCCTAAAAACCGCTTACCGTCGTAAATGTCAACGGCTGTCCTGCAGGCGTAGGTCATATGGGAAGACTGATAGGGAGTCTCCACAAATCTGGCGATCAATGCCACCCGTTTGGAATCGGTACAGAAACGGACTCTGCCGCCGGAGTTGGACTTTGCCAAAACAGAGACCGATTCGCTGACCGTGTCCGCAACAGCCTGGGGCAGACGGACATACCGATCTCCCTCCCGCTTCACACCGTAAATCTTAAAGGGTGCTTCGTCTATGGAGTAGAATTTCAACCCCGTCTTGTCGATCGCTGCATCCACCGCAAAATTTTTATCAATCGTGGAAATATCCATAAAATCCGCTTTCTCCAAAGGTTTTCCATATATTCCGGGTTTATTGTAATGCCTTGTTTTGAAAAAAGCAACCACCAAAATTCCGTTTTTACAAAAAATGTATATGATTCAAACTGCAGAGATTTCCTTTTTATGCAACATCTCTTTCAAGTTGAACGAAAAGGAAATGTAAAAAATAAAAAATGCCGTTTTTGCTTGGGTTTCAATATATTTTTCTTTCAAAAATGGCTGTGATTTCATTGACGGAACTGGATAATTATGCTATCATAAGTTCAGGTATGCAAACCTAAAAACTGCCAGATGGCAAGGAGGAATCGCTGTGAGCAAGATTCTGGAAGAAAACGCCCAGTGGATCAATGAAACCTGGGAAAAAATCGATAGAAAATTAAGCAAAACCTGCATCAAAAGCCGGGACAAGATCCCCTACACCACAGTAGACGGCGTCCACAATGATATGAGTGTGGAAAGGCCCGCCGCCTGGACCAACGGTTTCTGGGGCGGTATGATGTGGCTGATGTACTTAGGCACCGGCAATGAAGAATATAAGAAAACCGCTATCCGCGCAGAAGAACTGCTGGACAAGGCGCTGGAGAACTATCCGGCCCTGCACCACGATGTGGGCTTTATGTGGATCCCCACCAGTGTTGCCAACTACCGCATTACCGGCAACAAAGCATCTTGTAACAAGGCGCTCTACCTTGCCAGCACGCTGTTTGCCCGGTATAATATCGACGGCCGGTTCATCCGCGCCTGGAACAACTGGTCCAATACTCCCTTTGACATAAATAAAGGGCGCACCATTATCGACTGTATGCTCAATATCCCCCTGCTCTATTGGGCATCCCGGGAAATTAAAGACGAGCGGTTTAAGAAGGTGGCAATGGCCCACGCCGATACCACCCTGCGGGACCATATCCGCTCTGACGGCAGTGTGCAGCATCAGGTGAGCCATGACCTGCAAACCGGTCAGAAAATTAAGATCGGTGATTTCCCCGGTCAAGGCTATGCGGAGGATTCCTCCTGGAGCCGCGGTGTGTCCTGGGCGGTTTACGGCTTCGTTCTGTCCTACATCCACACCGGCGAGCAGCGCTACCTGGATACCGCTATCAAGGTGGCTGACCATTTCATCCGTGAAGTCAAGAAGCAGAACTACCTGCCGGTAGTCGACTTCTATGCCCCCGCAGAGCCCGTTTACTACGACTCCACCGCCGGTATGATCACCGCCTGCGGTCTCATTGAGATCGCCAAGGCTTTGGGCGGTGAAAAGGGCGAGTACTATCTGGGCGAAGCCCTGAAGATCCTGCAGGCCTGCGAACAGGCATTTGCAGACTATACTGATGAGCAGGATGCGCTTGTGCTGAAAGGCACCGAGTTCTACCCCCGTGAAGAGCCCTTCCTCAAGGGTCTGGAGATTCCCATCATCTACGGCGACTTCTACTTCGTAGAGGCAATGCTGAAACTGAAGGGCAACGATTTCTTGATTTGGTAAATAAGTAATAAGGAGAAAATTACTATGGATATTCGCTATTCCTGCAACCAGCGCGACTTTAAGCGCTACACCACCGAGGAGACCCGTAATGAGTTCCTCATTGAAAATCTGTATGTCGAAAATGAAGTAACCGCTGTCTACTCCCATGTGGACCGTATGGTCACCCTGGGCTGTATGCCCACCACCGAAGTGGTCAGCATCGACAAGGGCATCGACATTTGGGCAAACTTCGGCACCCACTATTTCCTGGAGCGCCGGGAGATCGGTATTTTCAATATCGGCGGCGCCGGCTCTATCACCGCTGACGGTGTCAAGTACGAACTGAACTACAAGGACTGTCTGTACATCACCCAGGGCACCAAGGAAGTGCTGTTTGCATCGTGCGATGCTGCTAACCCTGCCAAGTTCTATATGGTCAGCGCACCTGCCCACCGCGCTTATGAGACCCGTCTTTTGAAGATCGAAGACGCCGCAAAGCGTCCTCTGGGCGCGCTGGAAACTTCCAACAAGCGTGTCATCAACCAGTTCATCCACCCGGATGTTCTGCCCACCTGCCAACTGAGCATGGGTATGACCGTCCTGGAGCCCGGCAGTGTTTGGAACACCATGCCCGCCCACACCCATGAGCGCCGTATGGAAGTATATATGTACTTTGAAGTTCCCGAAAACAATGTTGTGTTCCATATGATGGGCGAGGGCAATGAGACACGCCACATCGTTATGCAGAATGAGCAGGCTGTTATCAGCCCCTCCTGGTCCATCCACGCCGGCGCCGGCACCAGCAACTACACCTTCATCTGGGCAATGGGCGGCGAGAACCAGGCATTCGACGATATGGATAACATCGCAACCACCGATCTGCGCTAATTCAAGGAGGAAATACATATGTCTCAGTATACAAACTTTTCTTTGGCCGGCAAGGTCGCTCTGATCACCGGCGCATCCTACGGCATCGGCTTCGCTATTGCTTCCGCTTACGCAGAGGCAGGCGCTACCATCTGCTTTAACGACATCAACCAGGAACTGGTGGACAAGGGCCTGGCAGCCTACGAAGAAAAGGGCATCAAGGCCCACGGCTACGTCTGCGACGTTACCGACGAAGACGCTGTCAACGCGCTGGTTGCCCAAATCGAGAAGGAAGTTGGCACCATTGACATCCTGGTAAACAACGCCGGTATCATCCGCCGCATTCCCATGCACGAAATGGCTGCCGCCGATTTCCGCAAGGTCATCGATGTGGACCTGAACGCGCCCTTCATCGTTTCCAAGGCCGTCATTCCCGGTATGATCAAGAAGAATGCCGGTAAGATCATCAACATCTGTTCCATGATGAGCGAACTGGGCCGTGAGACCGTTTCCGCATACGCCGCCGCCAAGGGTGGTCTGAAGATGCTGACCCGGAACATCTGCTCCGAGTACGGCCAGTACAACATCCAGTGCAACGGCTTGGGACCCGGCTACATCGAGACTCCCCAGACCGCGCCTCTCCGTGAGCCCCAGGCTGACGGCAGCAAGCACCCCTTCGACCAGTTCATCTGCGCCAAGACCCCTGCTAACCGCTGGCTGAAGCCCGAGGAACTGACCGGTCCTGCCGTGTTCCTGGCATCCGAGGCTTCCAACGCTGTCAACGGCCACATTCTGTATGTGGACGGCGGCATCCTTGCCTACATCGGCAAACAGCCCTAACATAACCCAACCGCCGGTCAAGTTCTTTGATCGGCGGTTCTCAAAGGCACAATCTAAAAGTGTCATTGCGAAGCCAGTTCGCAAACTGGCTGTGGCAATCTGGTTCCTTCATTCTGCATTATTGAAATACGAGGAGTTACTATGATTACTTTAACAATAAAGATCATCAACGCCGCCGGCGAGATCAAAGCAGAGCGCAGCGGCGAAGACCGGGCAGAACTGTGCTACCTGGAAGAATATCAACCGGGCGACCAGATTGTTCTGTCTGCCTCCCGGTACCCTATTCACCTCTACGCGCAAGTAGATGATGTTCTGCGGGGCTGCCTGTGCTATCTGACCAAGGACTTGACCTACACCGTTCCTTTCGGTGAGAGAACTACCGTCTATTCCAAGAGAGCCTTTACCGGTGTGCGTCACTTCCTCTTTGCCAGAGTAGCGGAGAAATTCGAACTGGAAACCTACCGCAACCTTGCGCTGAATGTGAATGACCAGCATAGAATCGAGGGTTGCTACCCCCACGCCGATGCCAATGTGGAGACCCGTGGCGAGGCTGTATTTGAAGCCAAGAATGCTATCGACGGCTGCTACGGTAACTACAGCCACGGTACCTGGCCCTTTGCCTCCTGGGGCATCAACCGGGATCCCAACGCCTGCATGAAACTGGACTTCGGCAGAACCGTGGAGATCGACCGTTTGGGCATCTGCCTCCGGGCAGACTTCCCCCACGATTCCTACTGGACAGAAGGCACTGTCACCTTCTCCGACGGCAGTGTAGAAGTGCTGCATTTTGAAAAGACCAACCGCACCCAGTACTTCTGCATGGAAAAGCGGCAGATCCGGTGGCTCACCTTTGACAAACTGATCAAGGCAGAGGACGAGTCCCCCTTCCCCGCCCTGACCCAAATGGAAGTCTGGGGCAAAGATGCTTAAAACAGCAAACCCGCGAGTCATATGACTCGCGG
>CALBJG010000069.1 GCA_937892865.1 uncultured Clostridia bacterium
AGGCAGGCTTCTGACCGATGTAGCGCAGAGGCTCGTTGTTCTCCTTGCCGCCGGGGAGCAGATCGCTGTCGGGCAGATTGGGCAGGCTGAGCATAGCGGTACGCAGTTCGGCGCTTAAAGTCTTCAGAGCGGCGGCATCGTCAGCAATGGCCGCATCCAAAGCGATACTTGCCTGCTTGTTTGCTTCGATCTGGGCGTCCAATTCGGCAGTGTCCTTGCCCTGCTTTTCTGCGCCCTTTTTCTGACCGAACAGTTTGCCGTTTTCCTTGGCGATCTTGTTCTTTTCGGCAGTTTTGGTCTCGGTGGCGGTTTTTAAGCCGCGGACCTGCACATCCAGTTCCAGAATTTTGTCTACGATGGCGTCGCAGTCCACTTCTTTTGCTTTCAGACCGGCTTTGACGGCATCGGGATTTTCTTTGATCAGTTTAATGTCTAACATAGTTACAACTCCTCAGTTTAGTTCACTTCCACATACTTCTCGGGATCGGGGGCTTCGGGGATCACCAGCGCGGCGATGATATACAGCAAAATGCCGCTGCCGCCCAGCAGTACGAATGCTACCCAAATCAGACGGATAATGGTTACATCCAGGTTGAAATACTTGGCAAGACCGGTGCAGACGCCGGCAAGTTTCTTGCCTTCGTGAATGCGGTACAGTTTCTTTTCCATAACAGTATCTCCTTATTTCTTAATTGTCATAAGGGCATCCAGCAGAACCTGCAGATCTTCCTGGCCGTAAAATTCCAATTCAAAGCGGCCTTTCCGCTTGCCGTTGAAGATCCGGACGCCGCGGCCCAGGTGTTTACTCAATGTTTTTTCGCATTCAGCCACATAATCTACGGCAAAGAGCGTTTCCTGCTTGTGAGGGGTGGGCTTGCCTAAATTCTTGCACAGAAGTTCTGTCTGACGGACGGAAAGTCCCAGATTGATGACTTTTTGCGCCACTTCCACCTGCTTGCGCTCCGGGATCACTGTGAGTAACGCCCGGGCGTGACCGGCGGAAAGTTCTCCTTTGCGCAGGAATTCCAGCACCTCCGGCGCCAAATTCAAAAGACGCAGGGCGTTTGCCACCGCGGGGCGGGATTTGCCTACCTGCCGGGCGGTTTCGTCTTGAGTCAGACCGTGTTCGTCCATCAAGGTGCGGTAACCCAGGGCTTCTTCCACCGGGTTTAAGTCCTGCCGCTGCAGGTTTTCGATCAGCGCCAGTTCCATAGCCTTTTTGTCATCGGCTTCGATGATCACCGCGGGGATCTCGCTTAAGTCCGCCATTCTTGCGGCTCTCCAGCGACGCTCGCCGGCAATGATCTGATAATAACCGCTTTCCATTTCCCGGACGGTCAGAGGCTGCATCACACCGTGAACGGAAATGGAGTCGGCAAGGCTCTGGAGTTCTTCCTCGTCAAAATCCTGCCGGGGCTGATCCGGGTTGGGCTCGACTTTGTAGATGGGGAGCAGACGGTAGGGGCTGTTGGAAGGGATCTCTTCTTCGAAATCGATCAAACTGCCGAGGCCTCTGCCCAAAGATTGTTTCTTTGCCATCACATTCTTCCTTTCTTGATGATCTCATCTGCCATTGCCCGGTAAGCATTGGCGCCCCGGCTGCTCCGGTCATACACCGTTACCGGCAGGCCGTGGCTGGGGGCTTCCGCAAGCCGGACATTCCGGGGGATCACGGTAGCGTAGACTTTGCCGGGGAAATGCCGCCGGACTTCCTGGGCTACCTGGGTGGAGAAATTGGTGCGGCCATCGAACATGGTCAGGGCAACACCGAAGATGTCCAAATTGGGATTGATCCGCTTTTTCACCAGCCGCATGGTATGCATCAGGTCAGAAAGTCCTTCCAGCGCATAGTATTCGCACTGCACCGGTACCAAAATGCTGTCGGCGGCGGCGAGGCTGTTCAGCGTGAGGATCTCCAAAGAGGGCGGACAATCGATAAAAATGAAATCGTAATTATTTTTAATTGGGTGCAGGGCTTTTGCCAGCCGGTAGTTGGGCTCTGCCATAGAAAACAGTTCGATGGTGGCGCCTGCCAGGTCTGCGGTGGAGGGCAGCACATCGCCATAGTTGGTTTTGACGATCACATCCTGCACCGGGACACCGTTTACGATCACATCATAAACGGATTTGTGAATTTTCCGCTTATCTACGCCCAAACCGGAAGTGGCATTTGCCTGGGGATCAAAGTCACAAAGCAAAACCTTTTTTCCGGCTTCGGTCAAGGCGGCAGTTAAATTGACGGCGGTGGTGGTTTTGCCAACACCGCCTTTTTGATTGACAACAGCAATGATTTTTCCCATAGTACATTCCTTTCGGGAAGGTGGATGTTTCACGTGAAACATCGGTTGGGGGTGGGTTTCACGGAAGATGCCGCAAGAGGCGTTGTTTCACGTGAAACACTGCCTTTACAGCAACAGCCAGACAGTGATACCCAGAACAGTGGACAGTACAGCCACGGTGGTGCCCAGCCACACATTCAGTTCCTGGGAGCGGCGCAGCTGCACCTGCAGGGTAGCGGCCTGCCGCCGGGGCGTAGGCTTCTTCTGCTCCGTCTGTTGGTTTCTGGAGGGAAGATTCACACGGGTGCCCGGTCTTACCGGGTAAAGATCCATCATAGACAGGCAACTGTTACAAAAGACCTGCCGTTCCGATTCCTGTTTTCCGCAGCGCAGACATGCCATTTGCGGACACCTCCTAAAGGTCGTAATATTCTATTTTGTATTCTACAATATTTTTTTAAATTCGTAAAGAGAAAAATCACAAAAAATTGCAGAAAATTTCAAAAATAAAAAATCCCACTTCCGAAAGCATCGGAAGTGGGATGTGATCTGTGGGAGATCAGTACATACCGCCCTGGGCAGCAGCGGCTGCAGCGGCAGCGTCTGCGGCGGGATCGGGCTTGTCACAGACCAGAGATTCGGTGGTCAGGACACAAGCGGCGATGGATGCGGCGTTCTCCAGAGAGGAACGGGTGACCTTGGTGGGATCCACGATGCCGGAAGCGATCATGTCCACATATTCCTCGGTGTAGGCATTGTAGCCGAAGCCAACCTTGCCGGAGTTACGGATCTTCTCGAAGACAACGGAGCCGTCAACGCCTGCGTTCTCCGCGATCTGGCGGATGGGAGCCTGCAGAGCGGAAGCGATGA
>CALBJG010000070.1 GCA_937892865.1 uncultured Clostridia bacterium
GGCCTTCCCCCTGACCGTTGCCGCCATCTTCGGTGCTGCTCCCGACTGGAAGGCACTGCTGGTGGGCCTGCTGGCCACCGCGCCCATGTACTGGGCGGTAGGCGCCATTTAAACGGTCACCTTTGTGCCTATGCTGGGCGCAGGCGGCTCTTACTTAAGTTTTGTCACCGGTAATATTTCCAATCTAAAACTCCCCTGCGCGCTGAATGCTTTGGAACAAAACGATGTCAGCGCCAACAGCGAAGAGGGCGAAGTGGTATCTACCATTGCCATTGCTGTTTCCAGCATCGTTACCACCATCATTATCGTTCTCGGTGTCATTCTGATCGTGCCTTTGACCCCCATTTTGCAGGCACCGGTCCTGCAACCGGCTTTTGATCAGATTTTGCCTGCGCTGTTTGGCGGTTTGGGCGTTGCTTTTGTATCCAAGAACTGGAAGATCGCCGTTGCTCCTATTTTATTGATGCTGGTACTGTTCATCTTTGTGCCTGCGCTGGATTCCGGCACCGTAGGTATTATGGTGCCCGTATCTGCGCTGTTCACCATTGCAGTGGCGCGGATCCTGTATAAACGAGGTGTGCTGTAATGGTAGGCTACATAATTTTAGGCTTATTTGCAGCGCTGATCGCGCTGATCTTGTTACGGGCTGTGTTTTTTAAGCCCAAGGCCCAACCCGGTGACGACCCGGTCGCGGTAGCGTTTGACAAAGATGCCTCCGTAGATGCGCTGGCGCAGTTGGTACGGTGCAAAACCATCTCTTACAATGATAAAAGTTTGGAAGATGACGCAGAGTTCCGGAAATTGCTGGACTTGCTTCCCGGATTATATCCCAATGTATTCCGGGTCTGTTCTTATCAGGAACTGCCCGACCGGGGAATCCTGTTCCGCTGGCCCGGAAAAAGCGGCGCCGCTCCCGCTGTGCTGATGGCCCACTATGATGTGGTTCCCGTGGACGAGGAAAAGTGGGATAAACCTGCCTTTGCCGGCATTATTGAAGACGGTGTTCTCTGGGGCAGAGGTACATTGGATACCAAAGTTACTTTCAACGGCGTTCTCTTCGCCGCCAATCACCTGATCGAGCAAGGTTTTCAACCGGAAAA
Source organism: uncultured Clostridia bacterium (assembly GCA_937892865.1). GTDB lineage: Bacteria > Bacillota > Clostridia > Oscillospirales > Oscillospiraceae > Faecousia. Next base: position 1,101 of record CALBJG010000070.1, read on the forward strand.
TGACATTTATTTTGCTTTTTCCGGTGGTGAGGAAGTGAACGGTTTGGGTGCGTTGAACATTGTAAACTATTTTATTGAGAATCATATTCAGCCTGCGATCGTTGTTGATGAAGGCGGCGCTGTAGTGGAGAATGTATTCCCCGGTGTCAAAGCCCCTTGCGGTCTTATTGGCATCGCAGAAAAAGGTATGATGAATGTGCAGTACACCGCCCGCTCCGGCGGTGGCCACGCCTCTGCGCCCCCTCCCAAAACCCCGGTCACTACACTGGCAAAGGCTGTGCAAAACATTATTAAACACCCCTTTAAAATGCACCTGACAAAACCTGCCGCAGAGATGTTTGACACTTTGGGTCGTCACTCCTCTTTCGCTCTGAAGATCGTATTTGCCAACCTATGGTTATTCAAACCCGTACTGGATCTGATCTGCAAGGCAAGCGGCGGTGAAATGAACGCTTTGTGCCGCACCACCACTGCTTTTACTATGATGGAGGGCAGCAACGCCCGGAATGTGATCCCCCCGGAGGCAAGCATCATTTCCAATATGCGTCTGAATCCTGCGGATACCGTGGAATCTGCCACCGCTTATCTGAAAAAAGTAGTGAATGACGACAGTGTGGAGATCACTGTTTTGGAGAGTTTCGAGCCCAGCCCCATCTCCGAAACCGATTGTGACAGTTGGAATAAAGTGGCTGCTGCTGTGGCGGAGACCTGGCCCGGCTGTATCGTATCTCCCTATTTGATGGTGCAGTGTGCCGATGCCCGTTATTACGGCAAGTTAAGCCGTAATGTTTACCGGTTTTCCGCAATGGATCTGACCGCCGAAGAGCGGAAAACAATCCACGGAAACAACGAAAAGATCCGTCTGGAATGCGCCTGCAGGGCTGTGGAATTCTATATTCGGTTAATGGAAAAGTGTTAAATTTGCTTTTTTTGTTTTTATGTGCTATACTGATAAAAAATCCCCATTTTTAGGAGAATCGTATGCATATTGAACGCGCCGCTTACGCATTTCGGTTGAACGGCCAACCGATTTCCTGCCTGTGTTTCGGTCACGGTCATATTAACCACACCTTAAAAATCACTACTGATACCGGCAGTGAGTATATCCTGCAGAAAATCAATAAATATGTGTTCAAAGACCCGGTAAAGGTTATGACAAATGCCAGCGCCGTTACCAATCATATTCGCCAAAAGATCGATGATCAGCGGCTTTCTTTGCACTTTATTCCCACTTTGGACGGCAAGTACTATCACCGGGATCCGGATGGCGAATTTTGGAGAATGTACGATTTTGCCGAGGGTTTCTGTCTGGATGCCCCGGAGTCAGAAGAAGATTTCTACCAAAGCGCTCTGGCATTCGGTCGTTTTCAGGAATTACTTTCTGACTTCCCTGCAGACACGCTGTATGAAACCATCCCCAATTTCCATAACACAGTAGACCGTTTCCGTCAGTTAAAGGAATCCATCGCCTCGGATAATGTGGGAAGAGTCGCATCTGCGCAACCGGAGATCCGTTTTGCTTTGGAGCAGGAGCCTACCGGCGGCATTTTGCAAAATATGCTGGACGAAGGCGAACTGCCTCTGCGGGTCACCCATAACGACACGAAACTGAACAATGTTCTTTTAGACCGTGAGACCCGAAAGGGTCTGTGTGTACTGGACCTGGATACGGTAATGCCCGGTCTCAGTGTTCACGATTTCGGCGATTCCATCCGTTTCGGCGCCGCTACTGCCGCCGAAGACGAGCCGGATACTTCCAAAATGAAATTGGATCTGCACTTGTTTGAGGTATATACCCGCGGTTTCCTGGAGGCTGCGCCCTCTCTGACCGCAAAGGAAATCGATATGCTTTCTCTGGGCGCATTGACTATGACTTTGGAAGTAGGTATCCGTTTCCTGAAAGACTACTTGGATGGCGATCTGTATTTCAAAACTGCCTATGACAACCATAACCTGATCCGCGCCCGTACGCAATTGGCGTTGGTCGCTGATATGAAAGCAAAGTGGACAGAAATGGAAGCCATTGTGAAAAGAGTCGCAAAAGAAGTAAGAGGATAAATCCCCACACCCAACAGTGAAATCACTGTTGGGTGCTTTTATATCGTCAAAAATGGTACAAACGCGGTTTGTTTTGTACAATTTCCGCTTGCCAGGCGATTGCATTCCAAACTTTACTATGGTAAAATTATGTTAGAAAAAATATTGTCAGGAGGCAATTTTACTATGGAAAAAGCAATTCTTGCATTCCAAATCAACGGCAATCCCGTTTCCTGTATTCCCTATGGCCACGGTCATATCAATGCCACCTTCAAAGTTGATACTGATACAAACTGCTCTTACATTCTCCAAAAAATCAATACCAATATTTTCAAAAATCCCGTGAAACTGATGGAGAATATCTGCGCTGTCACCGAGCATCTGCGCAGTAAGAGCGACGACCCTTACGCATCTTTGACTTTCCTTGCTACCAAGGACGGCACATACTACCACGCCGACGAAGAAAACGGCTACTGGCGGTGCTATGAATTCGTTCCCGGTTTCGGTCTGGATACTCCCGAGAGCGACGAAGATTTCTATCAGAGTGCGCTGGCTTTCGGTAAGTTCCAGGGTCTTTTGGCTGACTTTCCTGCTGATACTTTGGATGAAACGATCCCTGAATTCCACAACACCATCGACCGTTTCCGTCAGCTGAAGGAATCCATCGCCGCTGACCCCAAAGGTCGTGTGAAAGATGTCCAGAAAGAGATCGAATTTGCTCTTGGTTGCGAAGCAATGGGCAGCACCTTGCAGAAAATGCGTGTTGCCGGTCTGCTTCCCCTGCGCGTCACCCACAACGACACCAAACTGAACAATGTCCTGCTGAACGAAAAGACCCACAAGAGTGTCTGCGTTATCGACCTGGACACCGTTATGCCCGGTTTAAGCGCCTATGACTACGGTGATTCCATTCGTTTCGGCGCTGCTACTGCCGGTGAAAACGAGCCGGATGTGAGCAAGATGGAACTGGATCTGCATCTGTTTGAGGTATACACCCGCGGTTTCCTCACCGCCGCCCCCGCTCTGACCGATCTGGAAGTTCAGATGCTGCCTATGGGCGCATTCGTGATGACCTTGGAAGTGGGTATCCGCTTCCTGAAGGACTACATCGACGGCGATATTTATTTCCGCACCACTGCGCCGGACCAGAACAAGATCCGCTGCCGCACCCAACTGAAACTGGTTTCTGATATGCAGCAAAAGTGGTATCAAATGAACGACATCGTCGCCAAACTGGCTGCTGAAATCCGCGGCTGATACAGGAGGTACATATATGCAGTACTTAGGTATTTCTTATGATATGAAGCACGTTCCCCAGTTGGACAAGGGCTTTATTCCCTTTGGTGTATGGGCAGACTCTTATGCCAAGGGCGCAAAAATGCCCATTGCCATCGCCGTGGAAAGAAATGATGGCAATGTATCTGTCCGCCGTACCAACATTTACGGCACAGTCGAAATGATGGACGCAGACTACCGGTATGTAGAGCGGTTTGTAAAATTCCTGCTGTGGTCCATCGGCGGTTTCAAAGTTTCCGTTTGCGGTTGCTCCAAGATCACAAAAAAACTGCAGAAGGCTTATTCCTTTGAGGGCGAACGGGCTTTTGACGCTGACTTCTTCCAGAAACTTTATGAGCGTCCTCTGGAGATCATTGATCTGCCTTTGGATGCCTGCCCTGAATCCAACGAGACGCCCAAGCCCATTGGCGGTCACCTGGACGGTTGCCGCATTGGTTTTGATGCCGGCGGATCTGACCGGAAGGTCTCTGCGGTCATCGACGGCGAGTGTGTCTACTCTGAAGAGGTCGTCTGGCATCCCAAAAAGAATCCCGATCCCAATTATCAGTATGAGGGTATTTTGGACTCTTTCCGCACTGCCGCCTCCAAAATGCCCCGGGTGGACGCTATCGGCGTTTCCTCTGCAGGCGTGTTTATCGGCAATGCGCCTATGATCTCCAGTATCTTCTACTGCGTTCCCAGAGATCGTTGGGACGAGGTGAAAACCGTGTTTGACCGGGCTGCTGCCGAAATCGGCGATGTGCCCATCGTTGTTGCCAACGACGGTGATGTTTCCGCTTTGGCAGGCGCTATGGGTATGAATGTCGGCTCTATTATGGGTATGGCTATGGGTACCAGCGAGGCAGTTGGCTATGTGGATAAAGACAAGAATGTCCTTGGCTGGATCAATGAATTGGCCTTTGCTCCCGTGGATCTGAATGAAGATGCTATGCAAGACGAGTGGTCCACCGATTTCGGTGTAGGCTGCAAGTATTTCTCCCAGGATGCTGTAAACAAACTGGCTCCCAGAGCCGGCATTGAACTGGACGAAAACCTGACCCCCGCTGAAAAATTGAAAGTGGTTCAGGCATTGATGGAGAAAGATGACCCCAGAGCCGCCGCTGTTTACAAAGATATCGGTATTTATCTGGCTTATACCGTGGTTCTGTACTCCCAGTTCTACGATATCCATCATCTGATGCTTTTAGGTCGCGTTATGTCCGGCAAGGGTGGCGATCTGATCCTCTCTACCTGCATCGATGTGCTGAAAGACGAGTTCCCTGCTTTGGGTGAAAAAGTCAATGTGATGCTCCCTGATGAGAACACCCGTCGTGTAGGTCAGAGCGCTGCTGCCGCTTCCCTGCCCGAGATTAGAAAATAATCACCATAGGGGTGGGCTGTGCCCACCCCTATCACCTGCTGGAGGTATTGCTATGTTTTACAAAAACGCGAGAATTTTTACTTCTGATTTTCAGTTTCATAACGGCGCTTTTGAAGTGACCGAAGATGGCAAGTTCGGCGCTGTGTTGCCGGAAAATGTGCCTGCCGATGCCATTGACTTAGGCGGTGCAACTGTCATTCCCGGTTTGATCGAGGTGCACAGCCACGGCGCGCTGGGTGCAGACTTCTCTGACGGTGACTATGAAGGTCTTAAAAAGATGGCTTCCTGCCTGGCTTCCGCCGGCATCACATCTTTCGCCCCCGCCTCTATGACCCTGCCTTACGATGTTTTGGCAAAAGCCTTTGCCACAGCCAAGCAGTTGGTGGAAGAGGCCCCCGAAGGCTGTTCCCGGCTGATGGGCATTCAAATGGAAGGTCCTTATTTCTCTGAAAAGAAAAAGGGCGCGCAGAACGGTGAATACCTGAAAAACCCTGATTTTGATGGTTTCAAGAAACTCTTCGATGATTGCGGCGGTTTGATCAAGATCGCTGATGTGGCGCCGGAACTGCCCGGCGCAGCAGAATTCGTGGAAAAAGCAAGCAAACTTTGCACCGTTTCCGTTGCCCATACCGATTCTGACTACGATCACGCAAAAGCCGCATTCGATGCCGGCGCTACCCATCTGACGCACCTTTACAACTGTATGCCCGGTATCCACCACCGGAATCCCGGTGTAATCCCTGCTGCTGTTGAGAATAAAAACGTCCGGGCAGAGGTGATCTGCGACGGTCAGCACGTCCACCCTGCCTCTGTGCGGCTGGCATTCTCCATGTTCGGCGCTGAACGAATGATCATCGTTTCCGACGCCCTGCGCTGCGCCGGTATGCCGGAAGGACAGTACGAACTGGGCGGTCAGCAGATCTGGCTGAAAGACGGTCTGGCAAGATTGGCTGACGGTACCATCGCCGGTTCTGCATCCAACCTCTATGATGGTCTGCGCAAAGCCATTTCTTTCGGTATCCCCGAAGAGGATGTGGTCCGCGCCTGCACTTACAACCCCGCCTGCGCTTTGGGCGCGGAAAACAAGGTCGGCAGCATCAAAGAAGGTTTGCTTGCAGACTTCATGATCTGCTCTGCCGACTATGCAGAAAAAACCGTCTATATGGGCGGTCAAAAGTTGACTTCCCGTTAATTTTACGATATGATTTTATGGCTTTCCAAAAGGAAAGCCATAAAAATTATGTAAACCAAGAGGTTTCTTATGTTAAATCGTTACATTGGCGACAAAGCCTTTTATAAACGCATACTGACCATTGGTATCCCGATCATTATTCAAAACACCATTACCAACTTTGTGCAGCTTTTGGACAATGTGATGGTCGGTCAGGTGGGCACCCTGCAAATGAGTGGTGTTTCCATTGTAAACAGCCTGATTTTCGTGTTCAATTTGTGCGTATTCGGCGCTGCGTCCGGCGCTGGTATCTATGTTTCCCAGTACTACGGCTCCGGGAACAACGAAGGTATCCGCTATACCTTTCGTTTCAAAATACTTTTTAACACACTGCTCTCTGCGTTGGGCATCTGCCTTTTCCTCTTTGGCGGTGACCAATTGATCGGTCTTTACCTGACCGGTGACGGAACTGCGGCAGACATCGCATCAACACTGCACTTTGGCAAAGAATATCTGCTTGTTATGCTCTGGGGTCTTCTTCCCTTTGCCTTAAATAACGCCTATGTGGGCACTTTGCGGGAATGCGGACAGACCGTTGTACCTATGGTAAGCGGTATCGTTGCGGTTTTTGTAAATCTTTTCTTGAACTATGTGCTGATCTTCGGACATTTCGGCGCGCCGGCTATGGGTGTTGTTGGTGCGGCGTGGGCAACAGTGATCTCCCGGTATGTGGAATTTGCCATCGTTGCGATCTGGGCGCACACCCACACAAAAGCACTGCCCTTTATGAAAGGGTTGTTCCGCAGTCTGAATATCCCCGGTAAACTGATCGGCACGGTTATGCTCAGCAGCCTTCCCCTTATGTTTAATGAAACTTTTTGGGCAGCGGGCGAGGCCATGCTTACGCAGATATTCTCCACCCGTGGATTGGATGTTGTGCCGGCTGTGAACATCAGCAGTACCATTTTAAATCTTTGCAATATCTCCGTCCTTTCTATGGGCGGCGTGGTAGGTATCATTTTAGGGCAAATGCAGGGCGCAAGGTGTTCCGCCGAGCAACTGAAAGATACTTTCCGAAAAACTTGTTTCTTTACTGTGATGCTTAGTTTTGTCTTCGGCGGCATTCTGGCGTCCATATCCGTCGTCTTCCCCCGTTTTTACAATACTACCGAATCCGTACGGCATCTTTCCACCATTATGATTCTGATCAGCGCCGGACAAATGCCCCTTGTGGCATATGTTTATCAAACTTACTATGCGATGCGTTCCGGCGGCAAAACCGGTATTACTTTCCTCTTTGACGGCGGTTTTAGTTGGCTTATTATGATCCCCATTACCTTCTGTCTGTGCCATTTCACCGACCTCTCGATTATTTGGATCTATTTGGCAGCCCGGGCAACCTTCATCATCAAATGCCTGATGGGTTGGATCATTATGAAGAAAGTTAACTGGATACGAAATTTGACTGAATAACAGCAAATCCCCTCCAAATTGCTATTTGGAGGGGATTTTTTATATCAGTTTCTTATTCAGCACCAGCGCGCTGTGAATAAACAGCACATCCCGGTTTTCGAATTCCACGAATCTACCCAACTGACCAAGTTGAATATACCGTAGATCCACCAGTGTCACGGCCTTATAGTCCTGTAACAAAAGCGGAATCAAACTGCTGGCATAAGAGTCCCGGAACACGATCAGTTCCCGGGCTGTGGCTGCGTTGGGATTTTCCACACGAAGCAACGCCTCCGGGCCGGAAAGGTACACCTCGTACATATCTTTCCCCGTGAGTTTTTCCCGGTTATAGATGCTGCTGTATACATTCTTTTCAAAACTGTAAACCTTGCAATCTGCAAGCAGATCATTTTCCATCAGGTATATGGTCTCCGGTTTCATAGGCAGCGCTGCCTGACCGTAGTAAACGCCGTAAAATGGACGGGAAACGGCTGTGATCGTGTAGTCCTCCGCCTGGGGTTTTGTGATCCCCATAGCAGAAGCCAGTTTTTGCGCTGTGGGAATGAGCAACTCCTGCCGCCAATGGGTATCTGTACGATAATAGGACTCTGCCTGCAAGGTATCTGTCAGATCTACATAGGTTGCCCAGGGCATCCCCTGCTCAACCGCGGAATACAGATTTTGATAGTCCATAGCGGGATAACCATTTTCTGCGGCTAAATAGTAGCCTTTATCCGGAATGACCGCCGTATAGATCCTGCAGTTTTTTTCTTTCAGGTATTGGTCATAGACCCTTTGAAACTGGCCCAATGCATGGTCCACGGATTCGCTGTCCAGAGGATACAGCAGTTCCGCCGCATAACCCCTGGCAATATAAATATTGTGATTGTCCTTCTGTCCTAAAACATAAGTGTGAAACAGCGATTTCATTTGCCGGAAGGTATCCCGCAGGGGAAATTGGTCTTGGGAAAATTTTTCAAAATCAGACATAAATTTCCCATTTAGTATATTCTCCGAAGAAGCGGCAGGAAACTGGGCAAGGGCTCTTCGTTCTGCATCAGAACTGTCCTTTGGGGGAACAAGCAACACAACCGCGGTCAGCAACAGCCATACAGCCGCAACTGAAATAATACCTATGGTACGAATGTTTCTTTTCATATTCTGCCCTCCTTAAAACCGAAAATAGAGGAAGGGATTGAATGACCCATCCACCAAATAAGCGGTGCATATAAGAAGCAACAAGAAAAGCGTTACCGGCTCGGCAATGGCTACCCATCGAGACATTTGTACTTTTTCCCAAATGCGTTTTGGAAAGGGTGTCGCGCCGATGAATCCAATCAAAAACAGCAACGCATAACTACGCAGATAGTACATACTTCCGCTGCCTACGGGACCTGTGCCGATCCCAAACAAGCCGCCGATATCTGACATTGCCTGGGCAAGGCTCTGGGCATTAAACAAAACAAACCCCAAAACGGTTACCAATAGGACATAACCGTGGCAAAGGATCTTCGGCATTTTCAAAAGTCCCGGAATGGCTTTTTCCAGCAGTAAAAACGCCGCATACATCAGTCCCCAAAGAACAAAATTCCACGCCGCTCCGTGCCACAAGCCGGTCAGCATCCACACAACCAAAATATTGAACACCCATCGCCCGGCGCTGACGCGATTACCGCCTAACGGGATATATACATAGTCCCGGAACCAACTGCCCAAGGTCATATGCCACCGACGCCAGAACTCCGTGACAGACTTGGATAAATAGGGATAGTTGAAATTCTCCGGAAAATGGAATCCGAATATTCTGCCAAGACCGATGGCCATATCGGAATAGCCGGAAAAATCAAAATAGATGTGCAGTGTAAAGGCAACCGCGTACAGCCAGTAAAACAGAACGGATCTTTCATCTCCGTTACGGAAAATTTCCGTCAACTGTCCAAACTGATTGGCAAGGAGTACTTTTTTGGAAAGTCCAACGAGAAACCGTCGCAATCCCAAGGCAAAGTTTTCCCAACTGTGGTCACGCCGTTCCAGTTCTTTTGCCACATCCACATACCGGACAATGGGACCGGCGATCAACTGGGGAAACAGCGCGACATATGCACCAAAACTGATGACGTTTTTCTGCGCTGCCGCATTTCCCCGGTATACATCAATGGTATAACTAAGGCACTGGAAGGTATAAAAACTGATGCCAATGGGCAATGCAAGGCGCAATAGTGGAATGCCGATCCCGGTAACTGCATTAAAAGAATCGATGAAAAAATCTGCGTATTTGAATACTGCCAGTGATACCAAACTCACCACGACAGATACTGTCAACCATAGTTTTTTATAGCCTTTTCTTTCACATTTACCGATGGCAAGGCCGCACAGATAAAACAGCAAGATCGTTGCTGCCATCAGTAGCACATACATTGGTTCGCCCCAGGCATAAAAGAGCAGACTTGACAGCAGAAGAACACTGTTTTTCCATTGCCGGGGCACTGCAAAATACACAATAAGTACCATCGGCAAAAAATAGTACAAAAACGGAATGCCGGAAAAAAGCATACGCTCTCTCCTTTTCGTAAAAATGAAGGCAGCGGTGTTCCGCTGCCTTTTTCTTTCAATTTACAGCCTCACTATAAAGGACCTGTGCTGCAGGGTAGGCTTGTTTCAGTTTTGCCTCAAATGTTGCCAAAGGCTCTTGTCCGAAGGCTGTGACCACATACTCCCCATTCACGACCGCAATCAGCAATTTATCCGGAAATCCGCACATCCACTGGTTATTCTGAATGGCATCCCGCATACCGGAGGCAAAAGTCTCTGCGTTCGCTTTATCTGCAAGGCGGAATGCCGCAGCGGAAAGCACATTGCTGTTCATCGCGTGAACCAGATTTGCCGCCTCCCGGATCCCGGCGATCTGTCCTTCCGGTACCAAAAGGCTGAACATCAGCGCATCTGCATTTGTAATGTCATAGATACCGGGCGCATCATTGACCGCATTATTCTCATCACCGCCGGCAGCGAAAAACTTCTCATCTTCGCCATATAACGCCCAAACTGTTTCCAAAAGGTTCAGCGCGCTCTCCGGTGCGCTCCCGGAAGGCTGTGTTTGCGAAGGCTGAGTAACAGGCGCGGTGGTATTTGTCGTAGTGTCTGTGGTATTCCCCGGATTCTGGGTTTCATTTTTTCTGCAGGCTGTCATAACGCCGGCCACTGTCACCAGCGCCAGCATCAGCGAGATCATTCGTTTCATTGTGTTGATTCCTTTTCCGTTTTTTTCCTTCCCGCCGGACGATCATCAGACAAATGATCCCCACACCCAATGCCACACCTGCGGTATCGATTCCCACATCCAGGATACCCGGACCCCGATCCGGAACAAAACATTGGATCGTCTCATCGATACAAGCGGTTAAAAAACCGCCAAACAAAGGCAGGCAGATCTGCTCTGCCGATTTTTCCCGCAACATACGGATCAAGCAACTGAGCACTGCTCCCAGGCATGCAAATTCGGTAAAATGAGCAAGTTTACGCAGAAGTCCGTGGCCTTGTTCCGGATCTGCAGCAGGCAGGTTCAGGATGCAGTTTATCAGATTCTTTATCCATCCGCTGATCGCGCCGGAAATTTCGCCGGGAAGCAGAGAATTACCCCAAATAAAAGCAAGATTCAGACATAAAATAACCGTGCATAGAACGATGCGTTTTCGGCTTCTTTCGATCATGCCAGCACCCCCAGATGCTCCAGCAATATCTTCAAGCCTAAACCGATCAGAATCACGCCGCCGGCGATCTGCGCTTTCTTTTCAAAGCGGCTGCCGAAAACATTGCCGATCTTCACACCGGCTGCGCTGAAGAAGAATGTGATCACGCCGATCAGCAATACGGCTGTGAAGATATTTACATTTCCGGCCATTGCCAGAGAAATACCTACAGCCATTGCATCGATGCTGGTAGCGATCGCCATAATGAACATCGTCTTCGGCGACAGGTCCGCGTCCTGATTTTGGCAATCACATTCCTTACTGAAAGCCTCTTTGAGCATATTGATGCCGATGAGCCCCAAAAGGATAAATGCCACCCAATGGTCAAAGGCTTCAATGGCCCCGGCAAACAATGTGCCCAAAAAGAAACCGACCAGCGGCATCAATGCCTGAAAACCGCCAAACCAAGCGCCACAAGTGACGCCTGCTTTTACAGTGGCTTTCTTCATAGACAATCCTTTGCAGATAGATACCGCAAAAGCATCCATACTAAGTCCCACAGCCAACAGCAGCAGTTCTGCAAACCCCATTTCTTCCCCTCCGAATTTGTTAAATGTTTTTTCGGAAGGATTATACCAAGCAGCAAATGCCCATGTCAAGAGAAACGGTGGAAAGGGTTATATTTATTTGCAATTATTTGCGTTTCATCTCTGTATGGTGTAATTATTCCCATTTTTTGCAACAATATAAGTGTTGGCTGTTTTTTGTGTATCTTGCCCAATAATTGTTAACATTTTTGAAATATCCTCTTAAAAACCCGTTTGTCCTTGCAAATATCGACAGAATCGTGTATAATACACCTAAGCACAGATTCTGAGCTTACTTTTCGCGCTTTGCGCGGATCACTACTGCGGCAATGCGCCGCTGGATTTTAGGAGTTGGCTATGAAAGGTATCGTTTTGGCCGGTGGTTCCGGTACACGGTTGTACCCCCTGACTAAGGTGACATCCAAACAGTTGCTTCCTGTTTACGACAAGCCTATGATCTACTATCCCCTGTCCGTTCTGATGAGCGCCAAGATCCGGGATATTTTGATTATTTCCACACCGCAAGATCTACCCCGCTTCCAGGAGTTGTTGGGCGACGGTCATCAATTTGGTCTGAAACTCAGTTATGCAGAGCAGCCCAATCCCGACGGTTTAGCGCAAGCATTTGTGATCGGTGAAGAATTCATCGGAGACGATTGCGTTGCGATGGTACTGGGTGACAACATCTTCTCCGGTCACGGTTTGAAAAAGCGGCTGTACGCCGCTGTGCGCAACGCCAAGCAGGGCAAAGGCGCCACTGTCTTCGGCTACTATGTGGATGACCCCCACCGCTTTGGTATCGTGGAATTTGACCAGGAAGGCCACGCCGTTTCCATCGAAGAAAAGCCCGAGCATCCCAAGAGCAATTACTGTGTTACCGGTCTGTATTTCTACGACAACGATGTTGTGCAGTATGCAAAGAATCTGAAACCCTCTCCCAGAGGTGAACTGGAGATCACCGACCTGAACCGGATCTATCTGGAAAAGGGAAAATTGAACGTGGAACTGTTGGGCACCGGCTTTACATGGCTGGACACCGGTACACACGAGTCTTTGGTAGAGGCTACGAACTTTATTATGACCGTGGAGAATCACCAAAACCGTAAGATCGGCTGTTTGGAAGATATCGCCTATATGAACGGTTGGATCTCCCGGGAGGATGTAGAAGCCGTTATCAAGGTTTACAAAAACCAGTACGGCAGATATCTGCAGGATGTGTTGGATGGCAAGTATATCGATATCCTGCGGGACAGAAAGAGATATGAGGAACTGACCAAATGAAAATGACTATCATCGTAACCGGTGGCGCCGGTTTTATTGGAAGCAACTTTGTTTTCCATATGCTGGGCAAGTATCCGGACTATCGAATCATTTGTCTGGATAAGTTGACTTACGCAGGTAACCTGTCTACCTTAAAGGGTGTAATGGACAATCCCAATTTCCGTTTTGTCAAAGCGGACATCTGTGACAGAGAGGCTGTCTACAAACTCTTTGAAGAAGAGAAACCGGATATGGTGGTCAACTTTGCTGCTGAAAGCCACGTGGATCGCTCCATCGAGAATCCGGAAGTTTTCCTGCAGACCAACATTTTAGGCACCCAGGTGCTGATGGATGCTTGCCGAAAGTACGGCATCACCCGTTATCATCAGGTATCTACCGACGAGGTCTACGGCGATCTGCCTCTGGACCGGCCCGATCTGTTCTTTACTGAGGAGACCCCCATCCACACCAGTTCTCCCTACTCCTCCTCCAAGGCGGGCGCCGATCTGCTGGTTATGGCCTACCACCGGGCCTATGGTCTGCCGGTGACCATTTCCCGCTGCTCCAATAACTACGGTCCTTATCACTTCCCCGAAAAGCTGATCCCCCTGATGATCGCCAACGCATTGGCAGATAAGCCTCTGCCTGTTTACGGCGAAGGTTTGAATGTCCGGGACTGGCTGTATGTGGAAGACCACTGCAAAGCCATTGATCTGATCATTCATAAAGGCCGTGTGGGTGAGGTCTACAACATCGGCGGTCACAATGAGATGAAGAATATCGACATTGTGAAGATCATCTGCAAGGCGCTGGGCAAACCCGAAAGTCTGATCACTTATGTCACAGACCGGAAGGGTCACGATATGCGCTACGCCATTGATCCCACCAAGATCCACAACGAGTTGGGCTGGCTGCCGGAGACCAAGTTTGTCGACGGCATTCAGAAGACTATTCAGTGGTATCTGGATAATAAATCCTGGTGGCAGGAGATCATATCCGGCGAGTATCAGAATTACTACGAAAAAATGTATAAAAACCGTTAATGAAAACTGACCACTGCCGGGCAGGATTTTGCCCGGCAGTGGTTTGATTTTTTATGTATTATCCGGTCTTCTGAAATCGGCGAAAAACCGCTGTTTACCTTGACTTTTTTGGGGTTATACAATATAATATATAAAATTGATATTTCTATAATTTTGTGCTTTTTTGTCCCCTTCCGGGATGCTCCCTTACAACATTCAAAAGAGTAGGATGATCTGTATGAAAATATTTGTTACCGGTGTCGGTGGTCAGTTAGGTCACGATGTAATGAACGAATTACACGGCCGTGGTTATCAAGGTGTGGGCAGTGATATTGCCCCTGAGTATAGCGGTGTGCAGGACGGTTCCCCGGTCTGCGCGCTGCCCTATGTATCTATGGACATCACGGATTCCGAGCAGGTGACCAAAACCATCGCAGAGGCAAAACCGGATGTGGTGATCCACTGCGCTGCCTGGACTGCTGTCGACTTGGCAGAGAATGAAGATAAAATTGAAAAAGTCCGCGCCATCAATGCCCAGGGCACCCAGAACATTGCCAATGTCTGCAAACAACTGGGCTGTAAAATGGTATATATTTCTACCGACTATGTGTTTGACGGTCAGGGTGAGACCCCCTGGCAACCGGATTGCACGGATTATAATCCTTTGAATGTTTACGGACAGACCAAACTGGAGGGTGAATTGGCTGTTGCCAACACCCTGGACAAGTACTTTATCGTCCGTATCGCCTGGGTCTTCGGTAAAAACGGCAACAACTTTATTAAGACAATGCTCTCTATCGGCAAGAAGTATGACACCCTCCGGGTCGTTTGCGATCAGATCGGCACACCCACTTATACCCTGGATCTTTCCCGGCTGTTGGTGGATATGGTGGAAACGGACAAGTATGGCTACTACCACGCCACCAACGAAGGCGGCTATATCAGTTGGTATGATTTCGCCTGCGAGATCTTCCGGCAGGCAGGTTATGATACCAAAGTCACCCCGGTGACCACTGCTGAATATGGTCTGTCCAAAGCAAAGCGTCCTTTTAACAGCCGATTGGATAAGCGGAAACTGACAGAGCAGGGTTTCGCGCCTCTGCCCACCTGGCAGGATGCCTTAAGTCGCTATCTAAAAGAAATCGAGGTGTAAACAATGGGTAAGATCACCGTCACCAAATGTCCCATTGAGGGGCTGTATATCATTGAGCCCACCGTATTCGGTGATAACCGGGGCTATTTCATGGAAACCTACAACCAAAAGGATATGGAAGAAGCCGGTCTGAATATGAAATTCGTCCAGGACAATCAATCCATGAGCGTCAAAGGTGTTCTCCGGGGCTTACATTTTCAGAAGCAGTTCCCCCAAGGCAAGTTGGTCCGGGCTATCAAAGGCAGCGTCTTTGATGTGGCTGTGGACTTGCGCTCTGACAGTCCCACCTATGGTCAGTGGTATGGCGTGGAGCTGACAGAGGAAAACAAAAAGCAGTTTTATATTTCCGAGGGTTTTGCCCACGGTTTCCTGGTGCTTTCCGACACAGCGGAATTCTGCTACAAATGCACCGATTTCTATCACCCGGGTGATGAAGGCGGTCTTGCATGGAACGATCCTGCCATCGGCATTCAGTGGCCGGAACTGCAAGGCGCATATCAAGGCAACGCCGGTGCAGCGGGTTACACCCTCTCCGACGGCACACCGCTGAACCTTTCCGAAAAGGATCAAAAATGGTCCATTCTGGCAGATACTTTTAAATTTTAATTCTGCCAAATACTAAAGAGATTAGAGGAATTTGTGATGCAACACGTATTTATCGTAGGTTCCAAGGGAATCCCCGGCGCCTATGGCGGATATGAAACATTTGTTGATAAACTGACAGAATATCATCAGGACCATCCGGATCTTAAGTACCACGTGGCTTGCAAGGACACAAAGGTTTGTGAAGAAATCTATCACAACGCCCGCTGTTTCCACATCAAGGTACCCAATATCGGTCCTGCCCAGGCGATCTACTACGATGTAGCCGCGCTGGCTGATTGTTGTCGCTATATTGAAAAAAATAAAATCGAAAAACCCATCGTATACATTCTTGCCTGCCGGATCGGCCCGTTTATGGCGCATTTTGTCCGTAAGATCCACCAGTTGGGCGGTTTGGTGTTCGTGAATCCTGACGGTCACGAATGGCTTCGGGCCAAATGGCCGGCTCCTGTCCGGAAATACTGGAAGATCTCTGAGCAGATGATGACAAAATATGCCGACCTGATGGTCTGCGACAGCAAGAACATCGAATCTTATATTCAGGAAACTTACGCATCTTATTCCCCTGCTTCCACCTACATTTCTTACGGTGCGGAAACCAGAAAAAGCGCACTGGCAGATGATAACGAAAACTTGCTCGCTTGGTACGCAGAGAAAGGTCTGTCCTCCAAAAGTTATTATTTGGTGGTAGGTCGTTTTGTTCCTGAGAATAACTATGAGACGATGATCCGGGAATTTATGAAGAGTGATACAAAGCGTGACTTTGCTATCATTACCAATGTCAATGACAAATTCCTGGAAGAACTGGAAGAAAAACTCCACTATAAGGAAGACCCCCGGATCAAATTTGTCGGTACTGTATACGACCAGGAACTTTTGATGAAGATCCGGGAAAATGCCTACGGTTATTTCCACGGTCACGAAGTCGGCGGCACGAACCCCAGTTTGCTGGAGGCATTGGGTTGCACGGATCTGAACCTGCTTTTGAATGTGGGATTTAACCGGGAAGTTGCGGAAGATTCCGCCCTTTACTGGACGAAAGAAGCCGGCGATCTGGCTACTTTGATTCACAAGGCAGATGCATTGTCTGCTGAAGAAATTGCCGCTTTGGGTGAAAAGGCCAAACAGCGGATCAAAGATGCCTACAGTTGGCAATTTATCTCTTCCGAATACGAAAAACTATTTCTGGAGGCCTTCCAATGAGCATTTTTCAAAGTGCGAATATCTTGTTGCCAAATGTGGCAGAAATGAATCAGTGGGCAGTGATCGCCTGCGACCAATTCTCCTCCCAACCGGAGTACTGGCATCGGGTACGGACATTTGCAGGAAGTGCGCCCTCTACTGTGAATTTAATTCTGCCGGAATGCGACCTGGAAGGAGACTATTCCGGAAAAGTGGCTGCCATCAATGAAACTATGCTTTCCTATATGCAGCAGGGTATTTTTAAAGAATATCCGGATGCTTTCATCTATGTGGAACGCACATTGCTCTCCGGCAAGATCCGCCGCGGTGTGGTTGGCGCTGTAGATTTGGAAGCCTATGACTATATTCCAGGCACACAATCCGGTGTCCGGGCTACGGAAAAAACCGTTTTGGAGCGGATCCCGCCTCGTCAGCGGATCCGGGAGAACGCATCTTTGGAGTTGCCTCATGTGCTTTTGCTGTGTGATGATCCCGAACAGCAGTTGCTTGGCAGTATCGATGTTGCCTCTCTTCCTGTGGCATATGATTTCGATCTGATGGAAGGCGGCGGCCATATCACCGGTCGTCTGATCTCCGGTGATGCAGCAGAGTCCTTCCGGAACGCAATTGCCGCATATGAAGCAAATTGCGAAAAGAAATTTGCGCCTAACGCACCGGTCTATTATGCCGTAGGTGACGGCAACCACTCTCTGGCTACGGCAAAAAGTTGTTTTGAGGCTTTGAAAGCCGCTGAACCTAACAAAGATTTTTCTAATCACTGCGCACGGTATGCCCTGGTGGAACTGGAAAATATCCATGATGAATCTCAGGAATTTGAGCCCATTCACCGGGTCATTTTCCGTACCGATCCTGCAGCGATGCTCCGGGAAATGGAAGCAACCATCTGCGCCCCCGACGGCGAGCCGATCCGTTGGTATGCCGGCAAGGACAGCGGTGTGATCCATCTGAAACTGGCGCCCGGCCAGTTAAGTATTGCTGTTCTGCAGGCATTCCTGGATGACTATCTCAGCCGCAATCCCGGCGAGATCGATTATATCCACGGCGATGCGGACACCCGGAATCTTGCCTCTGCAGAGAACGCCATCGGTTTCCTGCTCCCAGCAATGGAAAAAAGCGGTCTGTTCCCCGGCATCATTGCTGACGGCGTACTGCCCCGAAAGACATTCTCCATGGGCCATGCCCAGGAAAAGCGTTACTATCTGGAGGCAAAAGTAATCCGCTAAAAACTACATCAAGGAGTAAACTTATGAAAGTGTTGACTGTCGGTGTTTTTGATTATTTTCATTACGGTCATCTGAAACTGTTTGAAAGAGCCAAGGCTTTGGGTGATTATTTAATCGTGGCAGTCCAGCAGGACCAACAGATCCACAAAACAAAGCCAGACGCAAAAATCCTATACAACACAGCACAGCGAATGGAAATAGTAGGTGCGCTTCGCTATGTGGATCAAGTGATTGAATACGACCAGGTGGACACCACAATTCAGACAGTTGATTTCGATATTTTCGCCATCGGCGAAGATCAGACACATGCAGGCTTCCAGCGTGCCAAACAATGGTGCGAAGAAAACGGCAAGCAGGTGGTCTTACTAAAGCGGACCCCCAACATTTGTTCTTCCGGAATCAAAGAACAGTTGGACCGTAAATAAAAGGAGTTTTGGGGTCATGAGCAAAACAGAAATGCAGATGGATCAAATCCAGCAGGAATCTTTAAAGATTTTGGATATCGTATCCGGAATATGCGATAAACTGCAACTTCGATACTATTTGGCGTATGGCACATTGATCGGCGCAGTGCGCCACCAGGGTTTTATCCCCTGGGACGATGATATTGATATTATGATGCCCCGACAAGATTATATGACCCTGCTGGATTATTTTCAGGAACACGCAGAGGAGTTGCGCCCGCTGGAATTGTTCAGCACATACAATTGTCCGGAGTATCCGTATATGATCACCCGGATCAGTAACAGCGAATATGTGCTGGATGTGCACAACGAAAAGCCCTACGGTTTGGGATTGTTTTTGGACATCTACCCTATGGACGGCATGGGTAATACTGTGCAGGAATACGAAGCGCTCAAAAACAAAGCCAGCCGTTATTCCTCCTTATGTTTCCTGGCAACACGCCTGCGTTGTGAAAAAGGCAACACCAAGAAAAAATGGAAAATGCTCATAAAATACCCTGCGTTCTTATTAGCCCATTTTTTTGGCAAGGATTATTTTATAAATAAACTGGAAAAAATGGCTGCCGGTTGCAATTATGACAACAGTGACTATGTCGGTTGTTTGGTTTGGGGCTCGGACGGCACCAAGGGAGTCTTCCCAAAGGCGTGGTTTGACACAGCAGTAGATGTGCCCTTTGAAGGCAGAAACTACAAGGCGCCTGTTGATTACCACAATGTCCTGACCCGTTTATACGGCGATTATATGCAACTGCCCCCGGAAAAAGACAGGATCGCCCATCATTTTTACAAAGCCTATAAAAAGGACTGATCATCCTGCAAACATATCCGGCAGGCAGCTGCCACAGCGCCAAATTTACAGATCAACAATATGGAACGGAGGCTGACTATGGCCGGTTTAAAACAAATATTTCAAAAGCAAGGCGGCATTGGCCTTTTGAAACAATACTGGCACAGTGGCGCTTTAGGCACCGCTATCTGTCAGTTCCTTCTGTTGGGAAAGAGTCGCACCGCTTTGGAGATTTTACGGTTGAGCGCCCAATTCAAGGGTAAACGAAAACTCTACAAGTGCTATAAAAACGAACTCGCCCGCTTTGATGAAATCTACGATGAATCTCTCCCCCATACGCATAGCAACAAAGTTTGGGTCTGCTGGTTTCAAGGAATGGAATCTGCGCCGGAACTGGTACAGAAATGCTACGCCTCTTTACAAGAGAATCTGACTGATCGGGAAATTGTTCTGATCACAAAGGAAAATATGGCGCAGTATGTGCAGTTTCCTAACTACATTTTACAAAAATGGGAAGCAGGGATTATCACAAACACGCATATGACCGATCTTCTGCGTTTGGAACTTTTGATCCGTTACGGCGGTATGTGGATAGATGCCACCGTGCTTTGTACCCGTCCGGAAGCGCAGATCCCTGCGTATTATTTTCACTCCGACCTTTTCTTCTATCAGAGTCTTAAGCCCGGCAGAGACGGCCACAGTCATTTGGGATCCAGTTGGCTGATGAGCGCAAGTACCAACAACCGGGTTTTGATGGCTGCCCGACATCTGTGCTATGCTTACTGGCAGAAAGAAAACAAAATGCTGGATTATTTCCTGCTTCATGATTTTATCGCCATCTGCCTGGAACACTATCCTGAAATTTGGAATGCTATTGTCCCCTGCTGTAATTCTACACCGCACATACTGCTTCTGCGGCTGTTTGATCCATTCGACGAAAAAATGTGGGCCGCTGTTACCCAGCAGACCCCCTTTCATAAACTCAGTTATAAATTCTCGCAAGACCAAATGGCGCTTCCCAATACCTATTATCAGCACATTGTGCAGACAAATCAGGAGGTATAATTATGGACTATGAGAACGATAAACAGGTCATTTTCCTGAAAGATCTGTTCTTTGCGATCTTATATCGCTGGAAAGGCATCTTGATCGCAGCGGTGATCGGCGCCCTGCTTCTCGGCGGTTTCCAGTTCCTGCAAAATCAAAAGGCCGCTGATACAAATGATCAGGAAATTTCTTTTAACGAACAGCAACTGCTGCAAAGCATTGCCGCAAAAGAATCGGCTATAAAAAACCAGACGACATATTTGATGGAATCCCCTATCATGAATATGGATCCATACAGTGTCTATAAAGCAAATCTCTCTTTCTATATCCATAATAACTATCAGATCCAGCCCGGTATGATGTATCAAAATCCAGACAACACCCCTGCCCTGCTCAATGCCTACCAGCAATTGTTGTCGGATGTATCTCTATCGAAAACCGTTTCTGAAGCTATGGACATCAATGCGCTGTATGTCCGGGAGTTATTTACAGCCGACGTTTCCCAGGGCGGTATCCCCGGTGTTTTAACCGTCGTTATTACCTTTAACGATCAGGCAAAGTTAGAGCAACTGACTGACTTGATAAAAACATACCTGATGAATGCGACGGCATCTCTGAAGGAGCAACTGGGTGAACATACAGTTCGTTGTACCGTGACCCATTCCGGACTTACTACCGATCTTTCTCTGTCCAACCTACAAAAGCAAGCAGCGGACCAGTTAAATACTTTAAATGCAGATTTGGAAAACCTGAGAACCCAACGCAACGCCCTTCTGTCTGCCGATTCTCCTCGCTCCATCGTTTTAATGGCTATTATCGGCGGATTGGTCGGCGCATTTTTGATTGCTGCAATTGCTGTTTGTGACCATCTTTTCAGCGGCAGTGTCTATTCCCGCCGGACACTTACCAACCGTACTGATCTTCGCGTCCTTGGGTGTGTTGCTGAGTCACAAAAGAAATGCATCATCGATAAATGGCTTCAAAAATGGGAAGGCCGCGCTTCCGAGGAACAAATTCCTCTGGTTTGCGCAACGATTCGAAATTATCTGAACAGCGGAGAATCGTTAATGATCACTTGCGACCCCAGTGGCGAAAATACCACAGCCGTCGCTATCCACGATAAACTTTCCCAGGCAGGCATCCCCTGCGTACTCCACGGCAGTTTGCTACGGG
Source organism: uncultured Clostridia bacterium (assembly GCA_937892865.1). Lineage (GTDB taxonomy): Bacteria > Bacillota > Clostridia > Oscillospirales > Oscillospiraceae > Faecousia. The sequence goes on from CALBJG010000070.1 coordinate 22,628, forward strand.
ATGCGGCAGCCATTGAAGCCCTGCCCCAGGCAGATGCAGTTTTGATTTTGGCCCAGTACAAAAAAAGCAAGTACACAGAAGTATCCCAGATTGCTTCCCAAATTCAAGACCAAAACAAACATTTGCTTGGCTGTGTTTTAATCAACGGTTAATTCTTTTATGAAAGGCGGTGAACAGCATGTTGGAAAAATTTGATATGAAAAACTTTAAAGTTGCCGCGCTGTTCACCTTCCTGCTGTTTTTGATGTGTCTGGAAGATCTGACAGACATTGCGATCCTGCAGACCGTTTTCAAGCACATTGATGAGGCATTTGTTCTGATTTGTCTCGTCTATCTGATGCTGCACATTCATTTTGTTCTTAAGAAAAAGGCAACTCTTGTATATCTCTGGGTCGGTTTTCTTACGATTGGTGCTGTATCAAGTGTTATCTTCCGTTACCAGGGCTTGTTTCCTTCTTTGGTAGATGCGCTGCTGATCTGCACAAAGTTCATTATCGGTTACCTGACCGCTTATGTTTACGCCTCCCTGCACCCGGGTAAATTAAGTCAACGCTTGGCAGGTACCGCCCGGATAATTACATTGGTTTTATTTGTGATTTCTGTGCACGACCTACTGTTGTCCCCCATCTTCCCCCGCGGGGAATACCGTTACTTCACCCAAAGTTTGGTGTTGATGTTTCCGCACTCCACATATCTTTCTGCCGCTATGGTCACCTTGTTGGTGCTCCTGGGCTACACAGACAACAACCACAAGAACATTCCCTATATGTTCTTTGCCACTTTTATCGGAATGATGACCCTGCGTGGTAAAGCCATCGCATTTTTTGCGGTATACTGGGTGTTGTATATCTGCATTATGGTCTTTAAGAAGCGTAACTATGTTGGCTTATTAATAGGCGGCGGTGTGGGCAGTATTGTGATTGGTTTTGAGCAGATCTCCGACTATTTTCTGACCACTACCCGTTTTTCTCCCCGCCAGATTATGTTGAAAGACAGCATTTCCCTGGCATCCCAACATTTCCCTCTCGGCACCGGTTTCGGAACTTATGGTTCGACCATTGCCGCGCAACACTATTCCCCTTTGTATACGCAACTGGGTTATCCGTCCCTGGACGGTATGAGTCCTGAAAACACATCTTATTTAAGTGACTGTTTCTGGCCCGAAATTATCGCCCAGTTTGGTTTCATCGGCACTGTTATTTTTGTCGGTGTTTTAATCTTGTTTCTATTCTACAGCATCCGTTCCCTGAAAAAAAGTCGGGTCGGCGGTTTCTCTATGTTGATGATTTTGATCAATATGCTGATAAACTCTACCGCAGAGTCCAGTTTCTTTAATCCTGCAAGTATGTTGCTGTTTGCTATTTTCGGATTGATGGAAGTAGAAATTCAGCGCAATCCTACGATTCAAAACGGAGGCGAACATGGATAATCCTCTTATAACGGTTGTACTGCCTGTCTATAATGTAGAAAAGTATTTACAGCGTAGTGTTGACAGTGTATTGCTGCAAACCTACACCAATTTGGAAATTCTGTTGATTGATGACGGCTCTCCCGACAACTGTCCTGCTCTCTGTGACGGTTATGCGGCAGGCGATCAGCGGATACGAGTGATCCACAAACAAAATGCCGGTTTGGGTATGGCCCGTAATACCGGTATTGACCACGCCACCGGAAAATACATTTGTTTTCTGGACAGTGATGACTATATTGCTCCGAACACTGTAGAAAAATGTGTAAAATGCATAACTGAAACCAACGCAGATGTGGTGCAATACGGCTATTACAATGTCAATCGCGCAGGACAAATCGTACGCACCAACATACCAAATCCGGAAAAGCGCATCTATGAAGGCGCTGAAATCCAAAAAACATTTTTACCGGACCTTATGTACGATGACCCCAAAGCAACCCATCGGAACAATCTATGGATGAGTATGTGCGGTGCTATGTTCCGGTTGGAAACTATACAACAAAACAATTGGAGATTGGTCTCCGAGCGGCAGATCATCGCCGAAGATGTTTTTTCTTTGACCCGCTTTTACAGTTATGCCCGCAAAGTTGCCATTCTGCCGGAAGCATTTTATTACTACTGCGAAAACGGTACATCCCTAACCCGCACTTACCGGCCGGATAGATTTGCCGGTATTAAGCATTTCTATACGGAAAGTTTGCGTCAAATTGATAATTTGGGTTACGGCAAGGCTATGAAAGACCGTTTAGCGATGGTCACTTTGTCCTACACCATCGCCGCTTTAAAGCAAGAAGTCGCTGCGCCCCGCAGTTTAAAAGACAATATTGCCGGTGTAAAGGCCATCGTGCGCGACGAAACCACCCGACAGTTGCTCGTCGATGGCATAAATCCTCTTGACAGCAAAGGTCGTCAACTTTTATTGCAGTTGATGAAGCGGGATCTGCCGTTGCTCTGTTATATATTACTGCGCGTCAAAGGCTAAAGGAGTTTCTTATGGGAATTATTGGTAAGATCAATCATCTTCTGTTAGGCTGTCGCCGTTCTTCAGCATCTTTCATAACTTATCTGCGCAAACAGGGCATTTCCATCGGCGAAGATGTTACTTTTCACGACCCAGCTACAACCGTTGTAGATGTCCAGAATCCACAGTTGATCACCATTGGCAACCATGTGAACATCACGCACGGCGTTGTTATTTTAACTCATGATTATTCTTGGTCCGTAATAAAGCGTCATCCTGCTTCTGCCGGCAACATTCTTGGTGCCTGCGGACATGTGACCATCGGTGATAATGTTTTTATCGGCGTCAATACCGTTATTACCAGGGGTGTTACCATCGGCGACAATGTGATAATTGGCGCAGGCAGCATCGTTACCAAAGATTGCCCCAGTAACGGCGTATATGCAGGAAACCCTGCCAAGCGCATTATGTCCATTGAGGCATACTGTCAAAGACGCCAGGAAGCGCAGTTGGCGGAAGCAAAAGAGCAAGCAATCGCCTATTACCAACGATTTGGTGTTTATCCCGCACCCGAGGTATTTCACGAGTTCTTTATGCTGTTTTCCACAGATTCTGCCGTCTGTGAAAATCCTGTTTTTAACGACAAGATGAAACTCTGCGGCAATCCGGAAGACTCGCACAATTACTTGAAATCCCATCCTCCTATGTTTGAGAATTATGAGGCTTTTCTAAAATTCTGCTTTGAATCTTAAGGAGAATCTGATATGCAGCATTCTGATTGCTTAAATGACATTCTGGTCAGTGTCATCGTCCCCATTTACAATGTAGAATCATTTCTGCCACAGTGCATTGACAGTCTCCTTGCCCAAACGCATCCGAATATGGAGATCATTTTGGTGGATGACGGTTCTCCGGATCACTGCGCTGCTATTTGCGATCAGTACGCTGAAAAGCACACCAATATCCGCGTTATTCATAAAGAAAACGGCGGCTTATCCTCTGCCCGGAATGCCGGCATTGATGTAGCAAAAGGTACTTATATTGGTTTTGTAGACAGTGATGATTTTGTTGCCCCCACAATGTTTCGCAATTTATTGGAAGCCGCAGTTTCCAGCAAGAGTCAGATTGCCGCTTGTGGCAGATATTTGACCAACGAAGCAGGTTCTGTTACCGGCACCGCATACACACTTCCAACACCGGGTTCTTACACAGTTCAGGAAGCCGCTAAACAAATCTTAACTGCAGGCGAACTGGATGTTGCTGTTTGGGATAAACTGTTCCTTACAGAACTATTCCATGATATACGCTTCCCCATTGGTAGGATCAACGAAGACGCTGCAATCATTTTTAATCTACTGATCAAGGCCACCACGATTGTGCACATTGGTGTTCCTATGTACTATTACCGCTGCCGCAGCGGCAGTATTACGAAATCTGGATACAAACCCAATAAAATTCACGCTTTGGAGCACGCAGAACAGATTCTGGAATTGTTTTCCGTCTATGATTCAACGCTCTTGCCCCACTGCCGGCAATACCTTGCTTACACCTGTTGCCATCAATTAAGTTTGATTTTAAAAGACTCCTCTGCCATGAAGGCGTATCGACAGCACTACAAACGATATATCCGGCATTTGGACCATAATATTATTTTGTTGCTAACCGGTTCCAACATCCGGATGACATGGAAAGTCCAAAGTATTCTGATGGTATTACGACTTTATCGATTTGTGTACAGATTACTGCGCTGATAGAATAAGTAAAAAAGGAATAAGGCTATGCATATAAACAATCACTATATCGTTATGCTGGACGGATCATCTTACCTTCCTATGTATCAGCAAATGTTTCAAGACATTGCCGAACGGTCGAATGTGACTCTTTTGGTGGAAAACAATTCCGTCGGACGGTGGAAAAATCTTTTGATGAAAACCAAAGTACAGTCTGTCACAAAAGGTCATTTGGATTTTTTAGCCTACGAAGAAGGCGCACTGTATGAAACGCTGGTGCAGTGTTGTCCACACAGCGAGAATGTTTATGTGATTTTCCCCAATTCTGCTCTATGGTATCATCCTTATTTAGCCGGCACTTTAAAACATTATAAAAAGCTTTGGAACAACATAAAATATGTTTTATTCTATCTGGATGTCGTAGATTCCGGTGTTAGTCGCGCGGCGCATTATCTTCAGAAGCAGCAGATATTTGACTTAATTTATTCTTACGACGCTGCAGATGCAAAGAATTATCAGTTTATTCACTGGAACACACTATACTCTAAAAATGAACAAGCCAGCCGCATTGCCGCGGATAACCAGTTATATTTTTGCTGCGGCGTAACAAAAGCCCGCATTCCTATGTTAGATGCAATCCTTTCTAAATGCCGTCAAAACAACATCACTTGCAAAATGGATTTAGTCTGTGTGGAACCTGCCCCCTCATTAGAGCAGTATGCGCCTATGGCAACACTTTTGCAGGCTGGCCAAGTCCTGCCATATCCGGAGGTATTGCAGCGTCAACTTCACGCCCAGTGTATGCTGGAAGTTCTGCAGCCCGGACGAAGCAATCTGACACTTCGTCCCTATGAAGCAGTGGTTTATAACCGCAAGTTGCTGACAAACAGCAAAAGCATTCTGGATTTCCCTTATTATAATCCTGCCTATATGCAGTATTTTGAAAACATTGAGGATATCGATTGGGACTGGGTAAAGCGCCCTTGTTCCGTTGATTATCACTATCAAGGAGATTTCTCCCCCACTCTGCTTTTGGAGGATATTGCTGAAAGATTGCATAACAACCCGAAATAAAGGAGATAGCGTTATGACCTCCACACCTCTTGTTTCCGTTATAATTCCTGTATACAATCAAGAAGAATACTTGGATGCCGCCTATACCTGTCTAAAAGAACAAAGTTATTCCAACTTGGAAATGATTTTTGTCAACGACGGTTCCACTGATGCCAGCGATGCTATGATGCAAGAATATGCCCGGCAGGATAACCGGGTAAAGATCGTTGAGAAGTCAAATGGTGGCTTGGTGGATGCCACCCTTTCCGGCATCGCCGCGGCAACCGGAGAATATCTGTGTTTCTTGGATCCGGACGATCGGTTTGGGCCTGATCATATTTCTTTCTTTATGAATCTGATGACCGAGGACTGTGACTTTGTGGCAGCCGGTATCTATACAGAGAATAACGGTGTCATTTCCCCTGTTCATCTCCGAGAGGATCGTGTGTATTCGAAAGAAGAATTGCGGCAACTTGCCAATGTATTTTTCTATGATCCGGCTGCGCCCAATGCCCCTAACCGTTTTTATAACTCACGGTGCAATAAATTCTATCGCACGGAACTTGTGCGGGAGATTGCTGCCGAATTCAGCGCGTTCAAACACCTCTCTTTGGGTGAAGATACTGTCTTTACTTATCTGCTCCTGCAAAAAAGCAACGGAGGACGCGTTGTCAAGGATTGTAACAGTTATTATTACAATATTGGCAATATGCGTTCTATGACAAAGAGCGAATCCATAGACCGGCATTTTGAAAAATCAAAAAATGCTTTTGAAGCGCTTAAATCGCTAACAGAACACTATGGTACAGATGTCTCTCAGGCCTATGCCTTGTACGAAAACCAAATCAACGTTTTGTTTGCCCGGCTTCCAAAAGAAAACAGCGAACAATTTGATGCCGTTCATCTGCGCGCTGAGCAAGATCCCATCTATCGAAAAGCGCTCTCACTGCGTGGCGAAAGTTTGGTTAAGTTGACTTTAAAGTCAATATTACGTCGCAATAAATCCTTAATCGCCTTTTTCCGAAAGTTAAAGCGCCTATTGAAAGGAGATTCTCATGAATAAATTATTGACCATTTCCATTGCCGCTTATAATGTACAAGCCTATTTAGAGAATTGCCTGGATTCCCTTTTGATCCCCAGTATGGATAAACTGGAAGTGCTGATCGAAAACGACGGCAGCAAGGATAATACTGCCCAAATCGCCAGGACTTATGAAGAGAAGTATCCCGGTGTTTTCCGCCTTGTCAACAAGGAAAACGGCGGCTACGGCTCCACAATCAATAACAGTATCCGCCTCGCCTCCGGTAAATACTTCAAACAGTTGGACGGCGATGATTGGTATGATACCGCACATCTGGAAGCCCTGGTATGCGCACTGGAAACGGTAGATGCTGATTGTCTGTTCACACCCTTTATGGAGGTATATGAAGAGGACGGCGAGCAGATCCTGCGAGGCAAAACTGACCTTTCCAATGCCGTATATCCCCTGGAGCAGGTGATTGGCAAGGATTGGTTCCTGCAAATGCATGGCCTTGCTTTCCGTACAGAACTGTTGCGGGCAAACAATGTTCAGATTTTGGAGCATTGTTTCTACACTGACCAGGAATACGTGATCTATCCCCTGCTGCACGCCAAAACCGTGTATGTATTCGACCAGCATATTTACTGTTACCGCTTGGGTCGGGACGGACAAAGTGTCAGCCTGGAAGGTTGGCGAAAACACTGCGCCGAACACGACCGGGTCATTCGTCAGTTACTGACAAAATACGATCAGTTGCATAATTGCAGTGAGGCTGTGGCATATATGCTTACCCAACGGCTTTTGGGCCTGATTCACCGGCAATATAAGTTATATATGGCCCTTGGAGACAAGCAATCTCAACTGAAGGATTTTGACCGGCATTTGCGTCATAATTGTCCGCAATTGTTTGTTATGCGCCAGCAGGTAGAAGGCAACCGCCTGAAATTGATGCGGCTGTCCGGTTTCCTGCTGTATCCGCTGTTAAGAAAAAAAGAATTGGACAACTGATATTATGAAAAAACCCAGTATTCAAGCCAATGTCATTTTGAGTACTTTGTATCAAATACTCACAATGATCACTCCCCTGATCACCGCGCCCTATACAGCCCGGGTTCTCGGCGCAAACGGCGTAGGTATCAACAGTTATACCGGTTCTATTCAATCCTACTTTCTTCTGTTGGCCGCCTTTGGCACATATGTATACGGTAGCCGTGAGATTGCCCGAAATCGGGACGATGCATATCGCCGGAGCCAAAGTTTCTGGGAAATTGAATTGGTAACTGTATGTACCACGATGCTCTGTCTGTTGGGATGGCTAATTGTAATTTTATCAGGCGGTCAAAACCAGATTTACTATATCATCAAAACATTCCATTTGATTGCCGTTATGTTTGAGATCTCGTGGTTTTTCGGTGGAATTGAGCGCTTTGATTACACCGTTTGGATCAATACCGCTATCAAGATCATCAGCATCGTATGTGTGTTCCTTTTTATCAAGACACCGGATCATTTAGGCCGCTTTATGCTGATCTTTTCTGTCAGCACTCTTTTGGGTAACTTGTCTTTGTGGCTTTTCCTCCCTAAATACATTCAAAAGCCCGATTGGAAAAATCTGCACATTTGGCATCACTTCCCCAAAACCCTGACCTATTTTATCCCTACGATCGCCACCTCTGTCTATACGGTCCTTGACAAGACACTGATTGGTTGGATCACCAACGACAACGCGCAAAATGGCTATTACGAGCAGGCTACCAAGATCATCAATATGGCCAAATCTGTAGCATTTGTGGCGATGAACAATGTGCTGACTTCCCGTATGTCTTATCTCTATGCCCATAATAAAAAAGAAGAGATCCAACAGCGTACCGACCAATCCATGGGTTATATCGCATTTATGTGCGTCGGTATCACATTTGGGCTGATCGCCGTTGCGCCAAACTTTGTTTTGGCTTTCTTTGGACCGGAATATGTGCGTGTGATTCAGTTGCTTCGCATCTTCAGCCCCATCATTTTGATCATCGGCATCAGTAACTGTATCGCTGCCCATTATTACACCCCGGCCGGTTATTTCAAGCAGATCTCCGTATTTTTGATCATCGGCGCGGCAGTAAATCTCATTCTCAACTGCCTGATGATCCCCAAAATGGGTAGTATGGGCGCCGCAATCGCATCAGTTATTGCAGAATTTGTGATCACTGTTTTGCATGTGGCATACAGCCGTGGTATGTTTACCGTAGGCTATCTGTTCCGGCATTTTTGGAAAAAAATTGTGGCCGGTGTCGCTATGACCGCCGCAATTCTGCCTTTGCAAAATATATCCGCCCTACCAACTTTAACAGTTATAGTCCAAGTACCTGTGGGTGTGTTGGTATACTGCTTGGTCTTGTTGCTCCTGCGTGACGATTACACAACTACTGTTGTAAAATCCATTACGGGACGGATCAAAAAAATCATTTCTCCTAAAGGAAGTGTATAAAGTATGTACGATTATTTAATTGTAGGCGCCGGACTGTATGGTGCGGTATTTGCCCGGCAAGCGGCAGATGCCGGCAAAAAAGTACTGGTCATCGACAAACGCAATCATATCGCAGGTAATGTATACACGGAAAAGGTGGAAGATATTGATGTCCATATGTATGGCGCCCATATTTTCCATACCAATGATGAAGTTGTATGGTATTATGTAAACCGTTTTGCCACATTTAACCGCTTTACCAATTCCCCCATTGCCAATTATAAAGGTGAGATTTACTCTCTGCCTTTCAATATGTACACTTTCAACAAGATGTGGGGTGTGGTGACCCCGGACCAGGCTGCTGCCAAAATTGCAGAGCAAAAGGCTGCTGCCGGCATTACGGAACCGCAAAACTTGGAAGAACAGGCCATCAGTTTGGTGGGTACTGACATCTATGAAAAACTGGTAAAAGGCTATACAGAAAAACAGTGGGGCAGAGATTGCAAAGACCTGCCGGCATTTATCATCAAACGCCTGCCAGTGCGTCTGACCTATGATAACAACTATTTCAACGCCCGTTTCCAAGGTATTCCGGAAGAGGGTTACACCGCTTTGGTAGCAAACCTGCTCAACGGCATTGAGGTGCAGTTGAACACCGATTATCTGTTAGACAAGGATGGTTGGAACAGCAAAGCCAAAACAGTTGTTTATACCGGTCCTATCGATGCGTATTTTGATAACTGTTACGGTCCGCTGCAATACCGCAGTGTCCGTTTTGAAACAGAAGTACTGGACATCCCCAATTATCAGGGAAATGCGGCTGTGAACTACACAGACCGGGAGACGCCCTACACCCGCATCATTGAACACAAGCATTTCTCTTTCGGCACGCAGCCGAAAACCGTGATCAGCAGAGAGTATAGCACCGAATGGCAGCCGGGTATGGAGCCCTATTATCCGGTAAACGACCAGCAGAACACCGCGCTTTATGCGCAGTATAAGGCCTTGGCAGAACAGCAGCCACAGGTGATCTTTGGTGGTCGTTTAGGTCAATATCAGTACTTTGATATGGATGTCACCATTGCCGCTGCGCTGAAAGCCAGCGAAAATGCTCTGAAATAATGAATAAAGAGCGTGTTGTTTTTCAACACGCTCTTTTTATTTATTCTACGATGTAAGCCGCCACGATCTCACCGTAATAAGCGGTGTGGTAGTCATTTTCGTTGGGTGTACCCTTGGCGTAATACCGGGCATCATAGGCGGGGTCAATGGCTTTGGCGTCCTGATCCTGCTTGTAGATCACCTTACATTCCAATGTCAGTGGCAATTCTTTGATTGCCGGTACAGTGATCGCTTCCGGCGTTTCCAGGGTCAGCCCCAGTTCCTTGATCTTATCCATATCCCTGCCGGACTTGGTTCCGCAAACGGAGAGTATGTTTTTGTCAAATTCTCCCAGAGGAACATTGACGGTAAACTCCCCGTTCTTATCCAAAAACGCTTTGGTGTAACGGCTTTCACGGACAAAGGCGATGAAGATCGGCTTGCCCCACTGGATGCCTAAAGTTCCCCAGCCGATGGTCATGGTATTGACTTTGCCCTCAGTGGCGGTGGTCAGCAGAATTCCTTTTCCCGTCTGCTCCAGGATCTGCGGGGCGTACTCCCAAACATTGATTTTCCGTTTCACAGAATCACTCCTTTTTCCTCTATGATACTCGCAAAAATACAGATTTGCAAGGGAATCTTACCGACTCACCTTTACCAGCAAGCCGGTATTTGCAGGCAGGGATACTGTGAAACCGCCCTCGGTTGCTTCCGTTTCGCCGCCCCGGTAGGCATAAGTTTCTGCCAAATGCCAGCCGTCCAATGTAATGGTGGCGTTCTGTGTCTTGGGCGCATAGTTCAGTACACACAGATACCGTACATTCTCGCTTTCAATATGCTCCGTAACACATACATCCGGCAAAGAGGACTTTGCCACTTTATTATGATCGCGAATAGAAAGCATCTGATAGAGGCGATAGAAAGGTTCTGCATTGGCTCTGCCCGACTTGGTGGCTGCTTCCAGTTCCACCGGGAATGCGCAGAAGAACACTTTGCCTTTGCCGTAAGTAAATTCCGTAAATGCTGGATTGCCGCTTTCGTCACGAAGCAGGACATTTGCGCCTGCCTCGGCAAACTCGCAACGGAAAGCACTGCCCAAACCTCCGATTTTCTTGCCGTCGATGGTCAGTGTGTCCGGCGCGCTGCGCTGGCTGCGGCGAACAACTTCCAATCCGGTTACTTCCTTGAAGGGAGAAAGCAATGCGGTGTTCAGTGACATATATAGCGTTGCGCCCTGCTCTACCCGGCGCATCAATTCCCACATCACCCGACGGCGGATATTCAGATCGCCGGTCAGTGACGGGAGCAGATAGGCATTTGCCTGGGGAATTTCGTCTAAATGCCAGCAGAAGGAAATATCCAGTCCCGCCTGCTTTGCCAACGTAAACGCGCCGTAGGCTACGCCCCAGGTGTCCTGTCCTTCCGTCAGAACACAAACTGCGTCCTCCACTCTGGGAGGCAGTTTTTCCAGCGGCAGATTCTCTGTGAATTCCATAAAAGCGGTCATTTCATTACACACCGGCTTCGGCGTGTGATCCAGGTGGAACATACCCAGTTCCCGCTCCACTGCGCACCAGTCATAGGGTGTCGTTTCCAACTGGGATTGCTCATTGGCGCACCACCATAAAAACCCCTTCAGATCATGGGCCCAGGCAGAGAACAGACACGCCCGGACATAGTCGCCGGCAACACGCTCATTGGCGATCATGGGACCTAAAGTACCCGCTTCTTCGATATAGCAAGGCTTGCCGCCCAAACCCTGATACATAATAGACTGGGCGGTGGAGTGCAGAATACTCTTCATCTCGTTGACAGGGTCGGTATGGCAATGTGGGGTGAAAACGGGATAGGGGTGTGTACACAGAATGTCTGTTAGTTCCCCCTGATCTGCAGGCGTCCAGGCACCCTCGGGCAGCAATCCGTGCATGCCGGAGATCACCGGCCGGGTGGGATCCTCTACCCGGATGGTATTGCCGATCAGCGCTGTCCAGCAGTAGGCTTTATGGACATCGGTAGGACACATACAGTTACACTCGTTACCCAAAGACCAGGCTGCAATAACATCCTCGTTTTTAAACCGACGAACCATATAGCGGACAAATCGCACCTGCCAACGGATGACCTGAGGATCTGTCAACATATCTTTGCTTTGCAATGCCTCGGGAGCAAACAATCTGCCGCTCATCCAACCGGTAACGATCGCAACCACCAGTTTCAATCCGTGACGCTTGGCGCAGTCACAGACCCACTGGAATCTTTCCACCATCACCGGATCGATGCCGTGCTTACCCTCTTCAGTGTGGGGCAGAGGCTGGTCGCCGATACGCATTTCCTTTTCCACATTGGAACCGCCGTGGTGCATCCGAATGGGCTGGAAATCCCGCCACAATGGGAACAAACGCACCACCCGGTTTCTGGATGCCGCCAAACGGGCAAAGTCTGCCTCTACCACATCTGCATCCCAATTCTGCCACATCTCCGTACCTGCGTGGGATGCCCAATAGTTGCAGCCCGTAAAGAACTTTCCGGATTCAAATAACTGTGCCATTTTTACGCCTCCTCAAAGAAATGCTTTTCTACTGCAGCGCAGATGTAGTGATACACCGGCAGGTGCAGTTCCTGAATTTTAAAAGTTTCACACTCCGGCACGCAGATAGTCACATCAGAAAGGTTCTTCAACTGACCACCGCTTTCTCCGGTTAAACCGATAACTGTCAACCCAAGTCCTTTGGCAACTTTCGCTGCAGCGCAGACATTTTTTGCATTACCGGAAGTAGACAGCCCGATGAAGATATCACCCGGTTTTCCCAGTGCCAATACTGACTGGGCATAGATCAGTTCCGGCTCCACATCGTTACAAAAAGCAGTATTCAAGGCAGTCAGCCCGGCCAGGGAAAGCGCCGGCAGCCCCATCTGCAGTTTGCCCAACATTTCCTCATGAATGTCAGGGCAACGCTTCAGCATAGTTGCTTTTTGTCTGTCGCTGAGAGGCCGCTTGCTTAAAAAACCTTTCATCAGTTCTCCCACAATATGGTCACAATCTGCGGCGCTGCCGCCGTTGCCGCATAGCAGCACCTTGCCGCCACTTTCGTAACTCGCGATCAGCATATCTTTTGCTTTTTCAATTTCCCCGGCGCAACAACGCAATGTCGGGTAGCGGGTCAATAATTTCTGAAACATGCTTTTCACCTCATAATAGCGCCGTCGCAATAGCGGCGTAGTCACCGATCTGCTCCCCTAAAGCCGCTGGAACAATCTGGCAACAGGCGGCAGAAATTCCCAACGCTTCCGTATCGATCACCTTTTTGGCATGTTCCCACAGAAGTTTTTCCTGTCGGGCATAAATACTGCCGATGACGATCTTTTCCGGATTCAGAATATCGATCAAAATACTTAATCCCATACCCAACTTTTCGCCGCAGCACTGCCATGCTGCTAATGCTGCTTCATCACCTTGATGTGCCTTTTCTGCCAATTCCCGGGCAGATGCGCCACCCAACTGGGCAAGGCCACCGCCGCTGCAGAAACCCTCAAAAGAGCCCGCCTTACCAAAGCCCACCGGGCCATCCGGAGCAAGGCGGATATGCCCCACTTCTCCGGCGTTACCGTTGGTACCGGCATAGAGTTTGCCATTTAGGATCAGACCTGCCCCCAGCCCTGTACCGAAAGTAAGGAAGATCATATTTTGCGAGCCCTTACCCGCGCCAAACTTCCATTCGGCTACCGCACAGGCATTGGCATCGTTTTGCAGGTGGACGGGTACGCCAAAGTGGCTGCTGATCATCTCTACGATATGCACATCATTCCAGCCAGGCAAGTTGGGAGGGCCTTGGATGATGCCCTGATCCGGGTCCAGCGGTCCGCCGCAGGAAATGCCAATCGTGTCAGGTCTGTCCTCTAATATTCCCTCTGCCATCTCGATCAACTGAAAGATCATCTGCTCCGGGTGCAAGGAAAGGTCCGTGTTGCATTTTTGCTTTTTCAGTATGTCGATATTGCCATTGATCCATCGGGCGGTGATCACCGCGCACTTGGTGCCGCCAATATCAAATCCTAATAGATACATTTCAATCCACCCTCTTTTTTTCATTATAAAGCCTATACGCTACCCACGCAACAGAAAAAGCCATAATTTTTGCTTAGTTTTTCGGTTTATATTGAAAAATCGCAATTTTCTGCTATGATATTCCCAGAACACAAGGAGGTTAGCCCTATGCAGACCATCAACCGTTTCGCCGCGGAGAACTATATCGGCAAGGAAAACAGTGTTTTTGTAAAAACTTCCTATTTGCAAAAAGATTTCCCCCTCCACTGGCATAACTATTTTGAAATTGAGATCGTCACCGGTGGCAGCGGTACTATGAACATCAATGCAGAGACATTCGATGCTAACCTGCACACGGTCTTTTTATTAACACCTGTTGATTTTCATCAGATCCATCCGGACCCCCAATTGAAATTATTAAATATTTCCTTTGATCAGCGTATTCTCAGTGAAAAAACGCTTTTTCAACTTTCTAAAGCAAAACGCAACGCATATACATTGGGCAACACCGCAAAAAAGCGGCTGTTGCAAGCGGTGCAACTGCTGCAGCATGAATGCCGTGTCGGCGGTGATTGCCAGGCGCAACTTTGTGAGTACATCTTAGCATGTCTGTTTCGGGAAGCCCCAGCCGTCCAACCGCCTGAAATGAGCGAAAACCTTCCCGGCATTCAGAGGGCTGTCCTTTATTTGGAAATGCATTTTAAGGAGAATATATCTCTGGACATACTTGCCCGGGAAGCAGGTTTCAACACGACTTATTTTTCCGAACTGTTTCGCAAGGCCACAGGACAAAGTTACAAACAGCGCTTAACGGAATTGCGTGTCCGCTATGCAAAAATGCTCCTGAAAAACGGTGTTTCTGTCAGCCGCGCCTGCTTTGAATCCGGCTTTGGCTCTCTTTCCAATTTTACCGCCGTCTTTAAGCAAGTCTATGGCGTTACCCCGAGGCAATACCAACTATCCCACTGAAACCATTTATCAATTTTCTATAAACATCCGGTATATCAGTTTACTTTTGCCGGAAAAAATGTTATACTGACAGTTGAAGTATTCGAAAGGAGGTGCCGGCTTGCGGCGTTTTACCAGTGAGTTTAAAAGTTTTCTGAAAAAAGGCGATATGGTCCTGCTGCTTTTATGTCTGGGCGCTACTGCTTTTGGCTGTCTGGTCATTGCCAGCGCAACCAACACCATGTCGGATGCTTACCGCTATGTGCCTATTCAGATCGTCGCGACGCTCTTGGGCGTTTTGCTTTTTGCGGTGACCTCTTCTATTGATGCGGATTTCTTTTCCGAGCACCGGTTCTGGCTGGTCGCATTGAATGTTTTCCTGCTGCTTCTTCTGGTTCCCTTTGGAACGGACAATGGCACCGGTAATAAATCCTGGCTGGATCTTCCTTTGGTTCCCGTTGATATTCAGCCTGCGGAAATTTGTAAGATCGCCTTTGTTTTGGTCCTTGCCTCTGTGATGGGTTCTCACCAAAACCGGATCTCCCGTTTCTCTTCCGTGATGCATATGGCGCTGCATATGGTGCTGATCGTCGGTTTGAATATGCTACTCAGCCGGGATATGGGCGTTTCCCTGATCTTCGTATTTATCTTTGCCGGTATGGCCATTGCAGGCGGTGTCAGTTTCTTATGGTTTTTGCTGGTCGGCGGCGGTTTGGTACTGCTGTGGCCGCTTATTTGGAACTATGTGTTCTCCGCTTATCAGCGAAACCGAATTGAAGTGCTTTTCAACCCGGATATGGACCCCCACGGCATCGGCGCCCGGTACCACACTGTCCGCGCCCTCCGTTCCCTCACCGGCGGTGGTTTGACCGGACAAGGTCTGTTTAACGGCATCCGTACCCAAACCCCCGAAGCCCTTTACGCCCAACATACGGACTATATTTTCTCCGCTATCGGTGAAGAACTGGGTTTCCTGGGCTGTCTGTTTGTGATCGTGCTGCTGTTTGCCATTATTGCCCGTTGTATTTGGGTGGGCGTGAAAAGCCCGGATTATACCCGTCGGATGATCTGCTTTGGCGCTGCCGCCGCACTCATTTTCCAGGTGATCAGTAATGTGGGTATGAACATCGGTCTTACTCCGGTTATCGGTCTGACATTGCCGTTCATCAGTTACGGCGGTTCGTCTTTGGTTTCTCTGTATGCTATGTTGGGATTGGTCTCCGGTGTCTATGCCAGACCCGCCCCCACCAGCCAAGAACGCTATATCCGTCCCCCGCTGAAAATTCATTCCGTTTATACAAGAGGTGCTTAAAATGAAAACATTTATGGACAAGGATTTCCTGCTGGGCACAGAAACAGCCCGGCATCTGTATCACGATTATGCAAAAAATATGCCTTTGGTGGATTACCACTGTCACTTGAATCCCCGGGAAATTTATGAAGACCGCCGGTTTAATGACCTGGCCGAAGTTTGGCTGGGCGGTGAAAATCCGGACGGCAGCTACTTTGGTGACCACTACAAGTGGCGTCTGATGCGTTCCAACGGCACACCGGAAGAATATGTTTCCGGCAACAAGCCCGGCTTTGAGCGGTTTATGAAACTGGTGGAGGCATTGGAAGTTGCTATTGGCAATCCTATGTACCACTGGTGCCACTTGGAACTGCAGATGTTCTTCGGTGTTACCGAACCTCTGACCACAGAGAGCGCAGAGCGGATTTGGAATCACTGCAACAAAATGTTGCAGACCGACCCGGATATGACCGCAAGAGGCTTGATCCGCAAATCCAATGTCGCTTTCATCGGCACCACCGACGATCCCATCGACTCCCTGGAGTGGCACGCCAAGCTGGCCGCCGATCCCACCATGGAGACCAAGGTCTGCCCCTCCTTCCGTCCTGACAAGGCTCTGGACATCGAGAAGGCCACCTTCGCCG
>CALBJG010000071.1 GCA_937892865.1 uncultured Clostridia bacterium
TCTCCAAGTTCATTCCCACCGAGGCCGCTTATGAGAACACCATCTCCCAGATGACCGAGCTGGTTGCCCAGAACTACAACCACCCCTCCATCGTGGTGTGGGGCTTGTCCAACGAGATCGGTATTGGCGGCTCGGATGAGGATCTGCTGGAAAACCACCGCATCCTCAACAACCTGTGCCATGAGATGGATACCACCCGCAAGACTACCATTGCTGCGGTGTCTATGTGTAAGATCGACGATCCCTACCTGCAGATTCCGGACGTGGTCTCCTATAACCACTATTTCGGTTGGTACGGCGGCGAGACTGCGATGAACGGTCCCTGGTTCGACAACTTCCACAAGACTCATCCCAACATCCCCATTGGCTGCTCCGAGTATGGCTGTGAGGCGCTGGATTGGCACACCTCCGAGCCCAGACAAGGCGACTATACTGAGGAGTATCAGGCATATTACCACGAGGAACTGATCAAGCAACTGTTCTCCCGTAAGTATATGTGGGCTACCCATGTATGGAATATGTTCGACTTCGGCGCCGATGCCCGTAACGAGGGCGGCGAGAACGGTCAGAACCACAAGGGCCTGGTGACCTTTGACCGTAAGTACAAGAAGGATTCCTTCTACGCTTACAAGGCATGGCTCTCTGACGAGCCCTTCGTCCATCTGTGCGGCAAGCGCTATGTGGACCGAGTAGAGGATGTGACCAAGGTTACCGTGTATTCCAACCTGCTTGCTGTGGAACTGTTTGCCAACGGTGTTTCCCTGGGCGTCAAGGAAGCCGCTGACCACTTCTTCTATTTTGATGTACCCAACGCAGGCACTACCCATTTGAAGGCTGTTGCAGGCGATTACACCGATGAGAGCGTTATTTGCAAGGTAGATACCTTCAACGAGAAGTATCGTCTGGTGGAAGAGGGCGCAATCCTGAACTGGTTCGATATCGAGACCAAGGAAGGCTATCTATCCTTGAATGACAAGATGGGCGATGTTATCTCTACTGTTCAGGGCAAACTGCTGTTTATGGGTATGTTCGCCAAGATGATGGGCGGTAAGGACGGTAAAAAGGAAGCCATGGGCTTTGAACTCAATGCTGATATGATGAGTATGATGAACGGCTTTACCGTGCTCCGTCTGTTCACTTTGATGGGTGGTATGATGGACGTGAAGTTCACCAAGGAGCAACTGCTGGATCTGAACGCAAAGCTCAACAAGATCAAGGCTCCCAAGAAGAAATAAGACATATGAAAAATCGCACAGCCAATTGGCTGTGCGATTTTTTTATTCGTGATTAAAAGCGGCAGGATCAAAGGTAATGACAGCGTAGTAAACTTCGCCGGTCTTTTGCCGCATTTGATTTTCAACGAAGGATTTGATATTTGCCTTCTCTTTTAAAAGATCATCAGGAAGTGCGATATCAAAAACCAAGTTGGTGTGCACACCGCCGGGGACCATTCGAAAATCGTGAATGGACATACGGCTGTCAAAATCTTTTACGATTTGCAAGACAAGATCTCTTGTTTTTGCAAGCGCCTCATCGCCGGTCACCACCGGATCGTAGTGTACAACCAAATGTACATTGTGCTTTTCCAGACATTCCCGCTCAATATTATCAATAATACCGTGACAGAGCAGGGGATCTTCATTGCAATCCATTTCTACATGCAAACTGGCAAACCGCTGTCCCGGACCATAATCATGTACCATAAGATCGTGGTAACCCAACACTTTCGGACAATCATTGACCACTTTGATGATCAGTTTTTGCAATTCCGGACTGGCCGCTTCTCCCAAGAGGGGGCTGATGGTATCTTTCGCCAGCATTGCGCCACTGTAAAGAATAAACAGCGCTACACATAAGCCAATATAGCCGTCAATTTGCCAGCCGCTGAACCGCTCTACGATGGCAGCCAGTAAAACCGCGCCGGTGGCGATCACATCATTGCGGCTGTCGGAGGCTGTTGCTTCCAAAGCGGAGGAATGGATAATTTTGCCAAGTTTCCGGTTAAAAACTGCCAGCCATATCTTGACGCCGATGGAGATCAAAAGGGTGATAACCAAAGGCAGAGATACAGAAACAGGGGAGGGGTTGATGATTTTTTCAACAGAAGTCTTTGCCAGTTCAAAACCGATAACAATGATCATAGCCGCAACAGCAAGACCGGAAAGATACTCAAATCTTGCGTGTCCGTATGGATGATCTGCATCAGCAGGCTTTTCTGCCAATTTAAAACCCAGCAGTGTTACAATGGAACTGGATGCATCGGACAAGTTGTTCATAGCATCTGCGGTGATAGATACAGATCCTGAAAGAACACCAACCAATAATTTTGCGACGAATAGAAGTAAGTTACAAACGATACCTGCAAAACCGGAAAGTTTACCGATTTGCGCACGACGCATAGGCGTATCTTCATTTTTCTCTTTTACAAATATTTGCAATAAAAACTTTGTCACAGAATCACCTCTAAATTACACTATGATATACTTTATCAAAAATATTTAAAATGTCAAACAAAAACAGCAGGTGATTACCTGCTGTTTCTGTTTAAGAGGCCTCTATTTCACCGCTGGCATCGCCAACACAGATCGTATAAGTTTGCCCCTTAACAATATCCGGGCAACTGAAGATCACGATTTGGAAGGGAAGATTCGGTGTGTAGGTGATTACGGTGTTGCCGTTATGATCTTTTAAGGTGATTGCGGTATTGGCAGATTGGTTTCCTACCTGCACCCCAATAACACCTTGTTCACCGGTGGCTGTCAGGGATTGGGCCATCATATATGCGCCGGTGCCGATAAAAGTACCACCGGATATAGTGCCGCTCTGATCGTAATCAAGGACGGCTGTATCTCCACTGGTTGGTCCGGTAACGG
>CALBJG010000072.1 GCA_937892865.1 uncultured Clostridia bacterium
GGTGTCCTCCGAGCAAGCTCGGCGCAAAGGGCGTGACGGATGAGGGTCACACAAAAGGGTTGCTCTCGGTTCCAACTATTCGACAAACCCCCATTTGCAAAAGCACGCAACGCCTGATCGTGATCGTTTGACAGGAACTGCAAAATACGGAAATACGCCATACAAGACTCAGCGGTATCCGAAATATCTTGTATCTTGTATCTCCGTATCTTGTATCTCAAGTATGATCGAGGGAATTACTTGTTCTTGTTCTTGGCATCCACCATGGCCTTGACCTTGATGGGCAGGCCGTACAGGTTGATGAAGCCTGCAGAATCGGCCTGGTTGTAGTCCGACTCACCGAAGGTAGCGATCTCCTCGGAGTAGAGGGAGTAGTCACTCCATACGCCGGCGTTGATCATATTGCCCTTGTACAGTTTCAGCCGTACTTTACCGGTAACAGTTTCCTGGGTCTTGTCAACGAAAGCGGCCAAAGCCTCCCGCAGGGGAGTGAACCACTGACCGTTATAGACCAGTTCTGCATATGTGATCGCCAGTTTCTGCTTTTCGTGCATGGTCATCTTGTCCAGGCAGATGCTTTCCAAAACGGAGTGGGCTTTGTAGAGAATGGAACCGCCGGGGGTCTCGTATACGCCGCGGCACTTCATACCTACGAGCCGGTTTTCCACGATGTCCAAAAGACCGATGCCGTTGGCGCCGCCGATCTCATTGAGTTTCAGAATAATATTCTTGGCGCTCATCTTCTCGCCGTCCAGAGCAACGGGGACACCCTTTTCAAAATCCAGGGTAATATAAGTAGGAACATCGGGCGCCTGGATGGGGGAGACACCCATTTCCAGGAAACCGGGCTTCTCATACTGAGGCTCATTGCCGGTGTCTTCCAGATCCAAACCTTCGTGGCTCAAATGCCACAAGTTCTTGTCTTTGGAGTAGTTGGTCTCCCGGTTGATCTTCAGGGGAATGTTATGCGCCTCTGCATACTCGATCTCTTCTTCCCGGGACTTGATATCCCACTCACGCCAGGGGGCGATAATGGGCATATTGGGGGCAAAATGCTTCACAGCCAGTTCGAAACGAACCTGGTCATTACCCTTGCCGGTACAACCGTGACAGATCGCATCGGCGCCTTCCTGAAGCGCGATCTCCACAAGACCCTTTGCAATGCAGGGACGGGCGTGGCTGGTACCCAGCAGATACTCTTCATAAACAGCGCCGGCTTTCAGGCAGGGCATAATGTAGTCATCCACATACTCGTCGGTCAGGTCCAGCACATACAACTTGGATGCGCCGGTCTTCAGCGCCTTCTCTTCCAGACCTTCCAGTTCGTCAGCCTGGCCCACATTACCGGACACAGCGATAACCTCGCAGTTGTTGTAATTCTCTTTCAGCCAGGGAATGATGATGGATGTATCCAATCCGCCGGAATAGGCGAGAACGACTTTTTTGATGTTTTCTTTATTCATAAATATAAACCTCCAAAGGAAATTTTCGTTGTCGTGATTCGCATTATACACCTATATTTATAAATAGTCAATACGGAATGCATAAATATGCAAGATTTGTCCAAAAACATACACGCAGAACGAAGGTCAGGAGGCTTTTTTGGACATATTGCGTAAGAAATATACACGGAAATACACTTGACAGTGAATGAAACTGCTGATAATATGAATATATACAAAAAATATACAGGAGAAATATGCAATGAATACAGTTTATACACCCGATGCGCCCCAGGCGATCGGTCCCTATTCCCAAGCCATCTGTACCGGCTCATTGGTATTTACATCCGGACAGATCCCCATCGATCCTGCTTCCGGTCAAGTGGAAGCCGCAACCATCACAGACCAAACAGAGCAGGTGTGCAAAAATTTAGCGGCAGTATTGAACGCTGCAGGATCTTCTCTGGAGAAAGTGGTTAAAACGACCTGCTTTTTAAGCACGATGAATGACTTTGCCGCTTTTAACGAAGTATATGCCAAATATTTCACCGGAAAGCCTGCCCGTTCCTGCGTAGCGGTAAAGACACTTCCCAAGAATGTGTTGGTAGAGGTTGAGGTTGTCGCAGAGCGATAAACCGATACTTGACACCGGCGGGAATACAGCATATAATAATAAAAACCGTTGAGGAAGAGTGAGTAAGTCTTTGCCACTTTTTTCAGAGAGCCGCGGATGGTGGGATCGCGGTAAAAGCCAAAGGCCCAATGGACTTCCGAGGGCAAGCAGAAACCGATAGGGAGTATGTGCGCCGGAGCGACCCTCCGTTACAAAAGGTCAGCATATAGTAGTATGCGTAAAGTGGGCGCAAAATGCGCCAAGCCGGGTGGCACCGCAGGATATTAACATCCTGTCCCAGCAAAGTATTTGTTCTGGGACAGGATTCTTTTTTTGTCCCACCTTTCAGAAAGGAGAATGTGTTATGTCCAATCAACAAATCCCTTACAAAATCTATTTAAATGAAGATGAGATGCCCAAAATGTGGTATAACCTCCGGGCGGATATGGTCAATAAACCGGCGCCTTTACTGGATCCGGAGACCCATAAACCGATGACAGCCAAAGATCTGTCCGGTGTGTTTTGCGATGAACTGATCCGTCAGGAACTGGATGACACCACTGCTTATTTTGAGATTCCCGAGGATATCCGGAATTTCTATAAGATGTATCGGCCCTCTCCCTTGATCCGCGCTTACTGCCTGGAGGAGAAACTCCAAACCCCTGCGAAGATCTACTACAAATTTGAGGGCAATAATACCTCCGGTTCCCACAAACTGAACTCTGCCATTGCCCAGGCTTACTACGCCAAGAAGCAGGGCCTTACCGGCGTTACCACTGAGACCGGCGCAGGCCAGTGGGGAACAGCGCTTTCCATGGCGTGTTCTTATTTCGGACTGGATTGTAAGGTCTATATGGTTAAAGTTTCTTATGAGCAGAAGCCTTTCCGCCGGGAAGTGATGCGCACCTATGGCGCATCTGTCACGCCCTCGCCGTCTATGGACACGGCAGTTGGCAGAAAGATCCTGGCAGAGCACCCCGGCACCACCGGCAGTTTGGGCTGCGCCATTTCCGAAGCAGTAGAGGCGGCTACCAATCTGCCCGGTTACCGTTATGTGCTGGGCAGTGTGCTGAACCAGGTTATGCTCCATCAGACGGTAATTGGTCTGGAAACCAAGACTGCGCTGGATAAATATGACATCAAGCCCGATGTGATCATCGGTTGCGCCGGCGGCGGCTCTAACCTGGGCGGCCTTATTGCGCCTTTTGTGGGTGAGAAGATCCGGGGCGAAGCGGACTACCGTATTATCGCCGTTGAGCCGGAATCCTGCCCCAGTTTCACAAGAGGCAAGTATGCCTATGACTACTGCGATACCGGTATGGTCTGTCCTTTATCCAAAATGTATACTTTGGGCAGCGGCTATATCCCCGCATCTACCCACGCCGGCGGTTTGCGGTATCACGGTATGAACTCCACCTTGTCCCAACTCTATGCCGACGGCATAATCGAGGCGACTACAGTAAAGCAGACAGAGGTGTTTGCTGCTGCAGAGGCCTTTGCCCGGGTGGAGGGTATTTTGCCTGCGCCGGAAAGCGCCCACGCCATTAAGATCGCTTTGGACGAAGCAATGAAATGCAAAGAGACCGGCGAAGAAAAAACCATTGTTTTCGGCCTTACCGGCACCGGTTACTTTGATATGTTTGCCTATGAGCGGTTCCACGATGGAAAAATGATCGATTATACACCCACCGATGAGGAGATCGCTGCAGGCCTTGCCAAACTGCCCAAGGTGGAAGAATAAGAGGGAAAACAGTGAAGAGGATTTCAACACTATTTAAAATATTTTCCACATTCTTTAAAATCGGCGCCTTTACCTTTGGCGGCGGCTACGCAATGATCCCGCTGATCCAAAAAGAGGCGGTGGAAAAGAACAAGTGGGTCACGGATGACGATATTTTGGAGATCATCGCCATAGCAGAATCCACCCCCGGTCCCATCGCAATCAATTCAGCCACTTTTGTAGGGTATCGCGCCTGTGGCGTTTTAGGCTCTGCCTTGGCGACTTTGGGCGTTGTTCTTCCCAGTTTCGTGATTATTCTGGCGATTTCTTTTGTACTGCAGCAGTTCCAGGATCTGCGGGCGGTGCAATATGCCTTCCAGGGTATCCGGGCAGGCGTTCTTGCCTTGCTGTTTAAAGCGCTTTGGGGGATGTACAAAAAATCTCCCAAGGGCTGGGTATCCTATGTGGTGATGGCCGGCGCATTTTTGGCGACAGCATTTTTGAAAGTCAATGTGCTGTATGTGATCATCGGTTGCGCTGTATTCGGCCTTGTTACATCGCTGGTGGCTGACAGGAGGGCAAAACAATGAACTTTTTGGAACTGTTTTACACCTTCTTTATGATCGGCGCCTTCACCTTTGGAGGTGGCTATGCGATGCTTCCACTGATCCAGGAGCAAGTTGCCCTTCGCTGGGGGGAACTGATTCCATCGGAGACACTGATCAACTTTGTGGCTGTCAGTGAATCCACCCCCGGTCCTTTTGCCGTGAATATGGCAACTTATGTGGGCAGTGTGGTGGGCGGACAAAATGGCGGCGTGTTGGCAAGCGCTTTCGGATCATTCTGCGCCACATTGGGCGTGGTTTTACCCAGTTTTATCATTATTTTGATCGTTGCCAAGTGTTATGATCGCTTCAAAGAAAGCAAAATCGTAAAAGGCTGTATGACCGGTTTGAAGCCGGCTGTGATCGGTTTGATCGCCAATGCGATTTTGGGTGTGCTGATGACGGTATTTTTCCCGGCAGGATTGTCTGTCGGTGTGTTCACAACGGCCTCTTTCTATGTCAGCGCGGCAATTTTTGCCGGTATGCTGATCCTTGCATTTAAGAAACTGCACCCCATTGCGATCGTATGTATTTCTGCCGTGTTGGGTATTGCCGCCGGTTATTTGGGAATTCTATAAGGGAAAGCGGATCTTTCGTCTGGAAGATCCGCTTTTGGCTTACCCCTTGAAAAATACATCGTAAATTGATATAATATCTTAATATACTATAGAGAGGAGACAGCGCGAATGGGCAAACGGAAGACACATATACCAAGCGGCCGTTTTAAACTTACGGCAACCCAGATCATTGCTGTTACGTTTGCGGCAATTATCTTACTGGGAACTATTTTACTGAATCTTCCCATTGCTACAAAGAGTGGCCAGTCTTGCGGTTTCCTTTCAGCACTGTTTACTGCGACCTCTGCCACTTGTGTAACTGGACTTACCGTATTCGATACCGGCAGTTATTGGAGCGGATTCGGAAAAGCGGTCATACTGTGTATGATCGAGATCGGCGGACTTGGCTTTATGTCTGCAGTTTCAATGATTTTGTTCTTGTTCAAGCGAAAGATCGGTCTGCGCCAGCGTATGGTAATGGCTCAGGCGATGAGTCTGAACGAAATGGAAGATGTGGTCAAACTGCAAAAATGGGTGATTTTGGGAAGTTTGTCCATCCAGGCGGTAGGCGCAATCATTTTGACGATGCGTTTTCTCCCTGCTGTGGGATTTGTTCAGGCCCTCAAATGGGGTGTATTCCATGGGGTTTCTGCTTTCTGTAATGCCGGATTTGATATTTTCGGCACAGGGCAAAGTATTGTTCATTTGAATAACGATCCCATCGTCTGCATTACATTGATGGCATTGATTGTGATCGGCGGTTTGGGATTCTTTGTCTGGGAAGAAATTGCAACGGAGCGAAAATTTAAAAAATTCAACGTCTATACCAAACTGGTGCTGATAACCAGCGGCGTTTTGATCTTTGTGGGCGCGGTGCTGTTTTTGATTTTGGAGTGGAATAATCCCGTAACCATCGGCAATATGCCGGTGTGGCAGAAGGTGTTGAACGGATTTTTCCAGTCTGTCAGTTTAAGAACAGCCGGATTTGCATCTGTTGACCAAGGTGCGCTGACAGATGGCAGCAAGGGGATGAGTATCGTATGGATGCTCATAGGTGGTTCTTCCGGCTCTACTGCAGGCGGTTTAAAAACGGTGACTTTTGTGGTGTTGCTGTTGTTTATCTGGACCCGGATAAGGGGTGGCAATACCGTAACCGTATTCAAACACACCATTCCTTCGGAAAAAGTATTGGATGCAATGACCATTGCGTCTGTTATGATCGTCCTTTGCTTTGCCGGCGCAGTGTTTATTAGCGCCACTTCCCAAATCGGATTTGTGGACAGTCTGTATGAAACGGCTTCCGCTTTGGGCACTGTGGGCTTGACAGCGAATGTGACCGGGAAATTGCGTATAGCAGCAAAAATACTCATTATTATCTTTATGTATTTTGGACGTGTCGGCGTGTTAACCATTAGTCTTGGTTTCCTGATGGGAAATAAGGCAAAAGACAGATTCCGCTATGCGGACACCAACTTGTTAATTGGATAGGAGGATGAAGAAATGAAATCCTATGTTGTGATCGGCTTGGGCCGGGTCGGTACAGAAAACGCCCGTTGCCTCTGCCAGGCAGGATGTGAAGTCCTGGCAATCGATAAAGATAATGAACTGGTGCAGCACATCAGCAGCGATGTGACCCATGCTGCCGTGGCGGATGCCCAGGATAAAGATGTGCTCAGGGCGCTGGGTGTCAAGGACTTTGATTGCGGCATTGTCGCTATCGGCGATAGTCTGGCAGATTCTGTGCTGACAACCATGCACCTGAAAGAATTGGGTGTGCCGTATATTGTTTGCAAGGCTCACGATGAGACCCATCGGCAAGTGCTGAAAAAGTTGGGCGCAGACCGGGTAGTGATCCCCGAAAAGGAAAACGCTGCCCGTTTGGCAAAAAGTCTTTCCTCTCATAATGTGCTGGATTATATCGAACTGTCTGATGATTATGGCATTATTGAAGTGCCCGTTCCCAAACCGTGGGTTGATAAGAGCCTCATTGAACTGAATGTCCGGGCAAAACTGGGCGTTAATATTCTGGCAGTGAAGCGAGGCGGTGAGATCACCGTATCTCCCAGCGCCGAATTCCGTATCGCGCAGGATGATATTATGGTGATTTTGGGTGACACTGCCGCATTGAAAGCAGTGCAGAAACTATGACGGAAACAAGGATCACGGCGAGAAAGAATCCTCTTTTGCAGCAGGTACGCCGTCTGTTGAACTCAAAAAAAGAGCGGGAAGAAGCAGGCTTGTTTGTTGCCGACGGAACCAAATTGTTGCAAGAGGCAGTCCTTTGGTGGGACGGTCTGGAAACGGTCATCTTGTCGGATGGTGTTGAAGCAGACATACCGGACACAGTTCGTGTCATCCGGGTGCCTGGGGATGTGATGGAATCCATCTCGCCGATGCAAACACCCCAGGGAGCGCTGTTTCTGTGCCGCCTGCCCCAAAAAACGACCTTTATCCCGGAAAAAGGAATGCTTCTTTTAGATGGCATTCAAGATCCGGGAAACTTGGGTACGATCCTGCGAACAGCCGATGCGCTGGATATTCCGGTAGCGTTGCTGGAAGGCTGCGCAGATCCCTACAGTCATAAAGTGGTGCGGGCCAGTATGGGCGCGGTGTTCCGCACACCGGTGGTACAAACTACCTGGCAAGAGGCGGAGAAAGCCTTTGCTGATGCCCATATTCCGGTTGCGGTTACCGCATTAACAGCCAATGCGCAGGACTTGCGTGAAGCGCCGCTGAAGGAAATGGCGATCATTATCGGCAGTGAAGGCCGAGGCGTCCGGCAGGAGATTTTGGAGAGCGCCCGACAGGCACTGATCATTCCTATGAACACCCATTGTGAATCTCTCAATGCGGCGATCGCATCTGCCATCGTAATGTGGCAGATGAAACAAAGATAGAAAGAAAAGGGGACAGATAATGTCGCTATACTGGATATGGTTTGCGCAGTTGTCCGGTTTGGGCAGCAGAGAAAAACGGATTTTATTGGAGCGTTATTCTGATCCCCAGTATATCTATGATCTGGACGCAAAAACAATGTTGCAGGACGAGATCCCAAAAAACATTGCCGATGCGCTGAATCAAAAAGACCTTTCTGAAGCGCAGAAAATTATCAATATTTGCCACAGAAAAGATATTGGCATCCTTACTATGGAAGATCCTGCTTATCCTTTGCGTTTGCGGCATATTGCAGACCCGCCGATGGTACTTTATTATAAAGGCGAGATCCCTGATTTTGACAGCCTACCGACAATAGCGGTGGTAGGCACTCGGGAATCCACAGCCTATGGTATGGCTGCTGCCGAAAAAATCGCAAGGGAAATGGCATTAAGCGGCGCATTGATCGTATCCGGTTGCGCCAACGGAATCGATACAGCGGCGATGGAGGGCGCTATCCATGCCAATAAGTCGGTTGTTGGCGTGTTGGGTTGCGGGATTGATGTGATCTATCCCAGAACCTGCCGAAGACTGTATATGCAAACAGAGCAGGCTGGTTGTCTGCTGTCTGAATATCCACCCGGTACAAAACCTTATCGGTGGAACTTTCCGCAACGAAACCGGATCATCAGCGGTCTTAGCGACGGTGTGCTGGTAGTAGAAGCGCCGAAAATCAGCGGCGCATTGATCACAGCCAGAACTGCGCTGGAGCAAGGGCGTGATGTGTTTGTGATTCCCGGAAATATCGGTGTTGCCGCCTGTGTCGGCAGTAATGCGTTGCTCCGGGAGGGAGCAACGGCAGTATGCAGTGGCTGGGATGTGATGCAGGAGTATGAACTGCGATATCCTGATGTTATAATACAGACAAAAAAGACGAAGACGACAGAGAAAAAGGTTGCCCAGTCCGTTACACTTCCGGAAATCAAAAAAAGTGCCGGAAATAAAAAATCTATTGACAATCCTGCGGCGGCATCTTATAGTAAAACGTCTGAAACGAATTTATCCCCGGAAGAAAAAGCAATTTTAGACCATCTGGGGACGACGCCGATTCTGGTGGATGATCTCATCGCGGCAACAGGTATTTCTACATCTAAAGTGCTGACAGCACTGACTATACTGACGGTGCAGGATCTTGTGGTGAATCATCCGGGACGGCGTGTATCACGAAAAAGGAATTCAATGAGCGGAGGAAATGAAGCATAATGGCATCCAATCTTGTAATTGTGGAGTCACCCTCAAAAGCGAAAACGATCGGCAAATATTTGGGACCGGAGTACATTGTAAAGGCCAGTATGGGCCATTTGCGTGACCTGCCCAAAAGCACAATGGGCGTGGACATTGAAAATGGTTTCGCTCCGGAATATTTGCCTATGGAAAATAAAGCAGATGTGATCGAAGAACTGCGGAAGCTGGCAAAGAAAGCCGATACCGTTTATCTGGCAACCGACCCTGACCGGGAAGGTGAAGCCATTTCCTGGCATTTGAAGGAACTGTTGAACTTGCCGGATGAAAAGACCTGCCGTGTCACATTCAACGAGATCACACAAAAAGTTGTCCAGGAGTCTATCCGAAATCCCAGAAAGATCGACTACGCCCTGGTGGATGCCCAGCAGGCCCGCCGTGTGCTGGACCGGATCGTGGGCTACCAGCTGTCCCCGCTGCTGTGGAAAAAGATCCGCCGCGGTCTGTCTGCCGGCCGTGTCCAGTCTGTGGCCACCCGCCTGGTGGTGGACAGAGAAAATGAGATCCGTGCCTTTGTTCCC
>CALBJG010000073.1 GCA_937892865.1 uncultured Clostridia bacterium
GGCTTCCCAAGCCGTGAAGGCGGGTTCGACTCCCGTACCCTGCTCCAGCAAAAAGACCTCTTTTGTCTACCGGACAAAAGAGGTCTTTTTTATTTGGAGCAGGATTGCTTGTCAGCGCTTGGCGTGGGGTTTTGACAAAATTGGAAATATGTGGTATAATGTTTAAGATTTGCGGCATTTTTGAAATGCGCAATTATCAGTTGACAGTTGACAGTTGACAGTTGTCAGTTGTGGTGTCGGCGAAGCCGACTGATTTAAATTATTTTGCGAAGCAAAATACAATAATTGTCAATTGTCCATTGTCCATTGATTTACGAAAGGGGGTATCGGGTTTGAAAGCGGCGATCGCAATGTTTATAAAAAGAATCATTGGATTTTTTGTGAAAAGATTTACCTGCTTGTTGCTGTGTCTGGCGCTGGCGTTGGGTATGTTCAGCCCGGTATCTGCCACCCAGGTCCAGGATGAAAAAACATCCGCCCAAGGGGAGAACAAAAACCTCTTTGACCCGGAAACACAGCCGGAGGCAGAGGAATTTATCGAGCCGGATGAAACGGAAAAAAATGCCGAGGCTCAGCGGCTGAAAGACCAGAGCCGCACCATTTACCGCAAGGCGCTGTGGGCTTCCGGAAAGTCCTCTCTGCGGGGCTACTGCGGTTTGATGACCGGTCTGCAGATTTGGAAATTAGGCCTTACCCGCTCCGCCGAAATTTACAACGGCAACGGTTTTTATGACGCTTACAAACGCCAGGCCCAAACCTCCGCAGGCTACAATGTCAAGACCATCGACGCCTCCGCCATGAGTTTGGAAGAGGCGCTGTGGCATGTGACCGCAAGCGGTACGCGGAACGCTTACAACCTCATCGCCTGCTTCCAGTGGACCAACACCCGGGCAGGCTCCATCTTCGGTCACGCGGTGGTCATTCACGGCATCGTGGACGGTATGGTCTATTTTGTGGAGGGCTTCTCCACCTCTTTGGGTGGCGGCGAGGGCAACCCTCTGGTGTGCACCATCTCCGAATTTGAGGACTTTTACGGCGACTGGACATCCTACGAGGGTCTGGTGGAACTGGGGGACAAGCGGTACGCCGATTTCTGCAAGGAATACCCCACCGATTTGTTTATCACGGCTCCCGGGGCCATGATCCTGGAAGAGCCCAGAGAAGAGAGCAGTGTGATCCGCACGGTGCAGGAGAAAGAACTCCTCCGGGTAAGCGGTATTTATCAGAACACCGAGGAATTCTATTTCTACCGGGTGGACGAGGGCTACATCCAGGTGGAAAGGTGCGGCTTGCAGCAAGTGAACATCGGCGGCCCTACTGCGGAAATTACACTGCCGGAAATTCTGCCGGGGGCGGATTTTACATTGGGCTGCAAGGTGTTTTCCTCTACCAGCAATGTATCCGCGGTGCAGGTGAACATCACCGATGAAAACGGCAAACTCCTGCAAACCGGCTCTTTCGCATCTTCCGGGCGTATGTGCGATCTGCCCGATGTCAAGGTCCTTGCTTTGGAGCAGGGGGCGTACCGGGTGCAGGTGCTGGCAATGGTAGAAAATACGGTGCTTGACAAAGGTCAACTCCGGGTGGAAAAGAAAATGCACACCATCTATGACGAGCCTTTCGGCGTGGGGCAGGAAGTGGACATTCCCGCCGTTGCGCCGGTGGTTGACGGATGGGTGATGGAGGGCGGTGTCCGGTATTTCTACCAGGACGGCGCGCCCCGGGTAGGCTGGTACTGCGACAATGGTCTTGACTACTATTTCGCCCCCGACGGCGCGGTGACCACCGGCTGGGCAAAGATCAACGGCAAATGGCGCTGTTTCACCAACACCGGCGTGATGCGCACCGGCTGGGCGGATGCCCCCTGGGGACGGTGCTACCTCCTTTCTAACGGCGAGCCTGCCGTGGGAGAACGGGAGATCGATGGCATTACATACCGATTCGACGCCGATGGCGCGTTGATGATGAAATAAAAAACGGCTTGCAAACGCAAGCCGTTTTTTAGTTGACAGTTGATAGTTGACAGTTGATAGTTGTGGTGTCCGCGGAGCGGACGGACTGAAATTTGTACCCACCCCCGTCTGCTTCGCAGACACCCCCTCCCAGGAGGGGGATTTTAGTTGTCGCGATAGCGACTCCCTAATTGTCAATTGTCCATTGTCCATTGTCAATTGTCAATTTAGAGAGCGGATTGCCACATTGTGCATTGTGCACTGTGCATTGTGCATTAAAAAAGGCGGCAGATGCCGCCTTTTTTACATGTCTAATTTGAGGTCGCCGGGTTTGATCCAGCCGATTTTACGGAAGGGAATGGCGATGAGCCAGGTAAGAACGGCAGGGAGGATGAAGCAGATCAGCAAAAGGCCTGCCCAGTCCATCGGGGTGATGGCGGTCTTTGCGCCGGCGGCGATATCATTCAGCCAGCCGGTATAGACGCCGATCTGTCCCACAAGGCCGCAGGTACCCATACCGGAGGAGACCGGGGCGCCGTTCATTTGGAGTTTGAAAATGCAGGTGGCGATGGGGCCGGTGATGGCAGAGGTGATCACCGGAGGCAGCCATAGGCGGGGATTTTTCATCAGATTGGGCATTTGGAGCATCGATGTGCCGATGCCCTGGGCAACCAGGCCGCCCCAGCGGTTTTCCCGGAAACTCATAACCGCAAAGCCTACCATCTGAGCGCAGCAGCCCACAGCAGCCGCACCGCCCGCGATACCCGATATACCGATCATTGCGCATATTGCCGCAGAAGAAATTGGCAAAGTAAGAATAATTCCCACAACAACGGCAAGAATAATACCCATAAGCAGTGGCTGATATTGGGTGGCGGTATTGATGAAATCACCGAGATAATACATTACGTATGCGATAAGTGGACAAAACAGCTTTGCTATTCCAAAGCCCGTGAATATCGTCACAAGAGGAGTTACGATTATGTCAACCTTTGTTTCCTTGGACACGACTTTACCAAGCTCAACGGCGAAAAGTGCCGCGATAAAAGCGCCGGCAGGGCCTGCGGTGTACTTGATGGTAGCATCTCCCGTAGCAATGACAGCACCAAGGGAATAACCCATACTGCCAACGACAGCGCTTGAAAACA
>CALBJG010000074.1 GCA_937892865.1 uncultured Clostridia bacterium
TTGATATCCGTACCTATCGTATCATCTACGAATGCATCGAAGAAATCACCGCCGCTATGAAGGGTATGCTGGCTCCCACCTACAAGGAAGTTCTGCTCGGACACATCGAAGTGCGTCAGACCATCCACGTTCCCAATGTGGGAACCATCGCCGGCTCTTATGTCACCGACGGTAAGGTCGCCCGCAATGCCCAGATCCGCGTTGTCCGCGACGGTATCGTGATCATGGAAGACAAGATTTCCTCCCTGCGCCGCTTCAAGGACGACGTTCGTGAAGTTGCTACCGGCTACGAATGCGGTATCGGTCTTGAAAAGTGCATGGATATCCAGATCGGCGATATTCTGGAAGCATATATCATGGAAGAAGTTGCACGGTAAGTGCATCTGACGAAAAGCGCAGTCCCGTACTTCGGAAGGAGCATGGATTCTGCGCTTTTGTGCATAATCGGATGCAGGGGCGGGAATATTTACAGATAAAACAACTCTGTCAGTATGAACAAAAAAACGACCGTGTGAACCCTTCAAATTCCCTGTATAAAATTCCGCAAATCCCTTGAAAAAATACACCATATGCAGTATAATATACTTTGTGATGTGATTCCACAAACCCAATCCGAAAGGACTTGATCTTATGAATAAAACCGAACGCAGAGTCGGTACCATTTCCCGTGGTATCCGCTGCCCGATCATCCGTGAAGGAGACGATCTGGGTGAAATCGTCAGCCGCAGTGTACTGGAAGCCGCTGAATACGAAGGCTTTGAACTTCGTGACAGAGACGTAATTTCCCTGACCGAATCCATTGTGGCAAGAGCGCAGGGTAACTATTGCTCCGTTGACGCTATCGCCGCTGACGTGAAAGCCAAGCTGGGCGGTGAAACCATCGGTGTTATCTTCCCCATTCTCTCCCGTAACCGTTTTGCCATCTGCCTCCGCGGTATTGCAAAGGGCGCAAAGAAGATCGTTCTCATGCTCAGCTATCCCTCCGATGAAGTGGGCAACGAGCTGGTTTCCATCGATAAGCTGGATGAAGCCGGCATCGATCCCTACGCGGATGTGCTCACTCTGGAAAAATACCGTGAACTGTTCGGCGAAAACAAGCATCCTTTCACCGGCGTTGACTATGTAGACTACTACAGCAATCTGATCCGTGAATGCGGCGCTGATGTAGAGATCGTCTTCGCAAATGACCCTCGCGCCGTTCTCGCTTATACAAAGAATGTTCTGAACTGTGACATTCATACACGGGCAAGAACGAAGCGTCTTTTGAAGGAGGCTGGCGCAGAGCGCGTATTCGGTTTGGACGAAATTATGAACGCTCCTGTCAACGGTAGCGGCTGTAACGAGAAATACGGTTTGCTCGGTTCCAACAAATCCACTGAAAATTCCGTAAAATTGTTCCCTCGCGATTGCCAGGACCTGGTAGAAAATATCCAGGCAAGTCTTTTAAAAGCCACCGGCAAACACATTGAAGTTATGGTTTACGGTGATGGCGCATTTAAAGATCCCGTTGGTAAGATTTGGGAATTGGCAGACCCTGTTGTCTCCCCTGCTTATACCCCCGGTCTTGAGGGAACGCCCAACGAGTTGAAATTGAAATACCTTGCGGATAACGACTTTGCTTCCCTTTCCGGCAAAGAATTGCAGGATGCGATCAAAGCAAAGATCCAGCAGAAAGACGGTTCCAGCCTGGTGGGCAATATGGTGTCTCAAGGCACAACACCCCGGCGCTTGACCGACTTGATCGGTTCGCTTTGTGACCTGACCTCAGGTTCCGGTGACAAGGGAACTCCGATCGTCTATATCCAAGGTTACTTTGATAACTATACCACCGACTAAGCAAAGGACAAAAGGTCCGCAGACAATGTCTGCGGACCTTTTCTCATTCAACAATTTGGAAAATGCGCTTCATAAGATCTTCCCTGCCGATTCCTTTTTCTGCGGAAAAAGGAATCAATTGACAATCTTCAGGCAGTTCCAGATCCTCGCGGATCGTTTGCATATTGGGCGCAAGTTCACTTTTTTTCAGTTTGTCCAATTTATTTGCGACTACCACAAAGGGGCAACCGCTTTCGATAAACCAGCGGGCCATTGTGATATCGTTGTTCGTAGGCGCATGTCTTGCGTCCACGATCAAAATGCCAAGATCAATACGATCAGCCGCAAAATAATTCTCCATCAATCGCCCCCAGCGATCCTTTTCTGCTTGGGATACTTTTGCATAGCCATAACCGGGCAGATCTACAAAGTAGCACTTTTTATCCACCGTGAAGTAATTCACATGAATTGTTTTACCAGGTTTATCGCCAACCCTTGCAAAGTTTTTTCTCTGAAGGATCCGGTTGATAACGGAGGATTTACCCACATTGGATTTTCCGGCAAATGCAATTTCCGGCAGTCTTTCTTTAGGGAAATCCTTTGAAGATGCAGCAGAAATCAAAAATTCAACATTATGCAGGTTCATATGCTCACCTCACTGCCGTATTGTTGACTTGCGAGTCTGTGACTTCACATCTTCAGGTAAATTTTGCAAAAGTGTGGGGACAATTTCTGTCTTATAATTCAGCGCAGTATGCAGAACTGTATCTATATTCTGCGCCGTCACAAAATTCAGTGATGCGCGGACGATAGGATCGATCAGTTCCAAGTCACGCTCGTTGTCCTTGGGAATGATCACAGTACGAATGCCACGGCGAAGCGCCGCCATTGTCTTCTCCTTTAACCCACCGATAGGCAAGACACGACCGCGAATGGAAATTTCACCTGTCATTGCCACATCGGAACGAACCGTTACACCGGTAAGCGCAGAGATTATTGCCGTGCAAACAGTGATACCGGCAGAAGGACCGTCTTTAGGGATCGCGCCTTCCGGGAAATGGACATGGATATCCTTCGTCTTATAAAAGTCGGATTCAATACCCAAACTTTTACAATTTGCCCGGATGTAACTCATAGCCGCTTGCGCGGACTCCTTCATTACATCGCCAAGATTACCGGTCAGTTCCAACTTGCCGGTACCATCCATCACATTGACCTCAACTTCAAGGGTATCGCCACCTACTGACGTCCAAGCAAGTCCGGTAACAATGCCGATTTGATCGTTTGCAGGAATACGGTCAGGCAGGAATTTACGGACGCCAAGAAATTCTTCCACATTTGAGCCGCTGACAGTAACGCACTTGGCAGAATCATTCTCCACAAAAAACATATCTGCTTTGCGGCAAATCTCCGCCAAAGCCCGCTCAAGGTTTCTGACACCGGATTCTCTTGTATAGCAGCGTATGATCTCACGAATACCATCATCCGTGATCTTCAACTGTGATTTTTTCAGACCGTGTTTCTTTAGTTGCTTGGGCAACAGGTGATTCTTAGCAATTGCCAATTTCTCTTCATCTGTATAGGAAGACAGTTCAATGATCTCCATACGGTCCAAAAGTGGTCTGGGAATGGAATCAAGGGTATTGGCGGTAGTAATGAACATTACATCACTTAAATCAAAAGGCACTTCCAGGAAATGATCCCGATAAGTCTTGTTCTGCTCGCCATCCAAAACTTCCAACAATGCGGCGCTGGGGTCACCCCTATAATCAGAACCCATTTTATCGATCTCATCCAGCAGAAGAATGGGATTTTTGCTGCCAGCCTGGATCATTGCAGAAATGATTCTGCCGGGCATTGCGCCCACATAAGTCTTTCTGTGACCGCGGATATCCGCTTCATCATGGACACCGCCTAAAGCAATTCGCGCCATTTTGCGGTTCAGACAACCTGCGATCGAATAGGCAATGGATGTTTTACCCACACCGGGAGGGCCAACAAGGCATATGATCTGCGGCGGCATATCCGGCGCAATTTGCCGAACAGCGATTGTTTCCAAAATACGCTGCTTTACCTTATCCAATCCAAAATGATCCCGATCCAGTTTCTTCTTCGCAGCAGCAACATTGATACGTTCTTTTGTAGTAATGTTCCATGGCAACTCCAGGATCGTATCCAGGTAATTGCGAAGAACAGATGCTTCAGAGGAACCGAACGGCTGTTTTTTCAGGCGGGCAAGGTCTTTCAAAAGTTTTTCTTCTGTTGCCTGCTCCAAATTCAAAAGCAGTATCTTCTTTTCGTATTCAGCAAATTCAGATTGTTCGTCTCCCTCTCCCAATTCCTCACGGATGGCCTTCATCTGCTCTCGTAGATAATAGTCCCGTTGGTTTTGATCGATCAAAGACCTTGTCTTTTGCTGGATCTCTGCTTCCAATTGCAGCATTTCCAGTTCCTGGTCTAACAAGTCCAGTACTTTTTCCAGCCGTCTTTGGGGGTGCAGTTGACAAAGCAATTTTGCCTTATCCGGATAATCGAAACCGGCATTCTGCGCGATCGCATCCGCAATAAATCCGCAATCTTCGGAGGCAATGATACGGAGTTGTACAGCCTGGGCAGGCCGTTCTGCCAAATCCATATAAGCACCGTACAAAGAAACTGCTTCCCGACGCATAGCGCGGGCGCGAAGCGTATCTTTGGATACAACTTCATTCAGTCGTTCCACTCTACCGGAAAGGTAGGGTTCTGTTTTTTGCATTTCCGTAATTTTGGCGCGATACAAACCGGTAACCAGAACGCGTATATTCTCATCCTGAGCCTTTAAGATCTGCTTCACTTTTACCACTGTACCAACAGGATAAAGATCAGCAAGGCCGGGATCATCTTTTACAATGTCTTTCTGTGGAACAAGCATCAGGATCTGATCCTTTTTCATTGCTTCTTCCAATGCCAGGGCAGATTTCACCCTGCCTATATCAAAGTGAACGACCTGATTCGGGAATATAGCGATTCCGCGTAAAGCTAAAACCGGCATAATACCCGAAACAACAATTTCACTCATATATATCCCTCCCTTACTATGGGACAAAAAGGGGGTAGTTCACTACCCCCTTTCAGTATCTGTAATTTTAGTTCAACTTTTTGCGGGGTTTCTTCGCATCGCGAATGATCTTCGGCTCACCGCCGTTTACACAGTCTGCCGTGATGACAACCTTTTGAATAGAGAGATCAGACGGGATCGTAAACATGATCTTCATCATAATTTCTTCCATTACCGCCCGCAAACCGCGCGCGCCGATCTGACGCTCAATGGTCTTTTCCGCAACAGCTTCCAACGCATCCGGCTGGATCTCAAGAACTACGTTATCCATTTCCAGCAGTTTCTCATACTGCTTTACCAAAGCATTTTTCGGTTCAGAAAGGATACGGACGAGATCTTCTTTCTTCAGATCCTGCAAACTGGTGATTACCGGCATACGGCCAACCAGTTCCGGAATAATGCCAAACTTCAGAAGATCGTGGGGTTGCACCTGGGCAAAGATCTTACCCAAGTCCCGATGTTTCTTGCTCTCCACCGGGGCATCAAAGCCGATTGCAGACTTATCCGTACGGGATTCAATGATCTTATCCAATCCATCAAATGCGCCGCCGCAGATAAAGAGAATATTCGTTGTATCCACGGGGATCGTCTCCTGCTGGGGGTGCTTTCTGCCGCCCTGGGGAGGAACATTGGCAACCGTACCTTCCAGAATCTTTAAAAGCGCCTGCTGGACACCTTCACCGGAAACATCGCGGGTAATGGATGTGTTTTCGCTCTTGCGGGCGATTTTATCCATTTCATCAATATAGATAATGCCCCGCTGCGCCCGTTCCACATCAAATTCAGCAGCTTGAAGAAGGCGAACAAGAATATTTTCTACATCATCGCCGACATAGCCTGCCTCAGTCAATGTAGTGGCGTCAGCAATGGCAAACGGCACATCCAGGATCTTCGCCAGAGTTTGGGCAAACAGTGTTTTACCGGATCCGGTGGGACCGATCAGCAGAATATTACTCTTTTGCAGTTCAACATCTGAATCCTGCGCAAAATAAATCCGCTTATAATGGTTATAGACCGCCACGGAAAGAGCGATTTTCGCATCATCCTGTCCGATAATATAGCCGTCCATATATGCCTTCATCTCCATAGGTGTGGGGAGATGCTCCGGCATACCTTCCTCCCGGTCATTGGCACGCAGCAGATCATAGCAGGCATCCACGCAATCGCTGCAAATATAGACACCGGGTCCGGCGATCAATTGCGCGTGAGATTCCCCTTTGCCGCAAAACGAACAGCAAATGGACTTTTCCTCTGTCTTTGCCATGAATCAGGTTCCGCCTTTCTGTGCTATCAATGACGATCGATCACGCGGTCGATCAAACCGAAGTCCAAAGCCTCTTGGGATGTCATAAAGTTATCACGCTCGCAAGCTTCTGTGACAACCTCAACACTCTTGCCGGTATTCTCGGCAAGGATGTTGTTCATTCTGGCTTTAATGGTCTCCAAGCGCTTCATATGGATCGCCATATCCGTAATCTGACCCGAAGTACCTGCAGAGGGCTGATGGATCATAATTTCAGAATTGGGCAAAGCCATACGCTTACCCTTTGTACCTGCGCTGAGCAGGAATGCGCCCATAGAGGCAGCCATACCGACACAGATCGTAGCCACATCGCACTTGATGTACTGCATAGTATCGTAGATAGCCATACCGGCAGTAACGCTGCCACCGGGGCTGTTGATGTAGAACTGGATATCCTTATCGGGGTCCTGTGCCTCCAGATACAGCAACTGGGCAACGATCAAACTTGCAGTTGTATCATTTACCTCTTCGGACAAGAAAATAATGCGGTCATTCAACAAGCGGGAGAAAATATCATAACTGCGTTCGCCACGGCTTGTCTGCTCAACAACATATGGGATAAAACTCATGGTAGTGTCTCCTTTCATATAACTTGAAACATTCTAACCATTCAAAAGGAAAATTATTCCTCAGTTGCCTCTTCAGCCTTGGGAGCAACTGCCACAGCAGCGTCCACAATGACTTTAACAGCCTTACGGCTCTCCAGGCTGGACTTGATTTCTGCTTCGGGAACCATTTCCTTGATCTTCTCAACTTCCATGCTGTACTGCTTTGCCAGGTTCTCGAACTCCTCGTTCAGATCCTCTTCAGAAACAGTGATGTTCTCGACCTCAATGATCTTTGCCAGGGTCACATTGACCTTAGCCTGCTTTTCAGCAGCGGGACGGAAGGCATTACGCATAGTGGAAATGTCGCCACCCATCATCTTGGCATAGTTCTCCATGGAATAGCCGCTCATCTGCAACTGATAAGCAAAACGCTCCATCTGGTTGTCCAGTTCTGCCTCAACAAGAGCCTTGGGCATCTCAACAGTAGCGTTTTCTGCAGCTTTATCGACACAAGCCTGCTCAAAAGCGGAGTCGATCTGCTTCTGTGCAGACTCCAGGGCTTTTGCGCGGATGTCAGCCTTCAATTCATCAAGCGTCTCAAACTCGGATACATCCTTTGCGAACTCATCGTCCTGGGCAGGCACATTGGTAACAGTGACCTTGTTCAACTTAACATGGAAAACAACAGCCTTGCCGGCCAGGTCAGCGTGGTAATCTTCGGGGAAAGTGATATCGATATCCTTTTCTTCGCCTGCGGTCATACCGACTACCTGCTCCTCAAAACCGGGAACAAAAGAGCCAGAGCCCAGTTTCAGGTCAAAGTTTTCACCCTTGCCGCCGTCAAAAGCAACGCCATTATCGAAGCCTTCAAAGTCAATGTTGGCAGTGTCGCCCATCTCTGCAGCGCGCTCAACGGTCTCGGTGGAAGCAACATTCTGCGCCATACGATCCAATTCAGCCTGAACCTGCTCGTCGGTAACAACAGCTTCCTTCTTCTCTACTTCGAGACCCTTGTAGTCACCGAGGGTAACTTCAGGGTACAGTTCGGTAGTCAGAGTAATGGTAACAATGTTATCATCGCTGATCTGCATATCGGTGAGGCTGGGACGGCCAACTGCCTTCACATCCTGCTTAATGACAGCATATTCATAGACCTCGGGGAAAATCTCCTCAAGACCATCTTCATAGAAAACGTGAGCGCCGTACATAGCCTCGATCATCTTTCTGGGAGCCTTGCCCTTACGGAAGCCGGGAATCATGATGTTCTTGCGAGCCTTCAGATAAGCCTTGCTCACGCCGGACTCCATCAGTTCCTTATCGATCTCGACTACGATGGTAGCCTCATTGCCTTTTTTCTCAATGCTTTTGATATTCATATTTGCATCCTCCAAAAATCAAATCGCTTTTTTGCGATTCTTTTATTTACATTTTTTGTATCCGAGTTATTTTATCAAAGAAAGTGAGAAAAGTCCACTCTTTTTCACAAAATTTTTTATAAAATTACTGGAAACGGCCGGAAATTCAAATGATCTGCAGAAACCAGTTTATATTCCACGCCATTCCACAAACCTTCTACAGCCAATTGGCAACTTCCCCCGTGCAAATGGCCGTAAAAACAGCGACGCACTTCATACTTCGAGAGCAGTTCCAGAATTTCAGGACATTCATAACCTTTATACCGTGGCGGATAATGAAGAAAAACCATTTTCGGGCGGTCTCCTGCCGCCTGCAAAGATGCTTCCAAACGCATCAATTCCCTGCGAAATACTTTTTCGTCATGTTCGCCGCTACGGTCTTCTTCAAAAAACCACCCACGGGTCCCGCACAAAGCCCATTCGTCATATTCAAAACAATTGTTATGCAGGATAAACTGATTTGAAAAGTTGTGTTCCAAACAAAACTTTTGGAATTTTGCGGCAGTACTCCACCAATAGTCGTGATTTC
This sequence comes from uncultured Clostridia bacterium, assembly GCA_937892865.1. Classification (GTDB taxonomy): domain Bacteria; phylum Bacillota; class Clostridia; order Oscillospirales; family Oscillospiraceae; genus Faecousia. Next base: position 8,708 of record CALBJG010000074.1, read on the forward strand.
CTTTCAGTATGATCTTTCGGCCCGGGATCTCATTGAGCCACGCAAAATCCTCATAGGCTTCATCCAAACCCAATGCCCAGGATATATCGCCCAAAAGAATCACTGTGTCCTCCGGTTTGATGACAGACATACCGCTTTTTAATTTTTCCATATATCCGACCCAATTACCGCCGAATATATCCATCGGCTTCTGCGCGCCTAAACACAGGTGCAGATCGCCAATTGCATAAAGTGCCATATCTGACTCCTTATAGTTGATTAACGTTCAGCAGATTCCTCCACAAGCACCAGAGTCGTTTTATTTTCTCGTGTGCTTGCCCGATAGTCTTGCAGCGCACCGAAAGCGGATGCTGTAACGGAAGCGATCCGGTAGGAATCTGTACGCATTACGCTTCCTGCCACATGATCAAGACGCGCACCGGAAACCGCAGCTGCAAAAACGAACTGCTTTAATGCACCCAATTGTTCTTCCTCGACAGTAAATATGCTTCCGACAGATTGGGCAAACAGATACTTTTGGCTTGCATCAAACCCATAACAATGATAAATCACCTGTTCGACGACCGGGTCATTTATGTTAGTGGCAACGCTCGTACAAATACCGCGACGGAGAACATCCCATACTGCATTTCCTTCGTCACAGGAAATAATGATCATCTCCAGGGGCAGACCCATTCTTTTTGCCATTAAAACAGCGCTGACTGTTTCAATATCATCCGCATTAACTGCTATATCCAATGTCTCCGGAAATTTATCCATTTTTAATTCACCGAAAATACCAAATAGAAATGCGATCCGGACAGCGGTATTAAACCAGGCGGACGGTCTTTCCTCTTTGTCATCGGCAATTTTATGGAACAGATTGTTAATTGCATACTGGAATTTCGACATGGGATTTCGCCATATTTCCGCAACTATGATCTTTTGACTCAAAGAAACAACTTTAACCGGGTTTCTGCCGATGGAAATATCCACATCCCACCCGGTCAATTTGGATCCGAAAAACAAATTCAGAATCTCCGCAACGCTCTGACCAAAGTTGCCGGAGATTACATGTTCCAAGTCTCTCTGATCTAACACAGGAAGTTTAAAGGGTACATAAAATCCGCCATCCGGCGCAAGATCACTTTGCAGTGTTCGATGGGCAGTATACGCGTCTTTGTTGTCTCTTGTGGTTACATACAACATTTTTTCATCACTCCCATAGCGTTATTCCAGAAAATATTGCGGACCATCTGTTCTGTTAAGCCACATTCACAGAGGCTGTCTGCAAATGCAGGATAGTCCTGAATACCTCGAATGCCGTCAGTTAAATGGTCGCATCCGTCAAAATCAGCGCCTAAAGCAATATGCTTTGCATCCGGATCCATTGTCATCCAATGCAGAATATGCTTGCAAGCGGCACCGATATCTGCTTTTCCGCCAACAAAGTTGGCATATTGATTGAATCCGGCAACGCCGCCGGTCTGACAAATTGCACGGAACATATCATCGGTTAAGTTCCGTGTATGGTCGCATACAGCGCGGCTGTTGGAGTGGGATGCAACGATCGGCGCTTGCGTCATATCCATAATATCCCAAAAGGCCTCATCGCTGATATGGCTGACATCGATAATCATACCCAGGCGCTGGGCTTCTTTTACATATTCCCTTCCCAGATCAGTCAAACCGCCACCGGTAATATGAGAACCGGCAAGGGGGTTCTTTTCATTCCATCCTAAAGTGGTCATCCGAAAGCCGACTTGGTACAGATCCTGCAACAGTTCCGGGTCATAGCCAAAACCGGCTGGTCCCTCGATGGAAAGAATCGCAGACATAATACCGTTAGATGCATTCGCTTCAATATCCTCCGCAGTATAAGCCTGCACTATTTGACCGGAATTTCGCTCCAACTCTCTGTGGACCGTTGCCAATTCCCGTTCAAACAGTTCTACCGGCGCGACGCCGAAATCTTCACAATCCGGCGTAGTTGTAAAGCAAGCGAAAAATTGGGCGTAAGATTCAAAAGCAGAAGCGCGCTCCAAGTCAATATGAAGTTCATTTTTCCGCAAAGGACCGCAAGCCCGATGATTCTCTCCCAATAATGCAAATGCCGTATCGCAATGTAGATCAAACATGGGAATATTCATTGAAAAGCATCCTCCATATGGATAATTCTGGGCTCTCGGGTCGAGATGCCGTCCGGCGCATATACTTCGATCACATCAAACCGGGGCTGCAATTTTGTTGGGTTTTGGGACAAAAACAGGGCGGCTGTGGACCGCAGTTTGTTTTGTTTGAAATAATCCACATGATCCGATGCGGATGCGAATTTATCCGATTTGCGGAGTTTTACCTCAACAAACGCTAACACTTTACGGTTTTGCGCGATCAGATCGATCTCTCCGTATCTGCATCGATAACCGGATGCAATGACCTTATAGCCATTTTTCCGCAAATACTCTGCGGCAAGTTGTTCACCCCAGGCGCCAACCAGATTATTCCGCCCCATAAAATTTCCTCAGGAACGTCATTCTGTGGATCGGGCAGGGACCTTTTTCCGTCAGCGCAGCATAGTGGACTTTGGTACCATAGCCCTTATGTATCTCAAATCCATATCCCGGATATGTATCAGCCGCTTCTACCATATAATCATCACGGGTCACTTTTGCCAAAACAGAAGCAGCCGCAATACTGGCGCTGAGGCTGTCACCGTGGACGACCGTTTGCGCAGGAACACCAAAATCACGGGACTGGTTTCCGTCGATCAATGCAAATTCCGGTTTTACAGACAAGCCTGCAATGGCTTGTTCCATTGCAGATAGGGTTGCCTGCAAGATATTGATCTCATCAATGGTTTTATGGTCCACAAATACAATGCTGTATGCAATGGCGTTTTCTTTAATGATCGGCAGCAATTCCCTTCTGCGTTTATCGGAAAGTTTTTTACTGTCATCAAGGCCGGGGATATCCATATGAGGCGGCAGAATAACAGCAGCCGCGCACACAGGACCTGCCAAAGGGCCGCGCCCTGCTTCGTCAACGCCGCAGATCAATTGCAAGCCCTGGGAAAAATAGGTATCCTCGATCTGCCACAAATCCCGTTCACTCATTGCATATCCTCCGAAGATTCCAAAGTAAAGCGGCCAAGTTTGCCGCATCTGTATTCATCCAAAAGAACTTTTGCCATTCGCTCGGTATTGATCTCACCCCGGGCAAGCAGGTATCCGCGTTTTCTGCCTGCTTCTTCCAGAAGCACATAACCGGGTGTATCAGAAGGCATATCGATACCGTAACGGTTCTGCAAAGTTTGCGGATAGTACTTTAACAGCAATTCCATCAGATAGCAGGACAGTTCCTCTGTATCGATAATATTTTCTTTCACTGCCCCGGTATAGGCTAATTTCATACCCACATTGGGATCTTCAAATTTCGGCCAAAGGATACCGGGCGTATCCAAAAGAAGAAGACCGTTATCCACAGTAACCCATTGTTTACCGCGGGTAACACCCGGACGGTTCTCTGCTTTTGCGCCCTTTCTGCCGGAGATTTGATTGATCAGTGTAGACTTACCAACATTGGGGATTCCCACGATCATCACACGCACAGGGCGATTCATACCCCGGGCAGCATTGCGCTCGATTTTTTCTTTTAAAACGCTGCGGACAGCCGGCTGAAAATCAGAAATACCTTTGCGGCTTTTACAATCTGTTGCCACTGCCGCCATACCTTTTCCGCGAAAATACGCGAGCCACTGCTTTGTCATTTCCGGATCAGCAAGGTCCATTCGATTCAGAACGATAATCCGTGGCTTTGCGCCGCAGATCGCATCGATATCCGGATTTCTGCTGGAGATCGGAATACGGGCATCCACGATCTCACAGACAGCATCTACCTGCTTAAGATCTGCTTCGATCTGTCGCCGGGTCTTTGTCATATGACCGGGATACCACTGAATATTCATTTGTTCAGATGCCATTATGAAAGCACTCCAATTCTGCTAAAATCCCGTTTATCCGTGGTATTCGCCTTGCCGGGAAACACAAGAAAGATTGCCTTACCCATAACTTCGCGACAATCGATCTGACCGATTTCAATACTTCTGCTGTCTTTGGAACTGTTACGGTTATCTCCCATCACAAACAAGCAGCCCTCATCAACCACAATTGGGAAACTGATCCCCTCATAGGTGTTGGTCGGGGTCAGCGTATAAGGCTCGTCCAACGCCTCGCCATCCACATACACAACACCGGCAGCAAAATCAATATCAACAGTTTGCCCTTCGGTGGCGATCACACGCTTTACGATTGGCTCACCATCGTTAAAAGATTTCTTGCTTGCAACGATAATATCGCCTTTACGAGGTTCACCAAATACAGCGTTGTTTAAAAGGATCAGCCAGTCGCCATTTACGAGGGTATTTTTCATAGACGGACCGGACACGATCACTACACGAAACAGCAAAACGCAGACAAGAACAACCACAACTACCAGCGTAACAAAATCGCGCAGATAGGACAACACATTTTGCTGCATCGTCAGTTCTTCGTTTTCCTTATCTTTCTTATCAAAAATATGAATTTCTTTATTAAATACTTTCAACGGTCTTCCCTCCAACCGTAAATTAACCTTTTGGCATTTACATACCATCACAACATACATTATACACGATTTTTACAAATAAAAAAAGAGGGTTTCCCCTCTTTTTTTATTCTTTTTGCATCAGACTCTTTCTTTGACCTTTGCGGCCTTGCCGAAACGCTCACGCAGGTAGTACAGCTTCGCACGGCGAACCTTACCCTTACGAACAGTCTCGACCATTGCTACGTTGGGAGAGTGAACAGGGAAAACCTTTTCACAGCCAACACCGTAGCT
>CALBJG010000075.1 GCA_937892865.1 uncultured Clostridia bacterium
TGTTCTCCACGGACCGGGTCATGGGCATGATGGATAGCCTGGGCCTGGACGAGGATACCCCCATCGACGCCAAGATCCTCAGCAACGCGGTGGAAAACGCCCAGAAGAATGTGGAATCCCGCCATTTCCGGGCCAGAAAGAACGTTCTGGAATACGATAATGTTATGAACACCCAGCGTGAGGTGATCTACGCCCAGCGGCAGAAAGTGCTCAGCGGCGAAGACCTCCGGGAGAATATCCTTACCTTCCTCCGGGAAACGGTGGAGACCGCCGTGGCGGAAGGTTTGGCAGAATCCGGCGGTGTTGCTACGGAAGAAACATTGCCTGCAGTGCTCTCTCGGTTGGAGAAGATCTATTTTGCCCCCGGGGCATTTACACGGAAAGAGGAAATGTCCGCCGAAGAACTGGCAGATGCGCTGTATGAACTGGCTTTGGCGACTTATGAAACCAAGGAACAGCAAGTTACCCCCACAGTAATGCGGGAACTGGAGCGGGTCATTATGCTCCGGGTGGTAGACGAGTACTGGATGGACAACATCGACGCCATGGACGATCTGCGCCAGGGCATCACCCTCCGGGCATACGGTCAGCACGATCCGGTGGTGGCTTACAAAGCGGAAGGCTATGAGATGTTCCGGAATATGATCACCGCTATGCGGGAAGAAACCGTCCGCCGGCTGTTTTTAGTGCCGGTAAGACCCCAGCAGGAGATCAAGCGGCAGAAAGTGGCAAAGGTCACCTTCAACGGCACACCGGACCAGACTGTAAAAAAGCAGCCTGTTCGCAATAAGGACAAAAAAGTCGGCCCCAACGATCCCTGCCCCTGCGGCAGCGGCAAGAAGTATAAAAAGTGCTGTATGCACAAAGAGAGTTGACAGTTGATAGTTGACAGTTGATAGTTGTATGGCATATGACATGATTCCATTAACTAACAACTGACCACTGACAACTCACAACTATGCAAAGAGGGCAGTATGATTAAAACGATTCGCAGAGGTACATTGGAATATCTTGTGGCGGAGAATATTTCCGCGCCCCATTGTTTTACCACGCGTTTAGGGGGCGTCAGTGTCGGCGATCTTGCCAGTCTGAATTTGGGTACACGCCGGGGCGATGACCCGGAAAATGTACTGGAAAACTACCGGATTTTGGGAAATGCCGTTGGTTTTGATGTGAAAAAGTTGGTACTGACCAAGCAGACCCACACGGACACCGTCCGGCAGGTGGGGGCGGAAGATTGGGGAACGGGTCTGTTTTCTCCGGACTTTCCCCCTTGCGACGGCCTGATCACCAACACCCCCGGTACGGCGCTGGTGGTATTTACCGCCGATTGCACGCCTATTCTGCTCCACGACCCGGTCACCGGCGCAGTGGGGGCTGTCCACGCCGGCTGGCGGGGAACGGCGGCGGATATTGCCGGAAAAGCAGTATTGGCGATGAAAAACGCCTATGGCTGTGACCCCAAAAATATCTGCGCCGCCATCGGCCCCAATATTGCACAGTGCTGTTTTGAAACAGACCGGGATGTGCCGGATGCCATTCGCCAGACCCTGGGCCAAGGGGCAGAAGATTTGATCGATTTCCGAAACGGAAAATATTATGTAAACTTAAAACAAGTGAATGCCCGGTTGCTCCAAAGAGCCGGCGTGACGAAAATAGAAATATCCGATGCTTGTACCGTGTGTCAGTGCGACCGGTTTTGGTCCCACCGGGTCACCGGCGGCAGACGGGGCGCCCAGGGGGCGATCATTGTATGTAAGGAGGGATCCCGGTGAGAAAGATCATTGCGGCAATTTTAATATGAATCCTGCTTGCCGGTTGCGCCGGGCAGGATATGGACAGTTATGTCCCCACCGGCGGCGGTCTGACCTGGGAAGAAAATGAGACCCATCCCACCGTGGAAGAAACGGACAAAAAGGATCAGAAAGTAACGCTGACCTATTACCCCGGGGAAAGCATGAATCCCTACATTTGCAATGACTATACCAACCGGACGCTCTTTGGCCTTTTGTATCAAAGTTTGTTTACCGTGGACCGGAACTACCATGTAGAGCCCCAACTTTGCCAGAATTATAAAGTGTCCAAAGAAATGGATACCTACACATTCTACATTGCAAAAGCGACTTTTTCCGACGGCGCGCCCTTAACCGCCCAGGATGTGGTCGCCAGTTTGCTAGAGGCAAAGGAAAGCCCCATCTATAAAGGCCGGCTGATCCATGTGACCGATGTATCCGTCACCACCGACGGCGGCGTGCAGGTGATGCTGGATACCCCCTATGAAGATCTGCCGCTGTTGCTGGATATCCCCATTTTGCGGCAGGATCAACTGAAAAATGATTATCCTCTGGGTACCGGCCCGTACTTTTTTGAAAGCGCAACCGGCGGCAAATGCCTTTACCGGCGAAACGACTGGTGGTGCAAGGTGGATACGCCGGTGACCGCCGCATCCGTGGCGCTGATCGAGGCGGAATCTCCCAGCCAGATCCGGGATGCCTTTGAGCAGGACGCTTACGAACTGGATATGGTCTGCGCCGACCCCGGCTCCGACCGGTATGCAGATTTCCGGGCGGACTATGAACTGTGGGACGCGGAGAACGGTATTTTTCTGTACCTTGCCTGCAATATGGACAGCGAGGTATTCTCTGTTCCGGAAGTGCGCTCTGCGCTGACTTACGCCATTGACCGGGAGACCCTGGTGGACAGCCATTACCGGGGTTTTGCCCAGGCGACCACCTTGCCCGCATCTCCCCGTTTTCCCTATTATTCCACGAAACTGGCGGAGGGGTATGGGTTTGATTCCGCCAAATTCACCCAGGCGGTGACCGATGCCGGTCTGCGGGAAAGCCCGGTGATCCTGCTGGTGAACAAGGACGATACCAAACGCCTGCGGGTCGCCCGGGATATTGGAAAAATGCTTGCAAACTGTGGCCTTTTGGTGGAAATGAAAGAATTGAACGCCGGCAAATACACAGAGTGTTTGCAGAGAAAAGAATACGATCTGTATGTAGGGCAGACGAAACTGTCTGCCAATATGGACTTGTCCCCGTTCTTTGCCTCCAACGGCGCGTTAAGTTACGGAACCATCAACGATGTTTCCACTTACGCCCTCTGCCTGCAGGCGCTGGCAAACCACGGCAACTACTACACCCTGCACAAGACCGTGATGGATGACGGACGGCTCTGCCCGGTGCTGGTACGCAGCTACGCCATCTACACCACCCGGGGTCTTCTGCCGGAATTAAATCCCGCCCGTGACAATATTTTCTACTACTCTCTGGGCAGGACTATGGAAGATGCGCTGATAAAGGAATAATTTGATCCGCACCGGGAAAAACGGTGCGGATTTTCCTTGCAATGTTATGTAAAGTATGGTACAATGAACCCAATCTTAAAAAAAGAAAGGACCAGCCAATTATGCGTCGATTGATTCCTCTGTTTTTGGCCCTTTGTCTGCTGCTTGGCGCCTGCGCCACAGCCCAGGAACCGGAAACCACTCCCCCCACTACAGAACCCACTACAGAAGCAACCACCGAGCCTACCACCGAACCCACTACCGAGCCTACCACCACCGAGGAGGTGATCCTGTACCGGCACCCCCTGAACGGCGAGCCTCTGGACGCGCCCTGGACCGGCCGGGCAACGGCTTATGTGATCAATAATATTGAAGATTGCCTGCCCCAGTACGGCATCAGCAAGGCAGACTTCATTTTCGAACTGGAAACAGAGGGCGGCATCACCCGCTTGCTGGCTGTGTTCAGCGATCTGAAAGACGCCGGCACCATCGGCCCGGTGCGCAGCGCCCGTACATTCTTTAACAGCATTTCCAAGTCCTTTGATGCCCCCATCGCCCACTGCGGCGGCTCTGTCCGGGGCATAGCCGGCTACCACGATCTCACCGGCAGCAAGATCTCCGGCTGGGAGCATATGAATGCCCAAATTTACGAAGGCAGTTATTTCTTCCGTGACTACACCCGCTATAAAAGCGGCGTGGCTTGGGAACACTGCCTGTTCACCGACGGCGAAAAGTCTTTGTCCCTGCTGAACAAGTTGGGCTATGATAAGGTCAACGAAGATGGCACCGACTATGGCTATCAGTTTGCCGACGATGCCGCCGTGGACGGGGAAAAAGCCGAGAAAGTCACCGTGAATTTCAAGTGGTACAAGAAAACCAACCTGACATTCAACAAAGACACCGGTCTGTACGAAGCCGCCCAGTACGGCTATGACCATATCGACGGCCAATCCGGCGAGACCCTGGCTTACAAGAATGTGTTCGTTCTGTACACCAACCAGTCCGGCAAGCATGACGGCTACTATACCCGTTCTTACTACGATCTCATCGGCTCCGGCACCGGTCATTACGCCATCGGCGGCAAGATCGTGCCTATCAAGTGGAGCAGAGAGAGTTTGGATGCTCCCTTTGTCTACACCATGGAAGACGGCACCCCGGTGACCCTGGGCGTGGGTATGTCCTATGTGGGCATCGTGGACGATTCCAAGACCGTCACCTACGAATAATTTGCAAGAAAGCACCACCGCCTGCGGGGAAACCGCAGGCGGTTTTTGTCGGCAACTTCCAGTTTATAGAGGTGTTTCAAATCACGCACCGCACCCATAATATCCCCTCCCGGGGAGGGGATGGCTCGCTTGCGAGTCAGGGGTGGAATGCGGGCGAGAATCTAAATTTATGTTTGCAGTATCAGGCTTTTTCGACAGTTTAGATTTCGCCGTTCCACTCCCGTCAGCTTCGCTGACACCCTCTCCCCGGGAGAGGGTATGTGGGTACGAATCAAAAGTTTAACACCTCGATAAATTGGAATTTGAAGATCGGTATACAGTTGGGCGATCTGACTATGGATTTTTTGTGAAATTTTCTGCTTTCCGGTAGCGAAATGAATAAACATATGCTATAATGTTTACAAGTATACCATAATGGAGAGATATGACTATGTTGGAACTTTTAGCGCCGGCTGGGTCTATGGAGGCGTTGCGGGCGGCGGTACAAAACGGCGCAAACGCAGTGTATTTGGGAAGCGGGCAATTCAATGCCCGGCAAAGCGCCAAAAACTTTACGCCCCAGGCACTGACCGAGGCGGTAAAATATTGCCATATCCGCGGCGTTGCGGTGCATCTGACCCTGAACACGTTGGTTTCGGACAAAGAGACCAAAGAGGCGGCGGAACTGATCGGCCACGCAGCAGCCAGCGGCGTGGACGCCTTTATCGTGCAGGATCTGGGTATGGTGGGATTGTGCAGACAGATCGCCCCCCATATCCCCATCCACGGCTCTACCCAAATGACCGTCCACTCTCTGCCCGGCGTGTTGATGTGCGCCGCCTGGGGTATGGACCGGGTAGTCCTCAGCCGGGAACTGAGCCGGGAGGAGATCCGCTATATCTGCAATGGCAGCCCCATTGAAATTGAAGTGTTCGGCCACGGCGCGCTGTGTATGTGCTACTCCGGACAGTGCTACCTATCTGCCGCCATCGGCGGTCGTTCCGGCAACCGTGGCCGCTGCGCCCAGCCCTGCCGCCAAAGTTACGGCTATGGCCGCTGGCAGGACAAGCACCCCTTAAGCCTGAAAGATAACTGCCTGATCCACTATTTGCAGGACTTAGAAGCCATGGGCGTTGCCTCCATAAAACTGGAAGGCCGTATGAAACGGCCGGAATATGTGGCGGCGGTGACCCGTACTTACCGGCAGGCGCTGGAGGGGGGCCATGTGACCCGGCAGATGATGGATACCCTCTATACGGCATTCAACCGCCAGGGTTTTACCGACGGTTACTATACCGGAAAGTTAGGGCAGGAGATGTTCGGCGTCCGGGAAGAAAACCAAACAGAGGAAAGTTGGATGCGCGCTGTCCGGCAGACTTACGAGTCTGTGGAAAACAGCCTTGTGCCCGTTAGTTTTGAAATGTCTGTCCATCCGGAGGGAAGCAAACTTACCGTCACTGACCCCGAGGGCAGAACCTGCGCTGTGGAAGGCCCCAAGCCGGAAGCCGCCCGGACAGCGGAACTGACATCCTACGCGCTGAAAGAGCGGTTGGAGAAGACCGGCGGCACACCTTACCGGTGTGACCAGGTGCTGACCCATATCACTCCGGGTCTGTCCCTTTCCGCTGCGGATATCAACGCAATGCGCCGCAGCGCGCTGAATATGCTCACCGCCCAGCGGGCAAGACACGAGGTTCCCCGGTTGGGAAGACCCGGAAAAGTGACCGTATTCTCCGGCAGCCGCGCGCACCCGGAACTGACCGTCCAGGTCACTACCCGGGAGCAGATCACCGGAAAACTCTTAAAAATGCAGCCGAAGGTGCTGTATGTGCCGCTGCATATCCTGGTGAAAGACTTAGGGTTCTGCCGCAGCCTTATGGGCAAAGTCAATGTCTGCCCGGTACTGCCCCGGATCGTTCACGACGGAGAGATGAACCGGTTGAAAGAGAATTTGATGACCCTGCGCCGCCTGGGTATCCGGGAAGCGCTGGTGGGCAATATCGGTCTTTTGATCCCCGTCCGGGAGTGCGGTATGCAGATCCGGGGCGATTGGGGTCTGAATCTGTATAACTCTATGGCGGTGAATGCCGCCCGGGATCTGGAATTAAAATCTGCGACCCTCAGTTTCGAGATGAAACTGGCGCAGATCCGGGATGTGAGCAAAGCCGTTCCCTGCGAACTGCTTACTTATGGCCGTATGCCGCTGATGGTAACGGAAAACTGCCTCATCAAAGGCAAAACCGGCAAATGCACCTGCGCCCAGGGTCCCACCAAACTTACCGATAAGACCGGCGCGGACTTCCCGGTGATCAAGGACGGCGACAGTTGCCGCAGTGTCCTGCTCAACGGCAAAAAATTGAGCCTTTTGGACCGGCAGAGCGATTTGGACAAACTGGGCATTTGGGCGACCCGGCTGTATTTCACTACGGAAAATCCCCAGGAAGTGGACCGTGTCCTGCTGTCCTATCAAAATCCCGGTCCCTTTGACCCCGGCGCCTGCACAAGAGGTCTGTACCTGCGAGGCGTGGATTAAGTTGACAGTTGATAGTTGACAGTTGATAGTTGTATGTTATACGACACCATTTCATTAACTAACAACTCACCACTGACAACTCACAACTATTATGCACTATATGGGCAGTGAGGTTTTCTATGCATATAATCTTGGCTTCTCAATCGCCGCGGCGGCGGGAACTGATGGAAAAATTTCATATTCCTTTTTCCGTGCAGGTGGCGGATATCGACGAGACGATGGATGCCGGGAAGCCTCCCTATGACGAGGTCGCCCGGGTCAGCCGCCGGAAAGCGGAGGCCATACCCCACGGCTATGAGGATGTGGTCATCGCCGCGGATACCATCGTGGTCTGCGATGGCAAGGTGCTGGGAAAGCCGGAAAGCGAAGAAGATGCCTTCCGGATGCTGGCTATGCTCTCCGGCAGAGACCATCAGGTGATGACCGGTTTTACGGTGCTGTACCGGGACAAAGTGAAAGTTTGTACCGAGGTGACAGACCTGCATTTCCGGGATCTTTCGGAAAAAGAAATATGGAACTATATTCGCACCGGCGAGCCGATGGATAAAGCCGGGGCTTACGGCATTCAGGGCGGCGGCGCGCTGTTTGCGGAAAAGATCGCAGGCGACTATTTCAATGTAGTGGGCCTGCCGGTATGTAAACTGGGGCAGGTCCTTGCAGAACTGATCCCGGATTGGGAGGATATCCAATGAGACACTTTTTATCAAACAAAGTAAAGGCTGTTTTGCTGATCACGGTGGTGGTAACGGCGGCGTTGCTGATCATCGGTTCTTTGGCAGGCCTTGCTTTCCCCAATCGAATCGTCAAGGGCATTCTGACCCCCTTCCGGGCAGGCGTCAGCGCGTTGACCGAAGGCGCCCAAAAGGTGTACAGTTATATTTTTGAGTACGAAGAACTGGTGGCGGAAAACGAAGCCCTGAAAGAGAAAATTGCCGCTCTGTCCGAAGAAGCCCGGCAGGCAGATGCCATCGCCCGGGAAAATGAACGGCTGCGGGCATTGATGGAATTAAAGACTGCCCGGGAAGATTTCAAACTGGTGGACGGCTATATCATCTCCCGCAGTTCTGCGGATTGGAGCAGCACATTCACCATCAACACCGGCGCCAATGTGGGCATCGAGCCGGGCATGTGCGCCATCACCGCCAATAATGAGGTGGTGGGCCTGGTCAGTGAGGTCGGCCCGAACTACGCGGTGATCAAGTCGGTGCTGGACTCCTCTTTGGAGATCAGCGCATCCCTGTCTTCCACCGGCGAAAACGGCATCGTCCGTGGCACTTACTCCCCCGGTCTGAACGGCCTGATGCGTATGGACTACCTGCCCTCTTCCGCAGTTATCCGTATCAACGACCAGGTGGTCACCACCGGCTCTACCGTCTATCCCCGGAATCTGGTGTTAGGCTATGTGGCGGACGCGGATTTTAACGATACCGGCGTTGCCAAGTATGCCCTTTTGCGGCCTGCGGTGGATGTGGGCAGTTTGGAGCAGGTGTTTATCGTTACAGATTATACCGTCGGGTGAAAACAATGAGAAAAAAGAAGGATTTTAAGCCGGACAGTATGTCCACATCCCTTTCAAAACGGCTGTACCTGACGCCCAGACAGCGAAAAACTTTGCTGAAATGGACACTTTACAGCCTTGTGCTTGTGGCGCTGTCCTTATTGCAGGATGTGATACTGTGCCGGCTGGATATATTCGGCGCGACCACCGACCTGGTCCCCTGCGGCATTATTCTCATATGCCTGATGGAGGGAGCGGAGAGCGGCAGTGTCTTTGCGCTGATCGCATCGACGCTGTTTCTGTTTACCGGAACAGCCCCCGGGGCGTACTGCATTTTGTTCATTACCGTTCCCGCGACCCTGGTCGCTGCTTTCCGGCAAAGTTATTTGCAGGTGGGCTTCAGCGCGGCAATGCTCTGCAGCAGTGTCACGGTGATGGTCTATGAGATACTGGTCTTTGCCGTGGGCGCATTTTTGGGTCTTACCGGCGGTGACCGGTTCGGCGTGTTTGTGCTTACCGGCGTACTGTCGCTGATCGCCCTGCCGATGCTTTATCCGCTGCTTACCGCCATCGGCAAAATTGGAGGACAAGGATGGAAAGAATAACGAAATACCGGGCGCGGCTGCTCCTTGTGATGTTTGCCCTGCTGGTGGCATTTTTCGTGGGATACCTTTATAACCTGCAGATCATTCAGACCGGCGGCAACAAGGATAACACCACCACCTTTACCACCATGACCCGGGTCAAAGCCGCCAGAGGCGATATTCTGGACACCAACGGCAATGTGCTGGTCAGTAACCGCGCCAGTTACGATCTGGTCATCAACCACTTCGTTATCAAAAGCGCCAACGGCACCAGCCGCCACCTTTATAACCTGGTCAAACGCTGCCAGGAGCAGGGCATTGAATACACGGAGCATTTCCCCGTATCCAAGGAAAAGCCCTTTGTGTATACTTTGGACGAGCAGAACTCCACCTGGCGCAGTTATTTCCAGGTGTATCTGAACGCAAAAGTGGACCTGGACCCGGATATCTCCGCGCCATTGCTCATTGAAAAACTCCGGGAGCATTACAGCCTGCCGCCGGAGTGGACCGATGAGGAAGCCCGGGCAGTGCTGGGTCTGTGGTACGAACTGGACCTCCGGGGCCCTGTGGCAAGTCTTCCCAACTTTGTGTTCCTTGCGGACGTGGACGAGAAAGAACTGTCCGCCATTTCGGAACTGAGCATTCCCGGTATGAACGTGGAAGCCTCCACGGTCCGGGAGTACAACACCAAATACGCCGCCCATATTCTGGGCTTTGTGGGCAAAATGAATGCGGAGCAGTGGGAAAAATATAAGGACGACCCGGATTATTCTATGGACTCAGAGATCGGTCAGGACGGCCTGGAGGCGGCTTTCGAAGAATACCTCCACGGCGTGGACGGATGGCGTATCGATGAGGTGACCACCAGCGGCAATATCGTCAAGTCCTATTATCTGGAGGGCAAAGAGCCCAAATCCGGCGCCAATGTGGAGGTGTCTGTGGACATCAACCTGCAAATGGCAGCAGAGGACCAACTGGCGCTGGTGATGGAAACCTTAAAAGCCCAGGAAGAAGGCGAGGACGGCCAGGATTGCCAGGGCGCCGCTGTGGTTGCGCTGGATGTGCGCAACGGCAATGTGCTGGTCTGCGGCAGTTACCCTACCTATGACTTGTCCAATTTCTCCGAAAAATTCAATGAATTGCTGGAAGCAGAACACGACCCGCTGTTCAACCGGGCGCTCCTGGGCACCTATCCCCCCGGTTCTACCTACAAAATGAGTATGACCATCGCCGGTATTCGGGACGGTCTGATCAACTCCGGCACAGAGATCTACGACAGAGGCGTTTACGACCGTTACGCCCCGGGATTTTCCGTTAACTGTCTGTACTATACCAACTACGGTATGCTCCACGAAAATCTCTGCGCGGCAGAGGCTTTGCAGGTCTCCTGCAACTATTTCTACTACTGGCTGGGCGACCGGATCCACTTAAGCGTGATGGATAAGACCGCCCGGGAGTTGGGTCTTGGTGAGCCTACCGGTATCGAACTGCCGGAGTATGTGGGTCACCGGGCAAACGAGGAGACGAAAAAGGAACTCTACACCGGCGACAGCGCAGAGTGGTATAAGGCGGACGCCATTACCGCCGCCATCGGCCAGTCGGACAACCGGTTCACTCCCATTCAACTGTGTAATTACGCCGCTACTTTGGCAAACCGGGGCACCCGGTACAAAGCCACCTTCTTAAACCGGGTGGTGTCTGCGGACTACCGGCAACTGATCGCGGAAAACGAGGCAAAGGTGCAGTATGTAATGGACATCTCCGACGATGCTTACCTTGCCTATTCCGAAGGTATGAAACTGGTCACCGACAAAACCGCCGATTGGACCGGTACTGCCTATTCCACATTCCAGGACTACCCCGTAAAAGTTGCCGCCAAGACCGGCACAGCCCAGACCGGCATCACGGGTACCTCTGACCACGGCGCGTTTGTGTGCTACGCTCCGGCGGACGATCCCCAGATCGCCATCGCCGTTTACGGCGAGCGGGCAGGTCACGGTTCTACCCTGGCAACGGTGGCAAGAGCCATTTTGGATATCTACTTTGAAGTAGGCGAAGCAGGCGATGTTCCCACATTGGAAAACCAGGTAAGTTAATGAAAAAAGCGTATCTTAACGATACGCTTTTTTTATGCAGAATGCCCGATAAACCTTCAAATTTGCACTTTTTGAGGTGTTAAACTTTTGATTCGTACCCACATACCCTCTCCCGGGGCCTCGAGCCTGAGCGCTGCCGGTGGCAGATACAGCGAAGGCGCAGAGTGTGCCGCGGTCGGCAGATGTCAAGGAGCGCTGTCGACGCAGACAGATGCCGGGCACCGCAATCGGGGAGGGTGTCAGCGAAACTGACGGGAGTGGAACGGCGAAATCTTAACTGACGAAAAGGCTTGATACAGTAGCAAATGTTGAGATTTCCGCCCGCATTCCACCCCTGGCTCGCTTGCGAGCCATCCCCTCCCCGGGAGGGGATATTATGGGTGCGGTGCATGATTTGAAACAACACGACAAACCGTAATTTGAGGTACCAAAAGTTGCACCCGCTTTTTATATCTCTTTATTGAGATTTTTGCGGCAGCAACGGGTTATGGATCAGACCTTCAGTTTAATGACCAGTTTTGTCACCTGACCGCCCTCGTCAAAGTGGACGCTGGGGGCGTGGGCATCTTCGGGATATACCACATAGCAGTAACCCTCGGCGATCTCCATGGGGTAATTCTTGCCCTCGTACATACACTTGTCTTTTACGGGGTTGTATTCTTCCGTTGCGGTGAGGGTGTCCACCGGCGCCCAGCCTACAAATTCCTTGCCCTTGATGATGTACTGAATGTCCAGAAATTCCCGGTGGGCTTCCAGTTTGGAAGTTTCCCAGGGCTTGGTGGTCACATTCTGCACCAGGATCTTGTTGCTGCCGGACAGCGGGATGGTGGCAGGCTCAAAAGATTCCAGTTTGTCAGCGGCGGCAATGGCCTCCTCCAAACCGGGGATCACGGACACATAACGCTTCAAATCTTTCCAGGGACAAACGATCATAATAATTTCCTTCCTTTCATAGCAAGTCACGGCACCGGCGGATAAGGCCCGGGTCGGACGCGCTGTTTTCTATGGTAATACTGCCGCTTTCTTCCAAAAGAAGCCCGGCATTTTCCAGTAGCCGCCGGGTCTGGGCAGCGGTGCCGATACTGCCGTCCAGCAGTACGGTCTTTTCACCCAAGATTTTCTGAATTTCTTTGGCGGCAAAGGGGTAGTGGGTACAGCCCAGCACCACAGCATCCAGTTTGCCGGCATAGGGGTCAAGGCAGGGATGAAGAACCGCTTCGATTTGCCCGGCATCTGCGCCGGATTCGATCAGTTCCACCAATCCCGTTACGGGAATGGGTGTGACCATAACATTTTCAAAGCGGTGCATCTGCTGGGAAAACTTTTCTTCCCGTAAAGTCACCGGCGTTGCCATCACACCTACCCGGCTGCCGGGAAAATGGTCTGCCGCCACTTTCAGCGCCGGCTCAATGCCCACGATAATGGTGTCTGGGTGCGCTTCCCGCAGGGCATTGATCGCCGCGGCGGTGGCGGTGTTGCAGGCGATGACCAGGGCTTTTACGCCCCGGGCGAGGAGTTTTTCCGCGGCATTTAAGGTCAGTTGCCGCACCTGCTCCGTGGTCTTTTCACCGTAAGGGGCGTTGGCGGAGTCGCCGAAATACAGATAGTTCTCCCCGGGCATTTGGGAAATCAGTTCTTTCAATACACTGATGCCCCCTACACCGGAGTCAAACACCGCGATATAATCGCTTTTTTTCGCCATAATCACACCGCCTCTCTCTGGTTTCATTATAGCATCGTCCGTTGTTTCTTGCAACGGTTTCTTTTTTCGGGAAATGTTTGACAAATACAAGGAAAAAAACTATAATGTAAAATGGAATATTACCGGAAGGAAGGTTTAAATACATGTTTAAGATCGTTCGCAAAAAAGAACTGAACGCCAATGTGACTTTGATGGACATTGAAGCCCCCTTTATTGCCCGGAAAGCCAAGGCAGGTCAGTTCATCATTTTCCGCATCGACGAACTGGGTGAGCGTGTTCCTCTGACCATCGCCGGCTACGACCGGGAGGCAGGCACCGTCACCATCATTTTCCAGAAAGTCGGCTTTGCCACCACCGCCCTGGGCAAACTGAACGAGGGCGACTTTATCCGTGATTTTGTCGGTCCTTTGGGCAAACCCACGGAAGTGGAAGGCAAGAAGCGTGTCTGCGTGGTTGGCGGCGGTGTCGGCTGCGCCATCGCCCTGCCCTCTGCCGTGGCTTTCAAGGAAGCCGGTGCTGAGGTGGATGTCATCGTCGGCTTCCGCAACAAGGACATCGTCATCCTGGAGGACGAGTTCAAGGCTGTTTCCGACAACCTGTACCTGATGACCGACGACGGCTCCTACGGCGAGCAGGGCTT
>CALBJG010000076.1 GCA_937892865.1 uncultured Clostridia bacterium
AGCAGGTCTTCCCGATTGACAGCCTTGCGGCCGTTGCGGACAGCCCGCAGGGCGGCTTCGTTGACCAGGTTGGCAAGGTCAGCGCCCACAGCGCCGGCGGTAGCCTGGGCGATCTTACGCAGATCCACATCTTCGCTGAGTTTGATCTTGCGGGTGTGCACCTTCAGGGTGTCCAGTCTGCCCTGCAGGTTAGGCCGGTCCACAATGATCCGGCGGTCGAAACGGCCTGCACGGAGCAGCGCCTTGTCCAGAATTTCCGGACGGTTGGTAGCAGCGAGGATCACAACACCCTTGGAAGAGTCAAATCCGTCCAGCTCGCCAAGGAGCTGGTTCAGGGTCTGGTCGTTGTTGCCGAAGCGGGAGTCACGGCTGCGGCCCACGGCATCGATCTCGTCGATGAACACGATGGAGGGAGCCACCTTGGTAGCCTGCTGGAACAGGTCACGGACGCGGCTGGCGCCGACACCGACAAACATTTCTTCAAAATCGGAGCCGGAGATGGAGAAGAAAGGAACACCTGCTTCACCTGCCACGGCCTTGGCAAGCAGTGTCTTACCGGTACCGGGAGAGCCTACCAGCAGGGCACCCTTGGGCATTTTCGCGCCGATGTCGGTGTACTTCTTGGGATTGTGCAGGAAGTCGATGATCTCCTGCAGGGATTCCTTGGCTTCGTCCTGTCCGGCCACATCCTTGAAGGTGACACCGGTCTGCTTTTCCATATACATCTTTGCCTTGCTGGCGCCGATGGAACCCATCATACCGTCGCCGCCCATCCGCTTGGTGATGCGGCTGAACAGGAAGAATGTAAAGCCGAACATGGCGACATAGGAGAGGATCATAATGATGGTGGAGTTATCCTCCACAATCACCTGGGAAACGGTAACGCCCATAGCGTCCAGTTTTTCCGCCAGCGCCAAAGCATCGCCGCCGCTGGGAAGACCGGTGTAGCAAGCCTGCTGCTGGGCAGCAGGTTTTTCCGATTCTTCCTTGGTCAGGTAGATGATCCGGTCAAAACGCAGTTCCACTTCATGAAGATTTCCCGCTTCCATAGCATCGGCAAAGTCAGAGTAGGTAGTCAGTTTGTACTGGCTGCCCACAATGGCGTTATACACGGTGCTGATAAGCAGGATCACCACCACGGAGATGAGCAGCGTGGCCCATAAATTGCCCTTTGGCTTTTTGTCATTGTTTTTCGGATCGTTTGGTTTGTTCTGGTTATCCATTGGCATTTTGCCTCCTTGGACATACATTATATGGTTATCTTAGCACACTATAACACAAATCATCCCCAAACGCAATGAATAGGGCCGTAAATTTTCTGTTAAATGTCGGGATGCCCCGACAGGCAAAACGCCTTCAACCCAGGCAGTCATCGTTCTTCTGCTATTTCGCCCGGTAACGAAGTCGGCTGGCGGGCTTTCCTACCAAAATTTGCGGTTGTGTTATGGAATAAAATCTGTTATAATGATTCTATATGTGAAAGTATACCCGTTTTTTGAGGAGCGTATGGATATGGCAGAAAAGTTTCGCCGCGGCCCGCGGCCCGAAAGAAGAGAAAGACCTGCTCCCGTTGAGGAGATCGAAGGTCAGTTGGAAGGCCGTAACGCCTTGACCGAGGCGCTGCGCAGCGGCCGCACCATCGATAAAGTGTTCATCGCCAACGGCGATACGGACAAGGGTCTGCAACGCCTTGCCGCCCAGGCAAAGGAGGCAGGGGCGGTGATCGTGCCGGTGGACAGACGGAAACTGGACGCTATGAGTACCACCCACGCCCACCAGGGCGTCATCGCGCTGGCAGCAGCCCGGGCGTATTCCACCATTGACGATATCCTGCAGGAGGCGGCAGACCGGGGTGAAAATGCCTTGATCGTCATTTGTGACGAACTGTCCGACCCCCATAATTTAGGCGCGATCCTCCGGGTGGCAGAGTGCGCCGGCGCCCACGGCGTTATCATTCCGAAGCGGCGCAGCGTAGGTCTTACCGCCACTGTGGCAAAAGCCTCCGCCGGCGCGGTGGAGTATATGAAAGTGGCGCGGGTCACCAACATCAACGCCGCTATGGAAGAACTGAAAGAAAAGGGCATCTGGATCTTCGGCACCGCCGCGGAAGGCTCTGTGCCTATGTACGAAGCAGACCTGACCGGCCCTTCCGCCATCGTCATCGGTTCCGAGGGGGACGGTATGAGCCGCCTGGTGCAAAAAAATTGCGATGTAACGGTCCACATTCCTATGAAGGGTCGTATCTCATCTCTGAATGCATCCTCCGCAGCATCTATTTTGCTGTATGAGGCAGTGCGGCAAAGGAGGTAATTATGGACGAGAACGAATTGCAGGAATTTAATTTAGACGATATTATGCGGGAATTCGGCGCAGATGTGCCGGAAGAACCGGCAGAGGAGATCCCGGCTGCGGAAGATGCGGCGCAGGAGGAAACTGCCCCGGAAACCCCCGGGGTTACCGGTGATACCATCCGTATGGATACCCTCCCCGGGAAAGAAGAAGGGGAGACCGGCGTAACATCCGATACCATCCGCCTGGACACGGCGCTGATCGCCAAGGGTACTGTGCGGAATGCCCAGCCGATCCTGGACGAAGAGGAGGAGACCCCCGCGCCGGAACCGGAGCAGGAAGAAGCCTTTGAAGGCCAGTGGGAGCCGGAATATGAACAGCCCATGGGCGATTATACACCGCCCCCGATGATCCTGCAGCATCCCCGTTCCCGGCTGAAAGAACTGAAGAAAAAATTGGTGGCAGGCCCGGAGCGGCTTTACTACCAGTTGTCTGAAAAAGGCGTTGGCAAAGTGCAGGTAGCGCTGTTTTTGAGCCTGTTGGTGGTGCTGATCAGCGCCGGCGCTACAGCGATGTACGCCTTTGGCGCAGTGCAGGCAGAGCGGATGAAACTGCTGGTGTTCAGCCAGTTTCTGGCAATGCTGCTGTCCGCCCTTATCGGCAGTTTCCAACTGATCGAAGGCGTGGCGGATCTGTTCAAGAAACGCTTTACCTTAAATACATTGCTGGTGTTTACCTTTATCGCCTGCGCTCTGGATGGCGTATTGTGTCTGAAAATGGAGCAAGTACCCTGCTGCGCCGCATTCAGCCTGCAAGTTACCATGTCTTTGTGGGCATCTTATCAGCAGCGCAGCACCCGTCTGAGCCGCCTGGATACCATGCGCAAGGCAACGAAACTGGATAAGATCAGCCTTTCTGAGGATTACTATGAAGAAACTGCCGGTATCCTCCGTGGGGAGGGTCAGGTGGAGGACTTTATGGAAACGGAGCAGGAGACCACCGGTCCGGAGAAAGTCCTTTCCGTCTATGCCCTGGTGGCGTTGGGTGTCAGCATCGCTGTGGGCATCACCGCCGGCGTGCTCCACAGCCTTTGGCTGGGTGTCCGGGTGTGGGCTGTGACACTCCTTGCCGCAATGCCCGCCACCATTTTCATCACCCTTTCCCGCCCCAACGCGGTGCTTCGTTCCCGTCTGCACAGTTTGGGCAGTGTTCTCTGCGGCTGGCAGAGTGTAAAAGACCTTTGTAAAAAGATCACTTTCCCCGTCACCTTTGACGATCTGTTCCCCGCAGGCACATTGCAACTGAACGGCGTAAAGTTCTACACCGACCGGAATCCGGACCAGACTGTGGCATACGCCGCTGCGCTGATCGGAGAAAACGGCGGCAACCTGAAACCTTTGTTTGATTACCTGCTGGAAACCCGGAACGGTATCCACTACACCCCCCGGGAATTCCGGGAATATGAGGGAGGCGGCATCGGCGCTGTGGTCAATGGCGAAGCGGTGCTGGCGGGCAGTTTGGGCTTCCTTGCCAAAATGGGTGTGGAAGTGCCGGAGGGCTTGCGGGTTGGTCACGCGGTCTGCGTAGCAGTGGACGGCGAACTTTCCGGTCTGTTTGCGGTGTCTTATGAGAAGAGCCGCTTGGTAAACGCCGCGCTGAATACCTTAAGTTCCTACCGTGGTCTGCGGCCGGTCCTTGCGGGCAGCCAGTTTATGATCACACCGGAGTTCCTCCGGGCGAAGTTCGGCATCAGCGTCCGGAAACTGGTCATTCCCGAAATCGGACAGCAGCCCACCGAGACCCAATCGGAAGAGGGGAAAGCCTTGGTGCTTACCACCCGGGACGGCATTGCGCCTTTGGCATTCGGCGTTACCGGAGCCAGAGCCCTGCGGACAGCCAGTGTCTTAGGCGTGGTGATCCATATGGTCGGTGGTATTTTGGGCATAGTGATGATGCTGGTGTTGGCGATCCTGGGCGCAGGACAACTGCTCACCCCTGCCAATCTGTTCCTTTACGAACTGATCTGGATGATCCCCGGTATCCTCATCTCCGAGTGGACAAGATCCATTTAAATGCATAATTCATAATGCACAATGCACGATTCAGGGAACGGCGCAAGCCGTTCCCTTTTTTGTATCGGCGCAGCCGGCGGTTATGATTTGCCCGGGAATGCTATCCTCCGCTTGGGTCAACAGAATATTAACTTAAAAATACAAGGTTTACATAACAACAAAACAAGAAAAACCGTTGGGCCGCAACGGTTTTTCGGTTTTGAAAATGTTTGGAAAATTGTGAATTTTTTGTTGCTTTTTGGGGAAAAGAGCGGTATAATGTTCGTTGGATGCAATCCCACAGAAATTGTGCTTTTGCGTGGGAGGCACGCAAAAAATAGAAATTTGGAGGAAACGAAATGAATCTCGTCTATGGCATCAATGACAAGCCCAAGTTCGGTCAGTTGCTGGTATTCGCATTCCAGCAGGTTCTGGCGATCTTGGCAGCAACCATCGCAGTCCCCTCTATCATCGGTAACGGCATGAGCCAGGCTGCCGCTCTGTTCGGCGCAGGCGTCGGTACCATCGTCTATCAGTTGTTCACCAAGTTCAAGAGCCCCGTTTACCTGGGATCTTCCTTCGCTTTCCTGGGCTCTATGGCAGCCGCTTTTGCAGGCGCTGCTTCTGCTTCTGCCGGTCACGCCGGTTTGATCCTGGGCGCTGTGTGCGCCGGCCTGGTGTATGTGGTCATCGCCATCGCGGTTAAGTTCGCAGGCGTCAACTGGATCAACAAACTGATGCCCCCCGTAGTTATCGGACCCACCGTCGCTATCATCGGTCTGTCCCTGGCAGGCAACGCTGTTGGCGATCTGACCACCGGCCGTGTTGCAGGCTGCAGCCCCTATGTGGCTCTTATCTGCGGTCTGGTGACTCTGTTCGCCGTTATCTTCTTCTCCGTCTACGGCAAGAAGATGGCAAAACTGATCCCCTTCATCCTGGGCATTCTGTGCGGCTATGTTGTGGCTGCGATCTTCACCGTCATCGGCTCCGCTACCAATAATGCTGCTCTGATGGTCATTGACTTCAGCGTGTTCAAGGAGATGCAGATCTTCGCGATCCCCGAGTTCACTTTCATCGAAGCATTTAAGGGCGTTAAGGATATTGACGGCGCTTTCATTGCAACCATCGCTGTTGCTTACATTCCCGTTGCTTTCGTTGTGTTCGCAGAGCACATCGCTGACCACAAGAACCTGTCCTCCATCATCGGCCAGGATCTGCTGGAAGAGCCCGGCCTGCACCGCACCCTGCTGGGTGACGGCGTTGGCTCCATGGCTGGCGCATTATTCGGCGGCTGCCCCAACACCACCTACGGCGAGTCCGTCGGCTGTGTTGCTATCACCCGTAACGCTTCCGTGGTCACCATCACCGCTGCTGCAATCATGTGTATCGTGATCTCCTTCTTCGGTCCCTTCGTTACCTTCCTGGCTTCCATCCCCAACTGCGTGATGGGCGGCGTCTGCATGACTCTGTACGGCTTCATCGCTGTCTCCGGTCTGAAGATGATCCAGAAGGTCAACCTGGGCGCAAGCAAGAACCTGTTTGTTGTTGCAGTGATCCTGATCGCCGGTATCGGCGGCCTGAGCCTGACCTTCGGTAAGGTCACTCTGACCTCCATCGCCTGCGCTCTGATCCTGGGCATCCTGGTCAACCTGTTCGTCTCCAAGGCACAGGAAGACTAATTAAAAAAGCACACAAGAAAATCCGCTGGGTTACCCCAGCGGATTTTTTGTTTCTTTACATTTGTGTTTTGCCGCCGTCTACGCAGATGTTCTCGCCGGTGATGTAACTGCCGTCCTCGCTGCACAGCATCAGCGCAACGCCCACACAGTCCCGGGGCTGACCGATCCGCTTCATGGGAATGTCATTTTGTACCTTTTCATAGTACTGTTCGTCCGAGAGAACTGCGCTGTTCCGGTCTGTGCAGATGGTGCCGATGGCAAGGTTGTTGACGGTGATGTTTTCACCTGCCACTTGCAGCGCAATACTTTGGGATACATTCCGCAGAGCGCTCTTCATAGCGGCGTAGATCAGCATATCCGGATGGGGCTTTGTCTGCTGGACACTGCCAACGGTGATCACTCTGCCCCAGCCGCTTTGCTGCATATAGGGATACGCCAACTGGATCAGTTGTACCGCGCTGAAAAAGTTTACTTGCGTGATCTGCTGCATCTCCTCCGGGGGGATCTGATGCCACTTGCGGCGGATCTCGTAGGATGCGTTGCAAATGAGAATGTCGATGCCGCCCAGCGCGGCAACAGTCTGCTCTATGACAGAGCCGGGGGCTGCCGGGTCGCTGAGATCGCCGTAAACCGCAGCGATCTTTCCGCCAAGAGCGGAAAGTTCAGCAATGGTCTCATCCATTTTTGCCGAGGGCTTGCTGCCGTGAACGGCAACACAAGCGCCGCACCGGGCAAAACCTTCCGCAAAGGCTTTGCCGATCCCCCGGCTGGAGCCGGTGATCAGCACGCGCTTGCCTTTTAAAGAGGGAATGATCATATCCATCGTTTACACCTTCTTGCTCATTTCCATCAGGCCCTTTAAGTAACCAACAGCGAACAGACGGCCCAAAGCGCAGTAGCCGGGGGTGGAATTGTCCTCACCTGCCAGGGTGGGAACGTGGTCTACACGCACATAAGCCTCGGGACAGTATTTTTCGTACAACTGGACACACCGGGCCATATCGGTGATGCCGTTGTCGTGGAATGTTTCGTGGAAATCGTACTTGTCGCCCCGGAGATCCCGGAAATGGACCAGGTGGATCCGACCTTGCTTGGCAAACCGCTCAATGTTTTCGTAAATATCGCCGCCCATCTCCACAAATGTACCCTGGCACATGGTAATGCCCAGGTTGGGGCTGGGGACTAAATTGCAGGCTTTTTCCATCGCCTCCGCGGTGTTTAAGATCCGGGCAACATTCTGAATACAATCTACCGGAGGATCATCCGGGTGGATCGCCAACTTGACACCGGCTTCTTCTGCCACCGGTACGATGGCTTTCAGTAAGTATTCCAAATTCTCCCACAGTTGTTCGGCAGTGATGATGCCTGCATCGGTGACCACACTGTGGTCGATATCTGCGTGGCGATAGCCGGTAACCAACGCGCCGCCCCGCTCCGGTACTTTGAAGTTTGTACGGCTCCAGTTAAAGTGGGTGGCAAAGTTA
Organism: uncultured Clostridia bacterium; assembly: GCA_937892865.1. Taxonomy (GTDB): domain Bacteria; phylum Bacillota; class Clostridia; order Oscillospirales; family Oscillospiraceae; genus Faecousia. The sequence continues at coordinate 7,504 of CALBJG010000076.1, forward strand.
AAGCAAAGGACTTCAATGTCCAGTTTGCCCATATTGGTAATAAGAGAACACATCCGGTCGATCTCTTCGTCCCGACCGGGAAGATTCTGCTTGATCTTCTGATTGGGGGGCGCAGGCTCGATGACTTTCAACTGAAAACCGCCGTCGGTGTAGCGCTGTTTCATTTCTTTCAGCAGTTCAAAACTGGCGGCGGTCTCCTCCATATGCCCATCGGGCATTCTGCCCACGGCGTAGGGGATACCCATCTGCCGGGCGTAATCCCATTGGATACTGGGGGTGGAAATCAAATAATCCGCAAGTCTCATAATACTACCTCCAATTTCATAACACGGGTGGGCAGACCCTGGACACCGGGGCGAACAGCAAAGGTCGCGCCTGCCAGGGGCTCGTCTTTCAAATGCACATTGTGGGCGGCAGTTGTGATCACCAGGGTTTTCAGATCGTCCCCGGCAAAGGCGCAACTGCTGGGCTGACTTACCGGCAACGAGATCGTGTCCAAAATGTTTCCGGTGCGGGGGTCGATACACACCACCGTGCCGCTGCCCCATAGGGCTGTCCACAGATTGCCGTCGGTGTCAATGGTCATTCCGTCCGGCGCGCCCCGTTCGTACCGGCAAACCGTTTGCCGGTCAGCAAGGGTTCCGTCCGGGAGGACGGCAAACCGGTCTGTCCTGCCCAAAGGGGTATCATTGTAGTAAAAATATCCCGCTTCATCCCAATCAAGACCGTTGGAGTTTCCCACACCGTCAAATAGTTCAGCGAGAACACCTTTGCTGTCCATCCGGTAAAATGCGGCGGTGTAGTCCCGGCTGAATGTACCCAGATACAGATTGCCGTCGGGGCCTACCTTGCCCTCGTTAAACCGCTGACCCTTGATGGGGCAGACCTGGGATACCCGGCGGAAATTTCCGTCCGAAACCAGATAAACGCCGTCCTCGCAACCGGCAAGGACTTGTCCGTCTTCACACAGCACCGGAAATCCCGGCTGTTGGGGCAGGACGGTATCGGTGATACTGCCGGTCAGCCAATCCATACTGCGCAGCCGTTTGCCCTGGATATCCACTGTCAGCAGACGCTGATTCCGGGCATCCCATAAAGGGCCTTCCCCTACGATACAGCGGGCATCGGTCAATAGTTCTACGGTGTGCATACCGTCACCTGTCTTTCTGAAGGATTATAAAGGGCAAGTTAAGTCGATCCCTTCGGCGTTCCAGCACCGGATCTGCACTTCGGCTGTGTCATCCGGTGTCAAACCGTCACAGACCAATTGCAAAGACTTGGTCTCGCCGGGTTTCAGCATAAAGAAACCGTCATTAGCATAGAACCGGGCAGGGGCGTTGGCAACTTCCAGTGTCACCGGGAATGCAATGGTATCACCGGCGTTGGTTACCTGAATATCCAGCCGGGCGTAGCCATCTTCAAATCCGGTATGCAACACCCGGGCTTCCAGTTTTGCCTTGTTACCTGCCTGAATGTTGTCTTTCAGCCAGGGCCCCTGGGCGAAGAACAGATTGGGGGTGGGCTTGCTTCGATGTTCTGCCAAAAGGGCAGCATCTGCCAGCATACCGGTACATTTGATCCAGTAAGTACTGCGGGAGAGAACAGCGTCCTTTCGGGTCAGTTCCGCGCAGATCAGGAAACACTTGTCCGTGTAAGTATCGTCCGGACAGAAAGCCGGGAAACAGAATACCGCCGCAGGATCGGTCACAGCGCAGGTGTCTTCTGTTGCTACCTTTAAGTCCGGGGTGTAGACCGTCACGGTGATCTCCGAACCCTCAAGACCGGTGTGCTCACCCAGGAGTTTTACCCGCAGAGGCACACTTTCACCGGGGGCGATCACTGTCCAATCCAGACTTAAGCAGATATTGACGGGGCTGTAGGCATTTTTCATGGCATAGTACTGATGGGTGGGACGGCCGCTGCCGTCAACCATCTGTACGCCGACAGTGGTCCAGTACCGGTTAAATACCCATGGCATAACGCCGCCGGTGACGGGGTAATTTTCCCGCATCGCCTGGATCATCTGGGTGTAGAATTCATAAGCCTGCACCTGACCGGCTTCGCACATCCCTTCCAGAGAAAGGGCACGGATATTGCTGATCTGGGAGATCCGGGACAGGGCTCTTGGCACCAGCACCGGGTCATATTCACAAAAATGATTCAGAAGATCCGGATAATCCGCCCGGAACCGGGAGGACATAATGTCCGTCATAGGTCCTACAGTCTCCTCGGGACGGAGCAATTGCTTCAAAGAATGGAACGTGGGGAAACTGTGGATGCCGGACTCTGCCAAAAGGGGCAGATGGCGGTAACGGTGGCGGAACCAGGCAGGCTCCATATCCACATAGGTGTGACCGCTGCCACCCTCCGGGGATACATCGTAATAGAGTCTGGCAGGATCCAGCGCCTTTACCACCCGGGAGATGGTAAACATCGTTGCGGCGTTGCCCTTGTGGCAGGCGTTGAACTCGTTGCCGCCGCAGTGGATCACCAAACTGGGGTGATTGCGGATGCGGTAAATGTTGTAGGATTCCTGGCATTCCAGCACATCCAGGTCATAGCCTGCGGTGCAGTTGGTGTTGGCGACCATATGATCCTGCCATACCAAAATGCCCAGTTCATCGCAAAGATTATAAAAATCGTCTGTTTCCGGGAAACCGCCGCCGCTCCAAACCCGCAGAAGTTGAATGCCTGCATTCTTCGCCAGCATCAGCCGCCAGCGATACTCTGCCGGGTCTGTGTTCAGAAGAATGTCAATGGGCATCCAGTTGATACCCTTCAGGAAGAATTCCTTGCCGTTGATGGCAAAGCGATAGTCATTCCAGCGAGTCCGGTACCGGGGACCGTCGGTCCGCCGGGCGGTAAAGGTGCGGATGCCGGTGGTAAGGGTTTGGGTGTCCAGGCGCCTGCCGTCTGCATACATCTCTACGGTCACATCATAAAGCGCCTGCTCGCCCATACCCGCCGGATACCACAGACGGGGATCTTCAATTTCAATGGTTGCGCTGAAGAAGGGAAGTTCCAGATAACGCTCGTCCCGGACACCCAATTTGTAAAGATCCGGGAGATCATAGGGTTTAACGGAGCGATAGACTTCCTTGCCGGTGTCTTTTTCCCGGACACAGATGGAGAAATCCACCATAATATCCCGGGTAGCGCCGCTTAAGCCGGTGGCAAACATATTGCACGAGTCACACATATGGATCTCGTTAAAATGCAGACTACGCAGTTCCTCCAGTGTTCCGTCTGCCACCTCAAATTCCAGCATCAGTTCCGCCTTGTGTGCATCTGCCTTTTTGGTGTAGATGTAAGGACGGCTGATGTGCATTTTCTCCGTAAATTCCATACGGATCCTGCCCCAGATACCCAAAACGATATAATCGCCGTTGTTGCCGTAGGTATCCCGGATCAGCGCCCAGGGAACGATCTGGGGCGTAGGTTCATCGGTGCGGACATCCAGTTTCTTTTCAAGACCGTAGTTCATCGCTTTCACTTCCACCACGATCTCGTTTTCGCCGGTAAGATTCAGGTGTTCGGCAACATCCGCAGCGGGACCGCCGAACATACCTTCGTGGTCACCGATCAAAACGCCGTTGACCCACAGACGGCTGTAATAGGCGATGCCGTCAAAGCACAGATAGGCATTGCCGGTGAAACCGGGCTTGTTCAGGGTGAAAGTTTTCCGGTAGTACCAGATCTTTTTATCAACCCAGTCATACTGCTTGCTGTTGGTGCCGTAGTAAGGATCCGGGAGGATGCCTGCCTCATAAAGAGAGTGATAAACAGATTTCGGCAGTGTCGTTTCATACTGCCATTGGGTCGCCTGGGGGTATTCTACCACATGGTCTGCAAAAAAGAAACACCATTTGCCATTCAGATCCAAATGGGCATCCCCGGACCGGGGTTCAATATAGTAAGGTTGATTCAGTTTCATAGCACTACCCCCAAAGGGCCGCCCCGGTATCCGGGGCGGCATATTTTACGATTGATCAGAAACGGCCGTAAGTATTGTAAACCTCGAAAGGATCCATACCCTCAGCCATGGCTCTGCGGCTCAGTTTCTCGTCGCGGAAGTTCTTTTCTGCCTTCTCAAGAACGGGAATGACCAGGTCCTTGGGAACCACAACAACGCCGTCGCCGTCGCCGAAGATAAAGTCGCCGGGGTTGATGATCAGCGCGCCGTCAACGCCGTCAACGAAAATGGGGATCATATAGTCAACGGTCATGGAGCGGCTCAACCCCTCAACGGGGCTGCACCAGCGGACGAAGGTGGGGAAGCCCATGGCGATCAGATAGTCGGAGTCTCTGGTAGAGCCGTCGATCACAGCGCCTACGCAGCCTGCTGCCCGCATAGCGGTAGCGGTGATCTCACCGAACTGACCGCAGTTGCGGTTGCCCTGCACGTCGGAAACGTAAACACAGCCGTCACACATACTGGCCATCAGACCCAGACGGACATTGTGCACATCGGGGTTGGTGTCGGGGGTAGAGCAACGACGGGTGGTGAAAGCAGGGCCTGCCACCTTGCCGTTGACGCCGCCACGCTCCAGCGGGCCGATGCCGGGCTTCATGGAACGGCCGGGGAGGTTGTAAACCTCTGCCATTACATCATAGACCAGCGCGGTGTACAGTTTCTTGTAGCGCTCATTGATCTCGGGGATCCGGTCACGCCATTCTTCGGGGATCTGCTCCAGCAGGGGACGGTGTTCATAAATGTTTTTGATCTTCTCACTCATTGCAGTTACCTCTTTTCAATCGTTTGTTTTATCGTTGCACCCGTCCGGAGCCATCGCCTCCGGCGAGTGTTTCAACCTCGTCCACAGTAACGAGGTTAAAGTCAAATTCAATGGTGTGCTTCAGACAACTTGCCGCCGCGGCAAATTCCACCGCCCGCTGGGCTTCGTAGTCCTGCATCAGGGCGTAGATCAAACCGGCGGAGAAAGAGTCGCCGCCACCGACACGGTTTACGATGTGCATCGCGTATTTCTTGGAGAAATGGGCGGTCTTGCCGTCAAAGAGCATAGCCGACCAGTTGTTGTCCGAGGCGGAGAGGCTCTCCCGGAGGGTAAAGGCGACTTTGCCAACGCCGTAGCGGCGGCAAATCTCTTTTGCCACTTCCTCGTAACCTGCCCGGCTGAGTTTGCCGGTGGTCACATCCGTATCCGCTGCCCGGATGCCCAGAACGGTGTCTGCATCCTCTTCATTGCCGATGAGCACATCGCAGTAGGAAACCAGTTCTTCCATCACGGAGCGGGCTTTTTCCCGGCTCCAGAGTTTTTTCCGGTAGTTTAAGTCGCAACTGATCTTAAGACCCCGGGCCTTTGCGGCGATGCAGGCCTCTTTGCACAGAGCGGCGCAGCCGTCACTGAGGGCGGCGGTGATGCCGGTGAAGTGGAACCACTCCGCGTCAGCGAAGATGGCATCCCAGTCAAAATCCCCGGGCTTGGCGGTGGCAATGGCGGTGTCCTCCCGGTCATAGACCACTTTGGAGGGCCGCTGGCTGGCGCCCCGTTCGGTGTAGATCACGCCCAGACGCTTGCCGCCTTTTACGATCTTCTCCGTGCCCACATTGTGCTTCCGGAGCATGGCAATGGCGCAATCGGCAATGTCATTGTTCGGTACCCGGGTGACAAAATCCGTGGGGATACCGAAATGGGCGAGGGAAACGCACACATTGGCCTCCGCGCCGGTGTAGTTGACTTCCATGGTGTCAGCCTGGATGAATTTCCGGTAGTTTACCGGGTTGAATGCGATCAGCAGATCGCCGAAACCTACAAATTTTTTCATAACGCCAACACTCACTTTCTCACAACATGCAGGGCAAAGCCGCCGATCTCTTCTTCGATGTAGAAGAATTTCATAGAACCGTCCTTGTCATAGGCGATGCTGTCCTCCCGGATAGCGAAGCCCTGCTTTTCAAAGAATGCCTTTGCCCGTTCAGGAGAATTGGTCTTGAAACCGATGTGACCGTTGTCGCCATAGAAGGGGGTGTGCATAAATTCCACAGCCGTGCCCAGGAAACTGGACTTGCCGCTGCCGATCTTGGCGCCCAGAGGGAAGATCTTATTCATCTTTTCCACATTGGCGACCGCCACATCCTTGCTGGGGTTGTTGATACCCACATGGGCAAGTTCAAAGCCCAGAGAAATGTCCAGCGCTTTGCGGCAGTTTTCGGTGATCTTGTCCCACTGACCCTCCCGGATCAGGTCTGCGCCGGCCATATAACTGCCGCCGCAGGCGGCGATAAACTTATGCCGCAGGTAGTTGCCCAGATTATTATAGTTGATACCGCCGGTGGGTACAAACTTTAACTGGGGGAAAGGACCGGATAAGAGTTTCAGCGCTTCCACGCCGCCACCCAGTTCCGCAGGGAAGAACTTCACGACTTTTAATCCCTTTGCCACGGCGATCTCCATTTCAGAGGGCGTACCGCAGCCGGGGACAATGGGAACACCGCGACCGATGCAGTGATCCACCGTCACGGGATTAAAACCGGGGGATACGATCAGATCTGCGCCGGCGGCAATGGCTTTGTCAGCCAGTTCCGGGGAGAGGATAGTACCTGCGCCCACCACCATTTCCGGGTAGGCATCTTTAATGGCTTTTACCGCATCAGCCGCCACATCGCTGCGGAATGTGACCTCAATGGCATTCATTCCGCCGTCCAGCAGCGCTTTAGCCAGCGGCTTGGCGTAAGCGATGTCTTCTACCTTGATGACCGGTAAAATACCCACATCGCTGATTCTTTCTAATGGATTATGCAAAGAAACTCCCTCCTTGTTGAACTGTTCAGCATCGCTGAACGATGTTTCAAATTTTTGATATACACTGTTAATAATAGTATGAAAGGAGATCTTTGTCAATTCAGTTAATTCACCAAAATATACTATGAAATTTATGTATTTTGCCCTATGTAAATTTTGGGCGGTTCGTTGTATTATGAATATGAAAAATGCTTGTCGATAGGAGAGCGTTATGGATAAAAAACAAGAAGCCCCGGCAAAAACAACAGTCTCTTCCACAGAGAAGGCGTTGCGGATATTGGATTGTTTCACGGCTGAGCGACCGGAACTGAATCTGGCGCAGATCAGCCAACAACTGAAGATGCCCAAAAGCACCGTGCTCAATCAGATCCGCACATTGGAAAAAGCCGGTTTTCTCTATAAGAGCAACACCCAGTATTACCGGCTGGGTTACAAACTCATTGAATTGAGTTACCGGACCCAGGTGTCCCAGCCCATCATCGCCCACGCGGTGCCGCTGCTGGAGGAGATCACCGCCGCCACCGGTGAAAATGTGTACCTGACCACCCATATCAACGGCCAGGTGTTTGTGCTGAAACTCCTGCGTTCTTCGAATCGCAGTATCGCATACTCTATGTCCGGCAGAACATTGCCTATGCACTGCACCGGCTGCGGAAAAGCGATGCTCAGTTACCTGCCCCAGGAGCAGGTGGATGGCATCCTGGATACCTGGGGAATGCCCCCGGTTACCGTCAATACCTGCACCGACCGGGCAAAACTGATGGAAGAATTGGCTGTCGCCAGAGAGCAGGGGTATGCCATGGACAATGAGGAAGAGTCTATTGGCGGCAGATGCGTGGCAGTGGCAGTGCGTTCTTCCACCGGCGCGGTGGCAGGCGCTTTGAGCATTTCCGGTTCGGTGGTCACTCTGACAGATGATAAGATCCCGGACTATGTGAATATGCTCCGCATCACAGCCCATAAACTGATGCCTTATGCGCATCTGTTTCCTGCCATTCAGTTACAGAATCAATAGGGGGAGAACGATATGCGCGAACATTGGATCGCAGCCTGGGGCTGCGCCAGCACCCATCCTTCCCGGATGTGCGCTGAGTGGATCCACGATACCACTGTGCGGCTGCAGATGCAGATGACCGTACCGGGTAAAGGCTTGAAATTTCATTTTACCAATCTGTATGACCCGGAAACGGCAGTGATCGAAAAACTCACTGTCAGTGTTGCCACAGAGGGGAACGGTATGGACGGTGCGCGGTGTATGCCCATCACCTTTGCCGGCGAAAGACAGTGCCGGATACCTTATAATAAAGAAGTGATCTCCGACCCGGTGGATTTGCTGCTCCGGGCAGGGGAGGTGCTGGTGGTGAACCTGTACTTCAAGGACTTCACCCGGCTCAGCACCGGATGCCGGGGGGAGGAACTGGACTTAAAGCGCTGGTGCTGTGACGGTGATCAGACGGATGCGGCTTTCCTGCCCTTTGGAACGGAATCCAACGCAGATATGTGTCCGTTCCTCCATACTATCGAGATTTTGGCGCCGGCAGAGGCATATTCTGTTGTGGCTTTCGGTGATTCTATCACGGCGCAGACCTGGCCGGATCGGCTGAAACGCCGGGTGATGGAACTGGGAAGAACGGATGTGGCAGTGGTCCGCAAGGGCATCGGCGGCAGCCGGATCCTGCGGGAGTACACCGTCCGGCAATACGATGCCTACGGCAAAAAAGGCACAGACCGGTTTGCCCGGGAGGTGCTGCTCCCCGGCGTGAAAAAAGTTTTCATTCTGCACGGGATCAATGATATCATCCACCCCACAGACGGCGTGGATGTCTATCGCCCTTTAAGCGAACTGCCCACAGCCCGGGAGATGATCGAAGGGTTGCAGTATTATATTGAAACTGCCCACGCCCACGGGATCGAAGTGTATCTTTCTCCTGTTTTGCCCTTCCGGGGACACAGCGCCTTTTGCGCCCATCGGGAGGCGATCCGGGAAGAGGTCAACCGCTGGATCCGGGAGGAAGCAAAGGTGGAGGGCGTCCTTGCCTTTGCCGATGCGGTGACCGACCCCCAAACGCCCACAGCCCTGTATCCTGCGTACGATTGCGGCGATCACCTGCACCCCAGCAATGCCGGCGCCCAGGCAATGGCAGACAGCATCCCGGAATCCTATATATAATTTTTGAAAAATACACCGGATAAAAGGCAGAATTGGCGGCATTTGACCGGAAATCGTTCCGGGACATTCAAAATCTGTCAATTTACAATGGGCGGTTGTATGTTATAATAAAAATGTAGATAAAGCGGAAAGGAACGGTGTATATCAGTGAAGAAGATCAATCTTGTTCGGATTTTGAATATTGTGGCGATCCTGCTGCTCCTGGCGATGGTGATCTGCCAGTTTTTGCCAAACTGGACAATGAAGGAAGAAACCCTCTCTGTCAGCGAGTATGTCTGGCGTCCCCATGAACATAAGACATTTACCAAGCAACTGCAAAAGACGCTGGATACCGAATTGGATGCAGGCAGTATCGTGGGTTTGCATATAATCCTTGCCGCAGGCAGTATCGTGGGGATTTGGTTCAGTATTGCGAAAAACAAATCTCTGCTTCCGGCAGTGATCTACGGATTGGTAGGCGTATACGGTGTGTTGCAGATGCCGGGGAACGTCATTTTCCGGGCAGGCAACCATTATATGATATTCTTTATTCTCTGCATCGCGCTGATCGTCGTTGCCCTGGCGACCATCGTCACCGGCATCCTGCAGAAGAAAAAAGAAACAGTATAATAATGAAACGGACACCTCTCGGGTGTCCGTTTTTATCATTGCAGGCAGTATCACCGGCGTGGCGATCGAAAGCCTTCTCCTTGCGGAGAAGGTGTCGCGGCGCAGCCGTGACGAATGCGGTGGAGCGATGCCGTTCTAATATGTACCGAACTGCGGCTTCGCCGCGGTGACCCGTAGAGAATCGTTTGCATTTTCGCCGATGGCGAAAATAGAGGTGTTGCCGCCACGGAGGGCGGCAAGCAACAGTCCCCCGGACTGTTGCATTTA
>CALBJG010000077.1 GCA_937892865.1 uncultured Clostridia bacterium
CTTTGCGTTTCCGTTCGCGGTCTTTTTCCTTTCGGCTTATAGCGTCAAGCCCTTCAAGGCTTTGGTATTTCCCCCAGTTTGAAATCATTAGTATGTTATCAACGATTTCAATCATGCCCAATTTTTCAAACGTAGATAACGCCATCCGAATTGTGGTTATTGGGAAGTCGAAAAGAGTTGACAAAAGTTGGTCAGTATACGGAACTTCTTTGCTAAAGTACACAAGGCCGTTGTCATTCGTTTCTCCAGCTAAAGCAAGCAGCCCGAACCAGATAAACGCCATCTCGCATCCTTCCGGCATCCCACGAATGATTTTGATGCTCTTGCTTTTCCAGAAGTCTACGGATAATTTGATCCACTTTACACCAGATGCCGTAAATCTTTCCCCCTTCCAAATTACGTGCAGTTTGCACGTTGTTTCCGTGGCTATTATAACGTACAATATGCACGTTGTCAATACCATATTTGGGAGGATTTTTTATGTTTGGGAAACAACTTCGTAAGGCCAGAATGGAGAAGCATTTTACTCAGCAAAGGTTGGCGGACTCGGTAGGCGTAGCGTTGCGAAGCTACCAATGCTATGAACAGGGAACCAGGGAACCATCGCTTTCGCTTCTCGTTTCTCTTGCAGATGCCCTCGATGTATCTACTGATTACTTGCTGGAGCGGTTTGATTTTCTCGCAAAGAACGCTGATGAATGCCGGTAACGTCTTCCAAAGCATCCCAAATCTCAAAATTACCCGTGCGTGTTCCTTGCTCTATCTGCTGATAATAGCGCAATGAAACACCAACCTTTTCAGCCATTTTTTCTTGCGTCAATTCAAGCATTTTTCTCGCCCCGCGAAGTATGTTTCTCATTTGAATCCCCCTTTCCCGCCAGGAAATGCAATCCTACTGCACTTCCTGGCGTTAATTCGGTTCCTCCATACTGAACAGTTCTTCAAATGATTTACCCGCCGCAATCGTCAGCCGTTTGATCACGCTGATCTCCCATACCTTCTGCTTGCCGTTCAGCAGCCGAATGGCCTTGTTGTAGTAGGTGGGTTCCGTTGTTCCGAACATCATGTAGCAGATTCGGCGCTTTGACAGATGGTTCTCAAACGCCCATTCCAGGATGCCGACATAGGGCGTTTTAATTCGGCTGCGTTCTCCCTTCTTAGCAAAGTGGGCAAACACCGTCTGCCTCGGAACAGCAAGCAGCCGACCGATCTGCGAGTAGCTTTCCCCTTTGGCCCTCATGTTTTCGGCGTATTCCCAATCAATTTTCGATTTGTTCATAAAGCCTTTTCCTCTTTCCTTTGTTAGTGTTCCGCTTGAACGTTGTTACAAGTTCCTTATGCTCCAGGTAAAACCGCCCAAACGCGCATCCTTGGCATTCTTCACACATGGCAGGGCCAGCAGTACAAAGCCTGTTCAAAATCTGGTTCGGAAGAACATCCTCCGGGGTAATCCACCATGTATTTACCAGTTCGTCCTTCTTCGTGTACCGACCAGATACGAAGATGGATCGCTTTCCAAGATCGTCACGAATCACTTTCCGCCACGCTCCCTCTCTGTCCATTCGCTCTTATTTTCGGTCTGCTGGCCCTCCAGAGCGCTTATAACCCATTGGATGATCGTCGGCTTACATTGCGTCAGCATGGCGGCAAACATGAGTTTCTGCTCTTCCTTCTGCGCCTCCAGCGTCCGCTTTACTTTCAATTCCTCCAGCATATTGAGCGGATCAATCACGCGGGGGAACCATGAATCGACAAACACGTTTCGCTCCAATGAGTGCTTCCCGTAGGAAAGCCGCTCCTTTGTTGATTCCCTGCCGAAGATGATCAGGTTCGTACCCGCCGCAATCTTCATGGCAGGAAGCGCCAGATTGTTGAAAAAAAGGAGATTGAGATTTACTGTCTGCATCCCATCCGGCGTACTCTCCTTGCACTTCGCAAACGCCTTCGTCATCTCTACCCTGTGTTCCCCAGCTTCTTCCTGATATACAGGGTTGGTAAAGGCTAAGCAACTGGCGATTACGTTACCGTTGATGTTGATGTACATATCTCAATCTCCTTATTTGGTTTACTGAATTTCCCCGGTTTCTTCGTCTACGACGGTTCCTTCCGCTTCAATGGGTTCAGGAGTTACATCCAGCATATCGGAAGAAATCTCCGTCTTGATAGTTTCGTCCGCAGAAACGTTCCTTGCGAAATCCGATTTCAGAGGGGCGTATTTCAGTACGCGCTTCAAAACTGTTTTCTTCGCCATTTCTTCAAAGTTCGTACTCCACGGACTATAGGGGCTGTTGTAGGATTTGCTGAAGCGCTTGGCGTGTGCCTTCACATCCTCAATGCTCATGACCTCAAACCCGTAGCCGCCATCCTTCGTCTTGAACACAGCGTAGAAAGCAATCGGCTCTCCGCGATCCTTGATGGCAGGAACATGGTTCAGTTTGGGGTCAAGGCCAAACTCATAGCTGAACTCGTCGTTGGCGTACACGGTATGCGCCTGAATCACGCTGATTTCGCCGGAGCGATAGGCCAAGTCCATTAAACCTCTATCAGTTATCCTGCGGTTTACCATCCCGCAGGGCTGGACTATATCTTCTTCCTCGCGGAAGCTGCGCACTTGGGAGCGTAACTCATCATCGCTCCTACTCGGTTACATTCATCACCGATAGTCTCTACACCACATACCAAACCTTTTTGCCTTTTACATTCCCGCCGCGTTTCAACGCATGTGTCATCGTGGAAGCGTCAACGCCAAGATACTCAGCACAGGCTTTTACACTCTCAAACACAATAACGTTTGTATCTTCAACAGCGACCTTCTTATAATGACCGGAGTTCGTTTGAGGAAACGTTTTGTGCCTTTCGATAATTGCTTGCCTACGCTTTTCAACCAATTCAGGGGACTGCTTTTTCCCGGCAAGAGAAGCGCTTATTTTTGACCTGGTTTCTTCGCTCACAACATGCCCATCCGTTATTGTGTTATAGGATGGATGCAATGTGTTAATCCAGTAACGTTCTCTTTCCAGAAGAATTTCAGGCTCACATTCTTCAATAACTTGAAACGAGAACCCGGCTTCTCCATATTGGTTGATATCATCTTGGAATTTTTGGCTGTGGGCCGAAGCAATCCATCTGCTGAAATGCTCTTTCCATCTCCTGTTGATGTTTTTGCTTTGCCCGATGTAAAAGTCACCAGTATCAAGGTTCGTTATTTTGTAAACTCCGATCATGCTACCATCTCCTTTGTTGGTCGCATGGTCTGGTATATGGCACGGGATTGCCCTTCGCTGGTGGGTTCCCCCGTTAGCACGGCTTACGCCGCACACCCCTGAGTAATAGGGTTCACGCAGTTTTACTTGACCGTAGTTGGTTCAGCCAAGCTGGAATTGGCACTCCATCACGCCCTTGTTTCTGTACGGGAGCAGATACGCTTGTCCCAGAGGCGTGTTCGGCTCTACGCCCAACTGAGCAGC
>CALBJG010000078.1 GCA_937892865.1 uncultured Clostridia bacterium
CTGTAGTATTCTACATAATCCACACCGGTGAAGGGGTGCTTGATATAGCCGAAGAGTTTGCGATACTGTTCTTCGGTCAGAACATCGCGGTAAGGATCAATGTTATTTGCGTCCATCAGATCCCAGTCAATCAAATGATTGCCCACTTCATCAGAGGGGTAACTGAGCATAAGAACAACTTTCTTGCAACCCTTGGCAATGCCACGCAAGCAGATAGCAAAACGGTTACGGCTAAGAATGGGGAAGATAACGCCAACAGTCTCACCGCCGAATTTGTTGCGCACATCGGTAGCAATGTCATCGACAGATGCATAGTTTCCTTGGGCACGGGCAACGATCGCTTCGGTCATTGCAACAACGTCCCGATCCCGGGGAGACAATCCGTCTTCCTTCATTGCTTCTAAAATAGAGTCGGTGACGATCTTTACAAGATCATCGCCTTCACGGATGATGGGAGCACGGATTCCCATTGATACAGTACCTAACATCCGGCTCATAAGTCCACTTCCAATCTGGTTAAAATTTGTGGTTTTCAAAAATCACGGAACTATTATAATACAAGATTCTCCATTTGTAAAACAAAAAATTATGTAAAAATCAAAAAAAATTACCGAAATTCACTTAATATAGGGGCCTATAGATTTATACGGGGTGTTCACAAATGTATTGATCTAAAATTTCTGCGGCTGTGATTACCATATGCACACAGGGTCGTTCTTTATAGAAGGCTTCTGTCCTTGGTGTCGGAGTAGGATCAGAAGGTGGATTCTTTAATATTTCACGGCAGACAATGCTGCCGATTTTTTCTCTGAAGATACCGGCAAGTTCCTGAACGCGGGCATAATGTTCCTTTTTTGCTGTAGCGTCATCATTTGTATCGTATCCATAAAGAAGTCCTGCGACTAACAGCATTCCACTGACAGCGCCGCAAACTTCACGCAATCTGCCGATTCCGCCGCCAAATGACGATGCCATCTTCGCAGCAAAGTTTGGCTCCAATCCGGTTACATCGCAAAAAGCAACGGCAATTGCTTGTGAACAACTGTAACCGTCATAAAATAATTTTGCGGCATATTCACTGTGATTCATATTATTCTCCTTTCAGAGCAACATAAGTTGGCGTATGGCGCAGAGCCGGAAGCAGTAACGACTGAAAGTCCCTTGTTGTGATTCGCAAACTGCTTGTATTGATGCAAGGGTGGAAGCAAACATACTCGGCATCCAGCAGATCACGATCTATAAGTAACTGCACTTTCATATCTTTGTCGTTCATTAAACCCATCACACTTAAAGATCCGGGGGTAATGTCCAAGAATTCTTCCATATATTCTCCGGAAGCAAAGGAAAGTCGGGAAGATCCGATTTGTGCAGATAACTCTTTTGTCTTAAAGGGTTTATCGCCCGGCATCATTAAAAGATAAAATGCTGTGCATTGTCTGTTGCATAGTAAGAGATTTTTACACATAGAAGCGCCTAAAACCGTATCCACAAGCAAACATGCATCCATTGTCATTGCCGGTTTGTGTTCCACACGGCAAAAGGGGATGTGTAAGGAATCCAAAAAGTCATAACAGCGGATCTCTTTTGCCAAACGATCACTTTCATCAATGGGTCTTCCGGTGAACAATTCCATATGTAATATCTCCTTACTTGTTTTTGCATAATTGCCAAAAGGCAACCGCGCTGGCAGCGGCAACATTCAAAGAATCCACACCGTTTTGCATGGGGATCTTAACGGTATAGTCACACTGCGCAATAGTAGTTTCAGTTAAACCGTCGCCTTCACTACCCAAGATAACAGCAAGTTTCTCTTCACTGTTAAGGGCAGGATCATCAATAGACACAGAACGGTCACTCAATGCCATTGCCGCAGTTTTGAATCCGAGTTGCTGTATGCGTTCCAATCCCGGGTGTGGCCACTGATTGATATCAGAGCCGATAAAAGTCCAGGGGATTTGGAACACGGTACCCATACTGACACGGGCGCTCCTGCGGTACAGAGGGTCGCTGCAACCAGGTGTAAGAAGAACAGCGTCAATACCCAAAGCGGCAGCGCTACGGAATATAGCGCCAACATTGGTAGGATTCATAACATTTTCAAGAACAACGATTCTTGATGCGTTGCTGCAAATATCTTCTACGGAAGGTAATGGGACTCTCCGCATAGCGCAAAGAACGCCGCGGGTGAGATGGTAACCGGTCAGTTGCGCAAGAACATCTCTGTCTGCGGTGAATGTTGGAATGTCACCACATCGGGCGATAATGTCCTTCGCCTGACCACAGATATCTTTTCTTTCCATCAGCAGGGAAACTGGGCGATAACCTGCATCCAGCGCCCGATCAATTACTTTTGGACTTTCAGCGATAAACATGGCGTTTTTCGGATCAAAACGATTCAAAAGTTGCGCCTCTGTCAGTCGCGCGTATATATCCAGTTCTGGTGCGGCGAAGTCTTGAATCTCAATGATATTTCCCATAACAGAGTACCGCCGTTGGCATACCTTTCATAGTTTCTGTTATTTTATCAAAGATAGAAGAAAATGTCAAAGCGCAAGAATCAGAATAAAAAATGACCCTTGACTGTGTGCTTATCTTCACAGTCAAGGGTCATCTCTGTTCTGTCTTGGGCTCTATCATCAATGGTTACCTCTCTTTCTGCAGATTTGACGCAACATCGATTCGTTCACAATATCCCACATTTAACAAATACAGTTTCAACGATCTTGATTGATTTCGTTGCATTTGGATTTGAACTAATGTGTGCGTCACTACACGCCGATTTGATCAGAATGGTTATTAAATTTTTCAGGCATCGCACAACCTGTCATCGCATAATCGTTAGGAATTTTGTCTGATCATTTCGGTGCGTTAAGAAGTTTTACTTGTACATTGGTATCACCTCTTGTGTCTATAGAATATCATACTTTCTTCGGTCTGTCTATCCTAAAAAGTATACAAAATAACGAAATAGAAATCGTGCAAACAGAAGAAAATGTGCAAAACATACAAAAGACTATTGACAGATAAAATGTTTTTTGGTACGATGTTTATGTTGGGCAAAGAAAAGACCCCCGGGTTTTCCGGGGGCTTTTTTATCGTGAATACAGTTCGGTAAGATTTCGAATCTTTACTGCCAAAGGGGTGCTCGCTTCGCCGGGAAGCATTCGCCATTGCCAGTTACCGCAGGCAGCGCCGGGAGAATTGATCCGATGCCCGTGACCAAGTTCCAAATAGTCTTGCATTTGCGCAATAAAGAGGTTTGCAACACTGCGCATACCGGTGCGGATCATTTCCCAGTGAAGATCGGCATTTCCAAGATACGCATTGGCAAATGACAGATTTTCCTTGGATTCTTCCTGCAACCACAGCGCCAGTGGGCTATTATCGTGGGTTCCGGTATAACAGACACAGTTGTTAATATGATTGTGGGGGAGATATGCGCTTTTCTTAGTGTCATCAAATGCAAACTCTAAAACTTTCATTCCAGGTAAACCGGACTCTTTTAACAGTTCGGCGACTTCGGGTGTGATCAAGCCAAGGTCTTCTGCGATGAAGGAAAGGTTGGGAAACCAATTTTTCAGCGCGTTCACAAGGGCAATGCCGGGACCTTTTATCCAACGACCGTTTTTGGCGGTGGGCTCGCCATAGGGAACAGACCAATAACTTTCAAGTGCGCGGAAATGGTCAATGCGGATCACGTCGTACAGTTTGCTTGCGCCGTCAATACGGCGGATCCACCAACCGAATCCGTCTTTTTCCATAGCATCCCATCGGTAGAGGGGATTGCCCCACAGCTGACCGTCCTCACAGAAATAATCAGGGGGTACACCGGCAACATCCGTTGGCGCGCAATCTTTATCTAATTGGAAAAACGCCGGTTCAGCCCAAACATCGGCAGAGTCCATTGCTACATAAATGGGAATGTCTCCAATGATCTGGATGTCAAGACTGTGGATATACTCTTTTAACGCTTTCCACTGTTTAAAGAACAGAAATTGAATGTATATATACAGTTCCACATCCTCGCGGAGCAGAATCGAGTATTTTTCAAGCGCTTGTGCAGACTTGCGAAGGCGGATCTCTTCGTCGTCCCATTCCATCCAGGGTTTCATATTAAAATGCTGTTTGCAAGCCATAAACAGCGCATAATCCGGTAACCAGCGGTCGTTCTCTTTGCAGAATGCACGGACAGCCGCCTCATCCCGTTTCCAGCCCCGTTCCTTCGCAAGACGAAGCAGAGGATATCTGCTGTTATAGATCGCGCCATAGTCAACATAGCGAGGTTCAGTGCCAAAATACGCATTAGTAACTTCTTCCTTTGTAAGCAAGCCGTCAACTATAAGCATATCAAGGTCAATAAAATAGGGATTGCCTGCGTAAGTTGAAGGACTTTGATAGGGGGAATCTCCGTATGCAGTAGGGCCAAGGGGCAGCATTTGCCAATATTTTTGTCCTGCAGTATGGAGGAAATCTGCAAAATCATATGCGGCCTTTCCCAAAGTGCCGATACCATAGGGAGAGGGGAGAGAGAATACCGGCATCAAAATGCCGCTGCTTCGTTTGTTGATCATAGAAAAATCGTTCCTTTATTGGTTTTAGACTATGGTATCAATTATGTACGCAAATGTCAAACAAAACTCCGCTGCAACCAAATGCAGCGGAGTAATCTTTATTCGCAGTAGCCGGGAGTGGTGTAGAATGCAACAGTTCTGGGTTCTGCGCGGCCATACTGGGCAACCACAGGCACATCGCTTTCTAACATAATTGCATACTGCTCTTCAAACTTTGCGGTGTAGGGACCGAAGTCAGCCTCCACATTGGTACGCAGGCAACGAACGCGGCGTGCGCCAACAACAATTTCAGGAACCTTAACAGGCTCTTTGTCGGTGTAGATCAGGGTGATAGTGATGTGTGCATCGCTGTCACCGGTGTTGGTGATAATAATGGATTCGTGACCGGGAATGAGGTTGACGCCTACGGGAGGCAACTCTGCATCGGGAAAGATCCAAACTTTTTTTCCGTAACCCATATTCTTTTCTCCTTATAAAACGATTTCGAACTGCTGCTCCGGTGTCAGATCCACAACGGTGCAGTCGTTGGCATAGGTGCATTCGGGCAGAATGATCATTGCGCTCAACTGTTTCTCCTTTGCAGGCAGAGGCGCAAGATGCCAGATTGCAGCATTCATTTTTACCAAAGTGTGTTTGGGTACGATAAATGCCTGGGCTTGATCTGTGACGGGCGTACCGGCAGAAGCAGGGGCTACATGCAGGATCATATCGTCATTCAGCGGCATGATCATCTCCCAGGTTGTGGTGTGATACTCCTGCTGGGTAATGACCATCTTTTCAGGTTTGTTAACAAGAATGGGGGAGTAGCCGACCCGGTGATTGCTGTCAGCATTTAAACGATCGGGGAAGAACTGATGCAGTTCTCCGCAAAGGGCGTGACCCTTGGGCGCATCCATAGTGTAGAACTGACCATAGGGAGCAAAGTTTTCATTGGAAATCGGAATGGCTTTGATCGTACGCATATCGATACATCTCCTTACTCAAAGTGGAAAATCTGTTTCATATCCGCGTAGAATTCACTATCGGGCAGAATGCTGTATTTCACGAAGCAGGGTTTTGTGTGTGTCCACCAACGCTGTGTTTCCTCACACAGTTCCATTTTTGCCATATCAGCATCATAATCGTCGCCAATGTATTCAAAATAAGCAAAGACCAGATCTTCGTGACGGAAAATGGAATAATTACGCAGGTTGCAATCGTGAATGGTCTTCAATACGCCGGGCCAGGGATTTGCGTGGAGTGTTTCATACTCCTCAATTTTCTCCGGCTTTAAGCGACCTAACTGACCGAACATCACTTTTTTCATACTATAGCCTCCCGGAGCCATTCCAGGGTGCATTCTACCATATGTTTGCCAATTTTGGCAGAGGCTTCCACAGCGCTCTTGGCAAACCATTCGGTATTATCCTTGCAGCGGTTCAAGTCCACCAATTCAGGATAAGTACCCATCAGCAAAGAGGTTTCCCATTTGCCTGCATGGTCGAAACCACCGCATTTGATCTGGGCATCAGCGCCGATCAGAGGAATTACCTTGATGTAGGAGAAAGGATCATCTTCAGAACCCATATCCTCGTAATAGGTGGCATAGGCATCGCTGCCCCACCAACCCTTGCCGAGTTTCTCCTCCATATATTCCATTGTGACCTTCTTGGCGGCTTTGTGGCAGGCGATAGTCATAGGCATCAAGCCTGCGCCTTCAGTCTGATGGTGGGGAACAAGATAGATGTTCTTGTGACCTGCATCGATCATCGATTTCAGAATGTAGTACAGATAATTGACATAGGCGTCCTCATCCACATGGAAATGGCTGGGCTTCGGTTCGCAGACGGCATAAGAGGCAACACCATACCAAATGGGTGGGCAGATGACGATTTCCTTTTCTTTCGCCAGTTCACGCAGGCAACCGGTAACTACCAATGTATCCGTGCCGCAGGAAGCGTGTTTTGCGTGGTATTCCATAGTGCCAATAGGAATTACAAAAGGCACTTTGCGGTCCACTGCATCCTGGATTTGATCGTAAAACATTTCAAGCATTTGCATAATTCATATCTCCTTTGACAAAATGCGCCCAAAAGGGCGCATTTTATATCAATTCATTAAAACAGCAGTTCGGGGCAAACCTCGGGGATCTCGGGGCTGAGAAGTTCGAAACCGTTCTCCTTAACAGCAATACCCTTCTCCCAGCGAGTGCCAAAGGTATCAGCAGAGATATAGGTGTCTACCTGGTAGCACATATTGGGCTGCAGATAGTAATCAGAACTGGTCTCGCACCAAGGCGCTTCCACCTCGATGATGCCGGTACCATGGAGAGGACCGTAAACATAGTTCTTCTCATAGCCGTTATCCACAAAATATTTGTAGAAGCCCTTTGCAATGTCAGCAGCATAAACACCAGCCTTGACCTGCTTTTCAGACCAGGCGTGTGCCTCACGGCAGAACTGCACGATATCCCGACGCTGGCCTTCCAGTTTGCCAAGGCAGATGGGATAGCCGATAGCAGCAGAGTAACCGTCGATCTTAGCAGACAAGTTCAGCTGAACGATATCGCCCTTCTGGAACTCACGGTAAGAAGAACGGGAGATAGCGTGGCGGGTAGAAGCCTCAGAGAAGACATACATAGGCAGGCCTTCGTATTCGGCGCCGTGCTCGTAAACAGCCTTCTGGGCAACACCGACCATCTGCAGTTCGGTCATACCGGGGCGGATCGCCTTGATAACTTCTTCAGTAGCAATATTGGCAATGCGGTAGCCTTCACGCAGGCAAGCCAGTTCGTTCTCGGACTTGATGCGGCGCAGTTCCACCATAACATAGCCGGCATCAACGATCTCAGCCTTGGGGAATGCTTCCTTGATGGCATTGAAGATAACAACGGAAGTATCCAGATAAGAAGCAACACCAATGCGGATATGCTCGCCGGATACGCCCAGAGACTTAAATACATCGTGGAAAGTATCGGGCTTCAGTTCGGGATAAGCGGGGTTAGCGCTTTCACGATATGCCAGAAGAGTGAAAATCTTGTCCAACTTGTTGCGGTCAGCGCCAAAGATGGAAGATTCGGGACCAACCATCAAAGCAGCATCGCCATTTGCAGCGATGGCAACACCGGCGCGCTCAAACAGGGGCCAGAAGCCGGAGAAGTAGCGGGGGTTGGCATAGTCAGCCTCGTTACCGTTGACGATCAAAACGTCCAACTTATCCCGCTGCAGGATCGCAGCAGCGCGTTGAACACGCTCTTTGTATTCGTGATCAGGAATGCAAATTCTACCAGACATATATGTATCCTCCTAAAAGTGTAATAGGGAATATTGCTTACATATGAATTTTACCACTGAATATAGCAGTATGTCAATGAATTTGGAACATTTTGGATGAAAATATATTTAATCGTTTTACTTTTATGTTGAAAAATTGCTTTGAGCTGTTATAATGAACTTACAATGTGAAAAACGGAGGGATTCCATGGCTACGATCAAGGATGTTGCGCGTTTGGCAGAAGTATCTATTGCTACGGTTTCAAACTACTTGAATAAAACAAAACCGGTAAGCAAGAAAGCATCCGGCAGAATTGAAAAGGCGATCAATCAGTTGCAGTATACGCAAAATATGGCTGCCAGATCGTTGAAGACGAAAGCCTACGGCAGTATTGGCGTTATATTGCCAAATCTGACGGATTCTTACTACTTGCAAATATTCCAGGGTATTGAAACAGCGGTTAACAACGCAGGATTCAGCGTAAATCTGTCTTTTTCACACGACATTCCCGAATTGGAAGAACAAGCGGCAAAGCAAATGTTACAAAAGCAAGTAAGTGGCCTTATTTTGGTAACTTGTTGTCCCGAAAAAGGAAAATACTATCAAGACAATTACTGCAAACAAAACCGTCCTTTGGTTTTAATAGACCGCAAGATCAACGGGTTGCGCACCAATATGATCCGTTATGATTGTAAAACGGCTATTTACACAGTGACGGAAGAATTGTTGAAAATGGGTTACCGGAACATAAGCCTTATGGCAGGACCGGAAAACTTTTCTTGCGAACAAGATTGTAAAAACGCCTTTATGGATGTTTGTGAAACGGGCAATACCGACTTCTTTACGGTTATGCATATGGATATGAATAAGGAAAGCGCGTTTCGTAAGACCACAAAACTACTGAAGAATAATTGCCCTGAATGTATCATTGCCACATCAGAACTGATGGCAACGGGCATTATAGAAGCAATGCACGTGTTGGGAAAAACAAAGAATGACATTCCCGTGATTACATTGGGGGAGGAACATTGGAACCGACATACCCATTCTTTTGCATCTTTTTCCGTGGAGCGTCCGGCAATTCAAATAGGCGGGAAGGCAGCAGAGACTGTTATACGGAAAATCGGTTTTGCTGACCAAACGGATTCAGAGATTTGTTTGGATGCGGCAACAGATGATATCCGCACTGATCTGCTGCTGCAACTGCAACCGTTAAAGCAACTCTCGAATATGCAAAAGCGAAAACTTCGCATTTTGATGCTTGACATCCCTGCGACCCATACGATATGCAGATTGCTTAAAAATTTTGAAGATCATACCGGTATTACTGCAGAAGTTGATTTGATGCCACACAGCGAACTATATCAACAGATTACGGAAAAGCATAATGACAAAGTATACGATGTGTATATGTATGATCTTCCGTGGCTCCCGCTGTTGGCAAAAGACGGTGTTTTAAGAGATTTGACCAAAGAAATATCCGGTATTGAAAAAGATGCATTTTTACCCGGAAGTCTGGAAGATTTCGGCAAGTTCGGTAAGGGATATTATGGCATACCGCTTATGTATGCGCCGCAGGTTTTGTATTACAGAAAAAGTCTTTTCAGTGATCCTGCTCTGCGGGAGAAATTTGAGAAACTGTACGATTCCACCCTTTGTCCGCCCCGGACATTTACAGAGTATTGCACATTGGCAGAGTTCTTTACCAATGAGACGGATGCGATACCTTACGGTATCAGCATACCGGCGGCATATCCCGAGTGCCTTGCGCCGGAACTGTATATGCGATTGAAAGCATATGACTGTGAAGTGATCGATAATAGCGGAAATGTAGTCATAAACACGCCAAATGCGCAAAAAGCATACCAGAATCTGCTCAATTGCCTGAAATTTGCAAAGCCGAATTATCGTAAAGCAAACGATATCAGTGTCGTGGATGAGTTCCTCCGGGGTGAAACGGCAATGGTAATATCCTATCCAGGATTTTTGATGCAGGGAACTGATATTCGAAAGAATAATATGATCGGTTCCATTGGTTGTACCCATATTCCCGGAAGACGCCCACTTCTGGGCGGTTGGAGTTTGGGCATCAGCAGTTATACAGATGCGCCGGCTGACGCATTTGCGTTTTTGCAGTGGGCTTGTACGGATCAGATGAGTAACTATTTTTCTATGCTTGGCAGTTATTCCGCCGTGACAGCAACCTATTCAAACGATGAATTGATCCAACTATATCCATGGAGACCCCTATATAGGGAAACATATCCTTACGCGACGCAGATGATTCCCAGTATTTGCAATGACGGCACAGTGGTATCCGCAAACGAGGTAGACGAGATCGTTTGTAAATGGCTTTACAAAATGATTAACGGGAAAAGAAAAATAGAAAAGATCCTGGCAGAAACCCAGAAAGAATTGGAAACATTTTTGAATAAGGAATAATAAATCCCCGCAGTTTTTCAACTGCGGGGTATTCTTTATAGTTTGCAAATATGATCGATCTGATCCAATTCCTCTTGTGAAAATGCGGTGTTTTTCACTGCGCGGATATTTTGCAGGATTTGCTCCGGTTTGGAGGCGCCGATCAAGACACTGGTCACAATACCGTCCCGAAGTACCCAACTTAAAGCCATTTCCGCAAGAGACTGTCCGCGCTGGGAAGCAATGTTGTTTAATGCGCGGATTTGATTCAGTCGGTCATCGGTCAATGCAGAATCATTTAAGAATCGGTTATCGGTGCGCATACGGCTATCTTCCGGAATACCTCTCAAGTAGCGATCGGTCAAAAGGCCTTGCGCAAGGGGACTAAAGCAAATGATGCCTTTTCCGAGTCTATGGGCAGTTTCTTTTAAACCGTTCTTTTCAATTGTCCGGTCAAAAATGGAATACCGGTTTTGATTGATGACGAAAGGACAGCCAAGATCACGGAGAATCGCGGTTGCTTTTTCTAAGGTTGGTCCGTCATAATTGGATAGACCGGCATACAGCGCCTTTCCACTGCGAACGGCCTGATCCAAAGCGCCCATCGTTTCTTCAAGGGGCGTGTTTGGGTCCATTCTGTGATGGTAGAAAATATCCACATAAGGAATATCCATTCGTTTCAGGCTTTGGTCAAGGCTGGCAAGTAAGTACTTTCTGCTGCCCCAATCTCCGTAAGGACCATCCCACATAGTGTAACCGGCTTTTGTGCTGATGATCATTTCATCCCTATAGAGAGCAAGGTCATTTTTCAGGATCTTACCGAGGTTGATCTCTGCCTTTCCGGGCGCAGGGCCATAGTTGTTTGCCAAATCGAAGTGCGTGATGCCATTGTCAAAGGCAGTAAAACACATTTGACGCATATTTTCATAATTGCCGGTATCGCCGAAATTGTGCCAAAGGCCTAAACTGACAGCAGGAAGCATAAGACCGCTGGCGCCGCTGCGGTTATAGGGTATGGATTGGTAACGGTTATTTGCTGCTTGATACATATTCGTTATCTCCCTTCGCTTTTTTCGTTATTATATCACAATCCTTTCCCAATGAAAACAGTTTTTTCATTGACGAAAAAACGGATATGTTATATACTACTTGTTAATGTAATGGAGGTATTATATGGGACTGGGTAATGTATTTTTAACTGCAGCAAATGCGGTCATACCTATTTTGTTGCTGATTCTTCTGGGATATGCTTTGAAATCTATCGGCTGGTTGAAAGATGACTTTACCAAGACCGGTAATAAACTTGTATTTAATGTTTTTCTGCCGGTAATGCTGTTTGTGAATGTTTATAACATTGAGGACTTGACAGCAATCAAGTGGGATGTGGTTATTTACTGCAGCGCGATCACTTGTGTGCTGTTTGGCATTGGTTATGTTGTTGCCGTTTTGACAACAAAGGTGCCGCAACGCAGAGGCGTTTTGATGCAGTGTATGTTCCGCAGTAATTATGCTATCATTGGTCTTCCTTTGGCAGGCGCTCTTGGCGGAGAGGGGGCATTGGCAGTGACTGCGCTGGTATCTGCATTTGCCATTCCGTTTTATACCGTGTTTTCCGTGATCGCGTTGAGCATATTTATGAAAGAGCAGAATCAACAGAAAAGGAATCTTTTGAAAGAGATTTGCTTGAATCCTATGATTTTAGGCGTCGCTGCAGGTCTTCTGGCATTGATCATTCGGTATTTACAGACGCTTGCTTTTGGTAAAGTTGTTTTTGCCCTTAACGATCAGACAGAGTTTATCTTTACTGCATTGAAGAATATCAGCGCGTTGACTTCACCATTTGCTTTGATCGTAATGGGCGCGCAGTTCGAGTTTTCTGCCGTGAAGAGTCTGTTCAAGGAAATCGTTGTTGGCACAGTTGGCCGTATTGTTGTATCGCCGATTCTCGGTATTGGTCTTGCCTATATACTCAGTACTTATACTAATTTGCTTTCCTGCGGTCCTGACGAATATCCTGCGCTGATAGCAATGTTTGGTGCGCCTATGGCTGTTTCCGGCGCTGTGATGGCGATCCAAATGAAAAACGATGAGCAACTGTCTACGCAACTTGTCGTTTGGCCCAGTTTGTTCTCTATATTGACGATCTTCCTAACTGTATGCATTTTAATGCCGGCGGGTCTGCTTGTGGCCTAACTAAAAACTCCCAGCCAAAATTTGGCAGGGAGTTTTGTTTATTATTAATGCATTCTGGCTTCAGCTTCTTCCAACTTTTCACGCAATGCTTCTTCGTGTAAAGTATCTTCTTTAATAAGTTTCAGAGCAGCAACTGTATCGGCAATCGTTTTTTCTGCAATTGCACGGGCAGTACGCTCGTTCATACCATCGTGTTCAATGGATGCATAGTCGTTGGGAAAGTTAATATACCAGTTATAAGCAGAAGAAATTCGGTGTTCATAGAAAGCGTCGGCCCTATGTGTGTTATGACCGTCTAATTCACCAATCTTATCCAGCGCCACAAGATCCGGATATAAGTGGTAGATGCAACTGGTTTCTTTGAAGCAACCATGACCGCCGTACTTGTTTTCATCCACATAATTCTGGAATACTGCAATATCTTCTTTTGTCAAATAGGGATATTTCTCCAATTCTGCGAGGATCGCTGCCGGTGTTCCCATTAACTGGTAGTAATGAAAAACAGAATATTTGGGTTTCTTCCAGCGGATCTCACGGACAAAGGCATCCAGCATCGGCTTGTTACCGCCGTGGGAAGAGACAAAAACGATTTTTGTGAACCCGTTATTGTAGCATTCGTCACACAAAGCCTCTAGTAACTGGCGGATCAGGGAGGGGGAAACGGATATGTTTCCTTTGCCATGATAATCTGCCATATCGCCTAAGTAGGGCGCACCGGGACAAGATACGACTTCTGCAATATCTGCAGCTTCATTGGTAAATGCGATGCCTTTCAGCGCATCACAGCCAAGGGGAAGGTGTGTGCCGTGTCGCTCCATCGCGCCAACCGGAATTACACAAACGCCTTTAGCGCGCTTTACTGCATCTTCAAATTCTCCGGGTAATAAGTATTCCCACCGCATAGTTAAAATCCTCTCAAATTTTTTATAATCTGTAGCCACGGGCATAACCGATGGCTAAATTATTTTTTAAGCGATTGATGGCTGCCCGGTGCAGTGATGTTTTTACCGGAAGTTCATCATAAGGCGCATCACAGTGGTCAAAGAGCCAATTTCGAATGACAGTTTCATCCTGGACGATATCTGCTAACTTGAATTGCTGCTGGAATTTTACGATACGGGATGTTTCGGGCAGATCTTCTGCAAGCCAGGGATGGAGCAGCCAGGAACCGCAGTAGAAGATAACGGGGTCAATTGCAAAATGTTTACGGAAGAAAACTCTTGCTGTGTCATATGCTGCTTCACATTCCTCAAAATCGAGAGATAAGCCACGGGGGATATGCACATACATACAAGTGTCACCCTTGTGGATTTGGTGCCCCTCTAAATTGAAATCGTAAAGACTACCAATGATCTCAAATTCCAAACGTCCCAAGCGGAAAATCGTGCTGTTTAAATGTCTGCGATACCATGCGCGGTATGTGACCTGGTTGATTCCGTAATTTCCTGTTTTCTCGTAACATTGTTCACAAGCCCAGGCAAATGATTTCATAGTTGTAAAAAAGATATCATCAGAAATACCTTTGCTTTGATAAAAATCATATGTTCTGCCGAGCATATATAAGTAAAGATATAGGTTTGCTTCTTCCACGTGAACATCTTGTTGCGCAGCAAAGGATTCCAGGAATGTGCAGAACGCTTCGTCTCCGTTGTCAAATGCTTTAAAAGCGTCATTTAAAGCAGTTTGAAAAGCGGGTGATTCGATTCTTTGGTGAAGATTGTTAAATAATGCAACGCCCTCCGGGCAAAGACCGATTTTTTCCATAAATAATGTATAATCCATTTGCTTGTCACCACCTAAAGTCGTTAAGTATATCATACAAAAATTAAATGATATGTTAATAGCAGAAAATGCGGAAAAACATAACAAAAAATGCGATGTAGTATTGCTAAAAAGAGGCGCACATTTGTGCGCCTGCTTTTTAATTTAAAGAGTCTATTACACTGCGGATTCGCGCGACAGAACGGTCATAACCAAGGATCTGCATAACCGTATACAAATCGGGAGAGTTGGTCTTGCCGGTAACTGCCTGACGAACAAATGTGGAAACATCGGCAACTGTTCCGGGGAAAGCATCGGGGTCGGCTTTGTAGGCCTTCATATCGGTGGTAAAACCGATCTCCTCTGTGATTGCTTTTACTTTCTCAAACCAAACGCCGGAATCGTCGGCAGGGTCATAACTTGCCAGGAATTTCTCCAATACGGTTACGATCACGCTCTTATCAAACTTTTCGTTAAATTCGGGCACCTGCAGATAATCATCATAGAAGAAATCCATATAAGGTTTGGCTTCTTTCCAGATGGCAATATCTTTTCTGGGCTTTTTGCCGCCTCTGCCAATGGCAAGAATGGCTTTTGCATAGGCAGGTTCGGCAACCAGTTTCTCGGCAAAGTCAGTGTCGAATTCTTTCGCCCACTCTACCAGCAGATCATAAACAGTTTCTGCATCCATACGGGAGATGACATTTTTGGAAACATCGGTCAGTTTTGCATAGTCAAACAAACTGCCGGCGGGATTGAGTTTCTTGGGGCTGAACTTGAAATCATCTGTAGGAGCATCGGGGTTGGCTCTGCGCCAGTCTTCAAAGTTGGAATTCAGTACGGTCATAATGTACTCATAAACAGCCGCTACAGGGAAACCCTCGGCTTTGTAGAAGGTCAGCGCAAGTTCCGGATCTTTCCGCTTGGAGAGTTTGCGTTTGGAAGTGCCATCCATCTTCATCAGCGGTCCAATGTGGACATACTTGGGCAACTTAAAATCCAAAGCCTTGAAGAGTTGAATATGGAAGGGCAGGGTGGGCAACCACTCATCACCCCGGACAACATGGGTAGTGCGCATCAAATGATCGTCAACGGCGTGAGCAAAGTGATAAGTGGGAATACCGTCAGATTTCAGAAGAACGTGATCAACATCGTTCTCGGTAATGGTCAATTTGCCTTTTACAAGATCATCAAACTTAAATTGGTTTTCAATACTGCCGGTGGAGCGAAAACGCAAAACCCAGGGATTATTGGCGTTCAACTGAGCCTGCACATCTTCGATGCTCCGGTCACGCCACATAGCATATTTGCCGTAGTAGCCGGTGTTCTCTTTGTTTGCTTCCTGCTGTTCACGCATTGCGGCAAGTTCTTCTTCGGTGCAGAAACAGGGATATGCCATACCGTTTTCCACCAATTGTTTTGCATAAACATGATAGATAGAGGCTCTCTGCCTCTGGCGGTAGGGACCATAATTACCGAAATCACCATCAATGGTTGCGCCTTCATCAAAGGCGATACCGTAGTGCTTCAGGGTGTTGATCAAAATCTCCACAGCGCCGGGTACTTCGCGCTTTGCGTCGGTATCTTCCACGCGCAGGAAAAGAACGCCGCCGCTTTGATGCGCCATTCTTTCGGCGGTCAAACCCATAACCAAATTGCCCAAATGTACAAAACCGGTGGGGGAGGGCGCCATACGGGTAACAACAGCGCCTTCCGGCAATTGGCGAGGAGGGTATTTTTCTTCTAAAGACTCCGGTGTATCTTTCACATCGGGAAACAGTAAATTGGCAAGAAGTATAGTATCCATAGTAGTACCTCTCTATCAAAAATTCTGCAGATAGTATACCATATGGGTGCATACAAAGTCAATTTCTCGTTGCGTTTTTCTTTTGTGTGTGTTAGAATACAGGAAAATACGAAAAACGAGGCGAAGACAATGGAAGAAACAGTAGTAAAGAAGAGAATGCTTTCCGGCATTCAGCCCAGCGGAGATTTGCATTTAGGCAATTATTTAGGCGCGATCAAGAACTGGAGCTCCCGCTCTGAAACATATGATTGTTTCTACTTTATGGCGGATATGCATACCATCACCGTCCGGCAGACACCTGCTGACCTGCGTCGCAGAACTCTGGAGCAGTTGGCGCAGTATATCGCCTGCGGCCTGGATCCGGAAAAGAACACACTGTTTGTGCAGAGCCATGTGCATCAGCATGCTGAATTGGGTTGGGTGCTCAACTGCTACACAATGTTCGGTGAATTGAGTCGTATGACCCAGTTTAAAGATAAGTCCGCCAAAAATGCAGAGAATATCAACGGCGGTTTGTTTACTTACCCTGCGCTTATGGCTGCGGATATTTTGCTGTACCAGCCGGACCTTGTTCCTGTTGGTCACGATCAGAAACAGCACTGTGAATTGACCCGGGATGTTGCGCAGCGCTTTAACAGTATCTACGGTGATGTGTTTAAGATTCCGGAGCCTTATATCCCGGAAACCGGCGCCCGGGTTATGAGTCTGAATGCCCCGGACAGTAAAATGAGTAAATCTATGCCCGAGGGCTGTGTGTTCCTGATGGAACGCCCCGAGGACATTCAGCGGAAATTCAAACGGGCTATTACCGATAGCGATACAGAAAACTGTGTCCGTTTTGATCCGGAGAATAAACCCGGCGTTGCGAACCTGATGTCTATTTATTCTGCGGTTACCGGTAAAACATTTGAACAGATTGAGGCGGAATTTGCGGGTCAGGGTTATGGCAGATTCAAACCGGTCGTTGGCGATGCAGTCATTGAAACATTGCGTCCTATTCGGGAAGAGGCTGCCCGTCTGTTGAAGGATAAGGCATATCTGGAAGGCGTTTACCGTGACGGCGCGCAAAGAGCAAGTTACGAGGCAGAGAAGACTCTGCGTAAGGTCTATAAGAAGATCGGCTTCCTGGCAAGATAATTTTAAAGCACACCATCGGTTGATGGTGTGCTTTTTGCTTGACAACACATCACAAAAGAGTTACAATAAGTTACAGAAAGTATTGAAATGTAACAAACAGAAAGATGTGATATGCGTGTTGAAAAAACTAAATATATATTTATCGGCAATTATTCTTTCGTTGATACTATTAATCTCTTTATATCCTGCTGCAGCGCAGGCGGCGACATCCAACGAGATCAAAGAACAGATAGAACACCTTGACCGGGAGAGTGACGAACTGTCTGAAAAGATCAAAGAATTGGAGAATGCGCTTTCCGGTAATGCTGCGGAACTGTCGGAAATGGTAAAACAGAAAGGCGCCATTGACAGACAGATCGTTTTACTGAATGAGCAGATAGAGAATACGGATCAGCGTATTCTTTCTTATGGAATTTTACTTGCAGATAAGCAGGAAGAATTGTATGAAGCCGAATCACGCTTGATGCAACTTCGGGAAAAATCTAAAATCAGGATTCGTGAAATGGAGGAACGGGGATCAATGTCCTATTGGTCCGTTCTTTTTGAAGCAACCACTTTTTCTGATTTTTTAGATAGAGTTATGATGATCCAGGAGTTGAGTGAGGCGGATGCCAGATGTATAAAAGAACTTTCGGATGCCACTTATGCGGTTGAAAAAGTCCAAAAGGAACTGGAAAATGAAAAGGTTGCGCTTCAACTTGTTAAGACGCAGCAGACACAGCAGAAAAATGATTTGACAAGTAAACGCGCTGAAGCAGATGCAATTTTGCAGAAACTTATGGAAAACGCAGATGAATATCAGCAACTTCTTTCTGAATCTGAAGAAAAACAGGAGCAGTTGATGGCGCAGATCGCGCAGAAAGAAAATGAGTATGACCGTTTAGCATATGAAGAATGGCTGGCAACATCAATTCCGGAAACGACGGAGCAAGAAACAATACCGGAGTTGGAATCACAGACAAAACCAAGTGAACCCTATGGAGAATCAGATGTTGTTTGGCATCAACCACTAACAAACTATACTGTTGTGAGTCCTTTCGGTATGCGACTGCATCCAATTCTTGGAATCTACAGAATGCATAACGGGGTGGATCTATCCTCGCCTATGGATACGCCAATCTATGCTACGCGTAGCGGTGTTGTATCAGTTGCGGATCATGAAGATGATGGCGCCGGCAATTATATACAGATCAACCACGGCGACGGATATCGTTCAGTGTATATGCATATGACACGGTATATTGTGAGTCTTGGCGAATCGGTTCAAGCTGGTCAGTTGATTGGTTATGTTGGTTCTACCGGATTATCCGATGGTCCACATCTGCATTTTGGAATCTCTTACAATGGGAAATACATAAACCCGATGGAGTTTATTGGGTGATAAAAAAGAACGCCGACAAAGAATGAGTCGGCGTTCTTTTACATAAATAAATACATTGCAAGGGTCAGCATAGCGGTGTTTTGGTCATCTGCGCAATCGCCCGCCATCAATAACAGCAGCAGAATGATGAGAAGATCACCGGTATCCAGCCCCTGGGGCAGGATCTGACGCAGGAAACCGGATATGCTTGTTTCCCGCTTGCTCGGCGGCGTTTTGCTGAAATGCCTGTGTTCTTGGTTATTAATTTGTACTTGCTCTGTGGTTGGCTGACACGAATCATTTTTTGGAAGCGGCGTATCTCTTCTTGGCGGTTGTGGTGGTGGACAGCGGTCTTGGACTTTGCTTCTCTTGAAAGAGCCATCCGGTTGCGGAATGTATCGGTTATACATAATTTCACCTGCCTGAGTGGAATCGGAAACCGGAATTTCCGAGAAATGTGGATGCCAGCGTTGCCATTTTGGCAGCGCGCATTGCCTTTTCCAGTTTTGCGATGCGGTCTTTGTTTAAATACGGTCCCAATGCCCGTAAAAGTGTTTGTTGGTTTCTGTCGATCTTACTCTGTCCCGCAAGACCCGATAGTTTTTGTATTGTCGCCATATCGATGTTTGGCATTTGCGTAGAAGAACAGGTTTCTTCCTTTGGTGGCTCCGGTTTGGATGCGGTTTCAGAATTTAAAGACTGGGCCATTGCCATGATTTTGCTCATCATTTCCGGATTGCCGAGAATCGCACCCATTTTTGCTTCCATATCATCCACTGCTTATCCTCCCAAATCTTTCAGAATCTTTTGCAGATCATCCGAAGCAATCAGCGATTCTATGCTGTTCTTTGCTTCCTGAAGATTGCCTGACTTCGCATTTTCCACCGCATTTTGCAAAGTTTTAGGATCTTTACCACCCAATACTTTTATCAGCTGCTGTCCTGCAGGGCTTTTGATCATACGCATAACATCTTCCATAGAAATGTCTTGCGGGAGTTTTTCCATCATATTGCCTCCTGTTCAAAAATATGCTATAATCCAACACAGTATCAGGCAGCATATTTTATTGCAGCCGGATCAATACTACTATATGCGCACAAGGAGCATTTGGTGCCGATGAAAATTCTCGTATTTTCGGATTCCCATTCCTATATAAATTTAATGCGCCGATTTATCGATGCAATTAAGCCGGATGCGATAATCCATTTAGGTGACCACTATGATGATACGGAAGAACTGGTAGAGAAATACCACTATATTCGTTTTCACCAAGTCAGAGGAAACTGCGACAGCGTGAAAGCGCCACTCAATGCGCCGACGATTCTTTGTTATCCCATTGGTGGCGTAAAATTCTATATGACCCATGGCCATTATCACAATGTAAAAATGCAGACTGACAGACTCCTCTATGCGGCCATGGAATCTGACGCCGATGCGGTGTTGTTTGGACATACCCATTCTCCCGTCTGTACCCAAACGGACAGCGGCTTATGGGTCATAAATCCCGGAGCCTGCAACCATTCCGGCGGAAGCGCCTGCCTGGTTGAAACAGCGGAAGGAAAAATATCCGCCTGCCGAATCATTCGGCAGACGGATTTGGATGAATTATGCTAACGCGAACAGAAATAGAATGATGGCGGCAAGACCCAGGCTGATGGCGCTCATCAATGCAAAGTCGATAAATTTCTGAAAGACCTGGCGCCTTGTTGCTGCGTTGGGGAAGGGAACTGCATTACGGATGTTTCTGTTTGTACGACATACGGCTGTTTTCATTTTTGTTTCCTCCTAAATTTCTTTTGTGATATTAGGATACAAAACAAAAAGTCCGCTTGGTTGGACTAAATAATAAGATATAAAAACTTGCAAAAACTGTGGAAATATGCTATGATAACAAAAATGTTCGGGAGGTTCACTATGGGAAGAACAGATAAAAAACAGAATATCTGGGATTCCGTTGGTCCCGGATTAAAGAAGACAGGGCATATTATTGTGCTTATCTGTCGCTGGATCTATAAATTACGCGGCTTGCTTTTATCCATTCCGGTGGCTGTTGCCGCCATTTATCTGGCAGTTCAGAATAGTAACAGTTTGCCGGCTTCTGTCGGTATCAATTTGCAGGCAAACGGCGAGTTTGCATCGATGATCGACCGTGGCGTGGCTGTATGGGTGCCCCTGGGAATTACCGCCGGTTGCATCGTGTTTACCTGCTGTTCCAGACGGGTGATCTACCCATGGCTGATCGGCATTTTCTCATTGGTGATCCCGGTTCTTTTACTGCTGACCAACACATTTATTGCATAAAAAAGGTTGCCGAAAGGCAACCTTTTAATTTTCCAATATATTCATTAATTCCGGGATACTGTCAGCAATGGCTATCGCGCCTGCGGAAACCATTTCTTCTGTATTTCCGTAGCCCCAGGAAACACCGATGCAGGGGATGCCGTGGGCTGCCGCGCCAACTACATCGTATGCGGTATCACCAACCATAACTGTGGGACAGTCATTTTTTTGCATTTCCAAAAGATATTCGATTACTTTTTCTTTGGAATCCCGACTTCTGTCCATCGTTGCGCCGCAGATATGTTCAAAGTATTTGGCAATATCAAAGTGCTCCAACACTTCGATCGCAGTGATTTCCGGTTTGGATGTGGCAACCATAAGGTGATGTCCGTCATCTTTTAATTTTTGCAGCATCTCCGGAATACCGGGATAGGGTTTGTTTTCGAATTTGCCGATGGTATTGTAGCGGCTGCGGAACAATTGTACAGATGCATCCGCTTCTTCTTCGGGGACACCGAATTCCACAAATTTGTCGTGGAGCGGAGGACCGATAAAGACCCGCAAACCCTCTACATCCGGTAGCGGGATATTGTAGTGCTTTAAAACCATTGTAACACTGTTTAAGATGCCCTCGGCAGAATCGGTCAGTGTCCCGTCTAAATCGAATAAGATCGTTTTTTTTGTCATCTGCGAGCCTCCTTGCTGCGTTTTTTGCATTATAGCATACAATGCCGGAACAATCAACGGCAATATTCTTGACAAATACTGTTGACCATACTATAATACCGCTTCGAACACGGAGAAAGGAGAGGTGGATATGAAAATTCAACTGTCAGATCACTTTACATATAGTAAATTACTGAAATTCACATTGCCGTCGATCATTATGATGATATTCACCTCTGTTTACAGCGTGGTTGACGGTATATTCGTTTCTAATTTTGCAGGAAAGATCCCCTTTGCTGCAATCAATTTGATTATGCCATATATTATGATTTTTGGCTCTTTCGGTTTTATGATCGGTACCGGCGGTACTGCCCTGATCTCGAAAACACTGGGAATGGGCGATCATCATAAGGCAAATGAGATATTCTCAATGCTGACTTATTTATGTGTTTTCGGCGGCGCAGTTCTTGCCGCGTTGTCCATTGCTTTTTTGCGTCCGGTGTCGATCCTTTTAGGCGCTGAAGGGGAAGTCCTTTATAATTGTGTTTTATATGGTCGCATCGTGTTGCTTGCGGCCCCTGCGTATATTTTGCAATTTGCGTTCCAAAGTTTTTGCGTTGCAGCAGAAAAGGGAAACCTATCGCTGATCATGACTGTTGTGGCAGGCCTATGCAATATTATTTTAGATGCTCTGTTTGTTGCTGTTTTTAAGTGGGGGCTTGCAGGCGCGGCGTTTGCTACAGCCATTGCCCAGATCATTGGCGCGATCGTGCCCGTGACCTATTTTATAAGAGAGAACGACAGTTTGCTGCGTATCGGTAAAATGTCCTTTGATGGCAGAGCGCTTCTGAAAACCGTTACAAACGGCTCTTCAGAACTGATGAGCAACCTTTCCATGAACCTTGTGTCAATGCTCTATAATATTCAATTGATCCATTATGCAGGGCAGGACGGCGTTGCAGCCTATGGCGTTATTATGTATGTGAACTTGTTCTTTTTGTCCATATTTATCGGTTTTTCCATTGGCACCGCTCCTTTGATCGGGTATAACCACGGTGCAGAAAATGACAAAGAGCAGAAAAATATTTTCCGGAAGAGTATGCTGGTTTTGGCAGTATCGTCTGTCGCAATGGCGATCAGCGCGATCCTATTGGCGCAACCCCTTGCCAAGATATTTGTTGGCTATGATCAGACTTTGACAGATATGACTGTCCGCGGGTTTGTGATCTATGCATTTTCATTTTTGTTAAGCGGATTTAATATTTTCGGCAGTTCAATGTTTACGGCATTGAATAACGGTTTGATCTCTGCGGTGATTTCTTTTATCCGCACATTGATTTGTCAGGTTGCGGCGGTTCTGATCTTGCCGTTGATCTTCAAACTGGACGGTGTGTGGTTGTCCATAGTTGCCGCAGAATTGGCAGCGTTGTTGCTGACCGTGTATTGCTTTGTAAAATACCGGAAGCGCTATCGTTATGCTTAATAATAAAAGCCACCCTTTTGGGTGGCGTTTATTATTGGTGGAGCCGAGGGGAATCGAACCCCTGTCCGAAAGCAACTTGGAAAGAACTTCTCCGGGCGCAGTTTGTTATTTACATTCCCTCATCCCGGCGGGAACAAACACCCTACGGGAATCAGTAGCTTCATGATGCATGGTATGGGCAAAGCTTACCATACGCACGGTCTCCACTCAAATCACACCCGAGCCCGGCTCGTGGACCTTCCGGGGCGGATGGGCGCCTAATTAGGCAGCCAGAGCAACAGTATTGTTGTCAGTTAATTTTAAAAAGTACCCGTTTTATCGTGGTCAGGTGCCACGACCCGCTTATCCAGCCTCACTACCCCCGTCGAAACCAGTACGGCCCCATGTTTGAATTAAGAAGCAATCATAAAAAGTGAATCGGTGGCAGGGCTGCGCAGGGCAGCCCTGCTGAATCAATATCAGAATCTGCCGTAGGGATCGTGCAGACGGGTGGGCTCGGGGTAAGTCTCGCCCTTGGTGTCCACGGTGATGTAGGCGATCTTCTGGTCCTCCAGAGGACGGTCCATCCGGTTGCAGCGGACCTTTGCGATGGCATCCACCACATCCATGCCCGAGGTCACCTTGCCGAAGGCGGCATACTGCTGATCCAGATGCTTGGCGTCCTGATGCATGATAAAGAACTGGGAACCGGCGGAGTTGGGGGACTGGGAACGGGCCATGGACAGAACACCGCGCTTGTGCTTGATGTCATTCTTGAAGCCGTTGAAGAAGAACTCGCCCTTGATGCAGTAGCCGGGGCCGCCCATGCCGGTGCCCTCGGGGCAGCCGCCCTGGATCATAAAGCCGGGGATGACCCGGTGGAAGATCAGGCCGTTGTAAAAGCCTTCCTTGACCAGCTTTTTGTTCAGATCGTCGGTAATTACCTGACCCATAAGATTGGGAACCTTTACCGTCTGGGATGCAGTCATCTCCTGGGAATCCTTAAAGCGGTCTATAACGACGCCTACCGATATTCCCACAACGAGAAGGAATGCAAGGGTAACGCCCAGTATCACCGGAAACATGGATCTGCCGCCCTTCGACGCAGGCTTTTTAGCCGCCTTAGCCTTGGAGGAGGCGTCTACGTCTGCGATAGCGATCCTGCCGTCACGGCTCTTGGTCTTAAACACATAAGT
Source organism: uncultured Clostridia bacterium (assembly GCA_937892865.1). Taxonomy (GTDB): domain Bacteria; phylum Bacillota; class Clostridia; order Oscillospirales; family Oscillospiraceae; genus Faecousia. The sequence goes on from CALBJG010000078.1 coordinate 24,107, forward strand.
TGGATTGTTCTTTATCTGCAGCAGATGTCTCAGCATCTGGGATGCGTTCTGGAAACGGCGCTCGGGCTGTTTTTCCATAGCCAGCATTATTATCTGCTCTATACCCAAGGGGATGTTGGGCATTATCTCACGGGGAGGCTTAGCCGTAGCGTTGACCTGCATAAGTGCCACCGAAACGGGACTCTCGGCATCAAAGGGAAGCTTGCCTGTGGTCATCTCATACATAAGCACGCCGAGAGAATACAGGTCACTGCGCTGGTCGATAACCTTACCGCTTGCCTGCTCGGGGCTTATATAAAATACTGTACCGATAGCCTTGTCGGTCATGGTGACCGTTTCGGCGTTGGGAAGCTTGGCGATACCGAAGTCTGTAACCTTGATGCGTCCGTTCTTTAAGAGCATGATGTTCTGGGGCTTGATATCACGGTGGATAATACCCTTGGAATGAGCGTGCTCAAGGGCGCGCAGGATCTGCTCGGTGTAGCTGATGGTCTCGGAGAGGGAGAGCACACCCTTTTGAGTCATATAGCTCTTTAGGGTGATACCGTCAACACGCTCCATAACGATATACTTAAGGTTGTCCTTAACGGATACGTCATAGATGCTTACTATGTTGGGGTGGGCAAGCATAGAAACTGCCTTGGACTCGTTGATAAAGCGCTTTACCGACTGAGAGTCGTTGGCGATCTCATCCTTGAGCATCTTAAGCGCTACTATA
>CALBJG010000079.1 GCA_937892865.1 uncultured Clostridia bacterium
GAATACCAACGGCATTATCACCGTCAATGGCCACAGCTACGAAGACCCCGCTATGCAGACCGGCAACACCAACTTTGCGCTGCTGGTTTCCAAGCATTTCTCCGAGCCCTTCAAGGACTCCAACGGCTACGGCGAATCCATTGCCCGTTTAAGTAATATGCTGGGCGGCGGTGTCATCGTTCAGCGCTTCGGCGACCTGATCCGTGGCCGCCGTTCCACCCCCAAGCGTATGGAGGATTCTTTCTTTACCCCCACCCTGAACGCCACCCCCGGCGACCTGAGCCTGGTGCTGCCCAAGCGTATTTTGGACGGCATCATTGAGATGATCTATGCTCTCGACAAGGTTGCCCCCGGCACTGCCAATGATGATACTCTGCTTTACGGTGTGGAAGTCAAGTTCTACAACATGGAAGTGGAAGTAAATGATAAACTCATGAGCCGCCATGAGGGTCTGTACATCATCGGTGACGGCAGCGGTATCACCCACTCTCTGTCCCACGCATCCGCCAGTGGCGTCCATGTGGCAAGAGATATTGCAGAAAACTAAACGGATCATGCCCTGCCTTTTGGCAGGGCATGATTGATTTTTGGACGATTTATGGTATATTTGCAGTATGTATTCGTTGGAGGAAATGAACATGACAGTGAATGAATACCAGAATCTAGCCATGAGAACGCTGAATCCGGAACTGAGCAAACGGGATGTGCTCATTAACAGCGTCATGGGCCTGTGCGGAGAATCCGGCGAGGCAATCGACATTGTGAAGAAGTGGATGGCCCACGGCCATGCGCTGGACAAAGAACACCTTGCCAAAGAACTGGGGGATATTGCCTGGTATCTGGCGGAGGCGGCAACTGCCCTGGACATGGATCTGGAGGATATCCTGCAGGCCAATATTGAAAAACTCAGGAAGCGTTATCCGGAAGGGTTTTCCTGCGAAAAATCCCGGATGCGGCTGGAAGGAGATCTCTGATGATAGAAAATACAGATAAGCGGCTGCCCCAGGAAGTGCTGAAGATCATCGCCTGCATCACCATGCTGATCGACCACTTTGGACATGCCATCGTGCCCTGCCTTTCCACCACCAATATGGTGGATATCTACTACACCTGCCGGATCATCGGCCGGATGGCCTTTCCTATCTACTGCTTCCTGCTGGTGGAGGGAATGTATCACACGAAAAATGCAGGCAAGTACATCCTGCGTTTGGCCATCGGTATGCTGATCGCAGAGCTGCCCTTTGACATGCTGTTTGAAGGGCACTTTTGCTGGGCGTCCCAGAGCGTCATGGTCACCCTGACCCTGGGTGCGGTCATGCTCTGGCTCATGAACAAGACCGAGAATAAGCTGCTGCAGGCTGTGACCGCAGTTCCCTTTGCGCTGCTTGCCGAGCTTGCTAAATGCGACTACGGCGGATGGGGCATTGCAATGATCGCGATGTTTGCCATCATCGAGCAGCTTCCCTTCCAGATCATGCTGTTGGGTGCCATCAGTGTGCTGATGCCCTCTGCGAAGGTTGCCTTTGGCAGCATGAACATCTCTGTGCAGATGTTCTCCATTCTGGGTATGCTGCCCATCTACTTCTACTCCGGCGAAAAGCTGACAGACAGTAAAGCTGTCCAGTGGGCCTTCTACCTGTTCTACCCCCTGCATATCCTGATTTTGTGGCTGGTTTTACAGGTTCTGGGTTAAAAAATTCCGGTTACCCCTTGTAAAATCTTGCCGTTTGGCGTATACTTTACTATTATGCAAATTAGCAAGCAAGAGAGGATAAGACATATGGAACTGATTTCTGTTCGCGAGCTGTACAAAAACACCGCAGCCTATGCTGACAAGAGCATTGAGATCGGCGGTTGGGTACGCAATCGCCGTCCTTCCAAGCAGTTTGGCTTCATCATGCTGAACGACGGCACCTACTTCAACCCCGTACAGATCGTTTATAATGATACCATCGAAAACTTCCAGGAGATCTCCAAGATCAACATCGGCGCTGCCCTGATCATCAAGGGTACTGTAGTGCTGACCCCCGATTCCAAGCAGCCCTTTGAGATCCAGGCGGAGACTGTCACCGTTGAGGGCCCCTCCACCGGCGACTACCCCCTGCAGCCCAAGCGCCACTCTATGGAGTTCCTGCGTACCATTACCCACCTGCGTCCCAGAACCAACACCTTCCAGGCTGTGTTCCGTGTTCGCTCCCTGGCTGCTATGGCCATCCACCAGTTCTTCCAGGACCGTGACTTCATCTATGTCCACACCCCCCTGATCACCGGCTCCGACTGCGAGGGTGCAGGCGAGATGTTCCAGGTCACCACTTTGGATCTGAACAATGTGCCGAAAACAGAAGACGGCAAGGTGGACTTTTCTCAGGACTTCTATGGCAAGCCCACTAACCTGACCGTGTCCGGTCAACTCAACGGCGAAACTTTCGCCATGGCATTTAAGAATATCTATACCTTTGGCCCCACTTTCCGGGCAGAAAACTCCAATACCACCCGCCACGCCGCGGAGTTTTGGATGATCGAGCCGGAGATCGCTTTTGCAGATCTTTCCGATGATATGCGCCTTGCGGAGGATATGATCAAGTACATCATTTCTTATGTGCTGGAGCGGGCTCCCGAGGAAATGAACTTCTTCAATCAATTTGTGGATAAGGGCCTGCTGGATCGACTCAACCATGTGGTCAACTCCGATTTCGGTCATATTACCTACACCGAGGCTATCGAGATTCTGGAGAAGCACAATGAGGAGTTTGCTTATCCTGTTCACTGGGGCAGCGATCTGCAGACTGAGCACGAGCGCTATCTGACAGAGGTGGTCTTCCAGCGTCCCGTCTTTGTTACCGACTATCCCAAGGAGATCAAAGCCTTCTATATGAAACTCAATCCCGACGGCAAGACCGTTGCGGCAATGGACTGTCTGGTACCCGGTATCGGCGAGATCATCGGCGGCAGCCAGCGTGAGGACGACTATGAGATCCTGAAGAGCCGTATCGAGGAACTGGGTATGAATCCCGAGGATTACGGTTTCTATATGGACCTGCGGAAATACGGCTCCGCCCGCCATGCCGGTTTCGGTCTGGGCTTCGAGCGTTGCGTAATGTATCTGACCGGTATGGGCAATATCCGTGATGTGCTGCCCTTCCCCAGAACTGTTGGCAACTGTGAATTGTAAACCGGAGGGTAAGGTCGTAAAACAGAAAATATCTATGCGAGGCTTGCTGTGCGAGCCTCGCAGTTTTTGTTTTCAGATAAAAGGCCTGCTTACGCAAGGCGTTTTGATTTGCTGCACAAATCGAGCCGGCGTTATTGCCTTCTTCTGCATCTTCGGCGGCCGTTTTTTGCGCCATTTTTTCGAAAATTTTCCGGCCATATATTTGATTTCACAGCATATCCTACTGAAGGAGGTGTTGTGGAATGCGGCGGTTTCGAAGTGTTTTTGTCATTTGTTTTATGATAGCCGCGTTTTTTTGCGGATGCGGCCAAAAAGGATCCACGCCTCCACGGCCGACAGGGAGCCGGGTGGTTACACAGATCGATGTAACTTGTAAAAAAGGTCAATCTGCTCTGCGGTGGCAATACACAGCCCAAGAAAAGATGGAGGCGATCTTGCTGTATTTGCGGCTGTTGCACCGGGGTGGAGATGCTCAGGTAGATCCCCAAAGAGTGGAGGGCGATTACTATGAAATATTGCTCCATTATTCAGACGGCGGTCGCCGGGTCTACTACCAGCACGCAGACAGTTACCTTTCCGATAACTATAAACCCTGGCAGAAAATAGATAAGGAACAGGCAAAGAATCTGTTTCCTCTTTTGCAAAGTATGCCCAGTGATATTTTATAAATGCAAAAGCCGGCTACTTATGTAGCCGGCTTTGATCTTACAGCAGGGGGATGTTGTTTTCTTCACAGATACGAATGGTCTCCGCATCCCACAGACCGCACTGCACTTCACCGATGTGGGCGCAGCCGATCAGCAGCATACACAACCGGCTCTGTCCGATACCGCCGCCTACGGTCAGGGGCAGTTCGTCGTTTAAAAGCATTTTGTGGAAAGGCAGTTCCCGGCGGTGATCGCAACCGGCGGCAGTGAGTTGCCGGTCCATCGCGGCGGGGTCTACCCGGATGCCCATGGAAGAGATCTCAAAAGCGCAATCCAACAGTTCATTGTAGAAGATCAGGTCGCCGTTGAGGGTCCAGTCATCGTAGTCCGGCGCCCGGTTGCCGTGGGAGATGCCGGAACGCATTTTTCCGCCGATGCCGATGATGAAAGCGGTCTTGTGTTCTTTCAGAAATGCATACTCCCGTTGCTCCGGGGTCAGATCCGGATATTGATCTTCCAGTTCCTGGGCAGTAACGAAGGTCACTTGCCGTTTCAGCCGGGCGTTGATCTGGGGAAATGCGATCTTCAGAGACTCACTTACATCACAGATGGTATTGGCAATGTCTGTAACGGTCTTTTTTAAGTATGCAAGGTTGCGGTCTTCCTTGGAGATGATCCGCTCCCAGTCCCACTGGTCCACATAGATGGAATGGATGTTATCCAGATCTTCATCACGGCGAATGGCGTTCATATCGGTATAAAGACCTTCGTGCATACCGAAACCGTAGCGCTTCAGCGCCAGACGTTTCCATTTTGCAAGAGAATGTACCACCTGGGCATCATCCCCAATGGCGGGAATATCAAAAGCAACAGCCCGCTCTTTACCGCTGAGGTCATCGTTCAGACCGGATGCGGATTTGACGAACAGGGGAGCGGAAACACGCTTTAAATGCAGTGTTTCGGTAAACTCGGTTTGAAACAGCCGCTTGGTCAGCGCGATGGCTCTTTGCAGGTCATAACTGTTTAAAACAGGGCGGTAGCCCTGGGGCAGGATCACTTTATTCATAAATAGCCTATCCTTCCGGGAAAATATTGGGTTTAGTATACCACGCCCGGACAGTTAAGTCAATATTCACCGGGGAGACAGATGGTTTTTCTCCAGCGCCTTGCTGATGGCGATGGCAAGCAGCGGCGCGCAGATAATGGCAATGGCGGCGTTGAATATAGTGGCAGGCAATTTATCCACCACATTGACCCAGGCGGTGGCAGGGGTAAGGCCTGACAGCAGCATACCGTTATAGAAATAACTCTTGGAAAGGTAAATGACGGCATATGCGACAGCGCCGGCGACAGTGGCAAGATAGGCTTTGCCGCAACTTTTGGCATTGCGGGCGCTCCAGGGGTTGTTGCCGCTCCAAGCCACAAACCCGGCTATAAGACCGTAAGCGCCTTTGGTCAAAAAGGTGATCCAGCATTCGGAAATGTAGAACGGATCAAACATATCGTAAATGGCGGAGCCAAGACCGGCAGCAAGACCGCCCAGCCATGGCCCTAACAGAATACCGGAAAGAGCGCACATAATGTTGCCCAAATGGAAGGCAGATGTGCCGGCAATGGTGACGGGGATCTTGATACGCAAGGCAGAACCGGCAGTGGTCAAAGCGGCCAGCAACGCAATCATTACAATTTTTTTCGTAGAAAATCTCGGTTGATTCATAAGGAAGCCTCCTTGGAAAGTATGGTGCTATTGTAGCACACGCTGGCAATAATTAAAGAGCCAATTTTTTATAAAAAACTAATGCCAGACAGAGAAAATGCAGTAAATAGCAAACTGGCTGTTTACAGATACCGTGGCTATGTGGTATGATATTCGGAGTATAACAAACAGAGGATGAACAGTAATGGATTATATCATATTGGATATGGAGTGGAATCAGCCTTGGCCCGGCTCTCCGTCTGCCCGGAAAGTACTGCCGGTGCAGATCCGCGGCGAGATCATTCAGATCGGCGCTGTGCGTGTTACGGAGGACCAGCAAGTAAAGGATGAATTCCAGGTATTGATCCAGCCGAAGTATTATCGCCGATTAAACCGCCGGGTCAGCAAATTGACCGGTATTAAAGAATCCCGCTTACTGGAAGAGGGCGTCTCCATGGCGAAGGCAATGGATCAGTTCCGTACCTGGTGCGGAGATGATGTGATCTTCCTGACTTGGGGATTCGATGATATTACCATTCTGCGGGAGAATCTCCGGCTGTACGGCATCGATGAAAACTGGGTCAGCCGCTGGTATAACGCCCAAATGATCTTCAATGCCCAGACAGACGGTTCCAGCGCGCAAAAGGCATTGAAAACCGCAATGGAGATATTTGAGATCGAAGCGACCCGGCCTGCCCACGATGCGCTGGGCGATGCCTACCATACGGCGCTGATCTGCGCGAAACTGGATCTTGCAAAAGGTATCCGGGAATACGAGCAGGCGCTGAAAAGCCATATAAACGGCTTCCACGGCGCGGAACTGCCCGGTTGCATCAGCCGTAAAGTATTCTATGACTATGCGGATAAACGCGCCGCTCTGGCGGCTATGTCCGGGGAAGAAAATAAATGTCCCACCTGTGGCAGGCAGATGACGGGTACTCGCTGGTTTGCCCAGCCGGGCCACCGGTATATGGACTTGACCACTTGCCCGGATCACGGTAAATTTTTGATCCGTGTACGCCTATCCGCCCAGCCGGAAGGTACGGTTCGTGTCAGCAGATTGACTTACGAAGCCACATCCGAAGCGGCAGAAGCCTACGCCAAACGGGCAGAAAAGGCAGATCCGGTCAATACCCAGCCGTCCCAACGCCGCCGCCGTCGCCGCAGCCGGCTGACAGAGAAAAAAGAAGGTTAAGTATTGGCGCGCAGTCAGAAAAACTGCGTGCCAATTTAACAAAGAAAAGCCTTGACAGAACGAGACCCGGGTGGTACAATAGACTCCGCGATGGTGCCCTGGCACCGGTGCCTATGGGCCCTTAGCTCAGTTGGTTAGAGCCTCCGGCTCATAACCGGATAGTCCCG
>CALBJG010000080.1 GCA_937892865.1 uncultured Clostridia bacterium
ACTGCGATCTGTCTGCCGGCAGCGGACACGGCGCTTTTATGCGGGATCCGGAGTACACCGCCAAATTTGTGGAGGAATTCTCCGATAGAATTATGTATGGCTGCGATCAGCTCTGGCTGTCCAATAAAGTGTCCTACGAATTTAATGAATTCTTGGAAAAAATGCTGGATGATGGTATGATATCCCCGGAAAATTACGCCAAAATCGCAAGATACAACGCCGCCAAATTGCTGGATATTCGGTAAATGAGCAAAAAGAAGAAACCACTTGTGCTGTTGCACAAGTGGTTTTTTGCTTATCCTTTTAGTTTTGCTACGATATAATCACCGACTTCGGATGTGGTTGCCGTGCCGCCTAAGTCGGGGGTCAGCACAGCGCCTTCACAAAGTGTTTCTTCAATGCAGTCAATCAGGCGTTTGCCCCAAAGGGTTTGTCCAAAGAAGTCCAGCAACTGGCTTGCAGACCAAACGGTTGCAAGGGGGTTGGCTTTGCCTTGACCTGCAATATCCGGCGCGCTGCCGTGAATGGGCTCAAACATAGAGGGGAATTTCCGCTCCGGATTCAGATTTGCACCTGCCGCAAGACCCATACCGCCGGCAATAGCGGCGCCCAAATCGGTGAGGATATCGCCGAACAAATTGGATGTTACCACGATCTCAAACCGCTTGGGGTCTTTTACCATAAACATACTGGCAGCGTCCACAAGGTAGGAATATGTTTTCACCGTGGGATACTCTTCGCTTACTTCCCGGAAGATCTGATCCCAGAACACCATGGAGTAATTCAGGGCATTTGCCTTGCTGATGCTTGTCAGGGTCTTGTTTTGGGCTTTTGCCAGTTCGAAAGCATAACGAATGACCCGCTCACAGCCGGCTCTTGAGAATACACCGTCCTGAATAACTACTTCATTGGGTTTTCCCTTAAACAGCCAACTGCCGCTGCCGGCATATTCGCCCTCGGTGTTTTCCCGGACGAAGATCATATCGATCTCGTCGGGGGAAACATTTTTTAAGGTTTGGGGCGCGCCCTTTAAAAGTTTTACCGGTCTTAAATTGATATACTGGTCAAAACTCTTGCGAATTCTCAGCAGCAGATCCCAAAGGGATATGTGATCCGGCACACCGGGAGCGCCTACAGCGCCCAGGAAAATAGCATCGAATTTCTGCAAGATTTCGATGCCGTCATCGGGCATCATTTTTCCTGTTTCTTTGTAATAGTCACAGCCCCAGGGAAAATATTCAAAGGCGAATTGAAAATTACCGTCCAGCGCAGAAACAGTTTTTAATACTTTGACACCCTCTGCAATGACTTCCGGACCGATACCGTCGCCGGCGATGACTGCAATTTTATATGTTTTCATAGCGGTTACCTCATTTCGAAATTCGGAATACGCGGGTGGTGTGGGGGCGCATATTGCTCAGAGTGATGGTATCTGCAGGAGTAAGATCTTCCTTTGCCCAAACATCCCGGATGTTTGAGTTTTCATCCAGATAAATATTTACCGGTGCGGCAGTTTCCCCCAAATTGAAAACGGCAATGGCGTAATCTCCATTGTGCAGTTTCTTTTTCAAAGTGTGTATCTTTTTCTTGCCGTCTTCCAGCATAATATAAGGCTTTGCGGCATAGGCACCGGGGTCTTGGTTGATGGCAATGATTTCTTCGTTGCAGTAAACAGAATACTCAAAATCATTAAATTCCGAGAAATTGGTACTGATTTGAATAGGAGAGGCGGTAATTGCCCGCAGGGTGTAGACAACCACCTGCTCATCCTCAGTAAAGCCATAGGGCTTTCTGTAGGCATCGGAAAGGACACTGCATTGCCCCAAATCCAGCATATCCAAATCAAAGTAATGACCTTTGTTTATGTAAGGAATAAACGGGAAATAGGAGTTGTAGATTTCCAGGAAGTTTTCCCAATCGCCCAGGGAGTCAATGTTGCAGCGGTAACTGTTGCAATGTTTTTCCCAGTAGGTGTGGTATTCCGGTCTGGCGGTTACAGATACGCAAAAGCCGAAATCCCGGTCTGTTTGGATCAACTCTTTGCGCATAAGTTCCGCGTTATAGGGGTCACAGGGGCGCCAGTCGTATTTTAAATAGTCAAAGCCCCAATCTGCCCACTGAAGGGCGTTGTTCTTTTCTTTCCGGATCAAGCCAATGCCGCCCCGTTCATCGGAGAAACGGTCGTCCGGTTCACCGCAGGTACAGCCGGGAGGCAAGGGGTCTTCCTGCATAGAGCAACCAAAGGCGTGAAGCATCGGTGTGGAATAGATGCCGCACTTATAGCCTAAAGCGTGCATACGGTCGCAAAAACCCTTCATATCCGGGAATTTTTCGTTGGGCATAATGGCGTCGTATTCTCCACCGTAAGCGCCTTGCCAGCCGGAATCGATGTTGACAAAACTGTAGCCATACTCATTGATGCCCAGTTCGGCAATCTTGTTGGCGGCAAACTCTACCTGCTTCTGAGTGACACGGTAACCAAAGGAATTCCAGGTGGTAAAACCCATCAAGGGTGTCAATTGCAACCGGTCCTTATGGATCTCCAGTGTCAATTCCTTTTTGTCCTGCCCCAGGGCGTTTTCGGCGATCAGCGTTACTGTGTAATCCCCTTCCTGCGAGATCTGACCTGTAACGATTCCGTTCGAAAGGATCAAACCCTCCGGAAGATCGATAACTTGGTAAGTAATGGGGCGCTGACCGATCACCGGAATTCGAAATAATATGGGCTTTTTCGGCGAAGCGCCGTAACAAGCGGGCATATTGATTTTGGGCGCACCCGCAAAGGGTTTTGCCGGGGCAACTTTTGTGTAATGCATTTTACTGCCTCCGATTGGTGGATTTAATTATATCTTACAACATAATTTTGAAAATGAATATTTACAAAATACGCAAATATATGGTAAAATCATACGATAGGAGGGGTGCATTATGCTGATGCGTTTTACCCAGTTTGAACAAAGCGGAGAATTCTTCATTGCTGCATACGGGTATGAGGCGGTTTCGGAAAATGCCCACTGGGGCAAAGGTAGACGAAATTTCTTCATTTTACACTATGTTTTTGAGGGAGAAGGCTATTTTAACGGCCACAAAGTCAGTCAGGGCAATGGATTTTTGATCCGACCGGGACAACTGCACGAATACCATTCTTCTGAAAACGCACCCTGGAAATATCTGTGGGTGATCTTAGGCGGTAGCGCGGGGGAAGATATATGTAAAAAATATATCAAAACCGATGAAAACGGTATCTTTGCATTTGACTTCAGTATGCAACTGCGCTCTTTGCGGGACGCTCTGTTTGGGGAAACAAGCGTACTGTCTGAAGTAAAGGCTTTGTCGTATTTTTTTGGACTTTTGTCATCCCACGAAAAAAAGAGTATTATTACCGGCAACAGTTATGTGGAAGCGGCAAAAAAATATATGCATATGCATTTTTACAGAAACATCACTGTTACAGAGATCGCCGCTGCCGTTGGAATCGATGACCGTTATTTATACAATCTGTTTGTTGCCTATGAGCATATCTCGCCAAAAAAGTATTTAACTGCGTTAAGGTTGGACAGCGCCCGTTCTATGCTTGCCAATACGGAAGCATCTGTTTCAGAGGTCGCCACATCCAACGGATTTCCGGATGTGCTGGCATTCTCTCGTTTCTTCTCCAAGAATATGCAAATGTCACCCTCTGCCTACAGAAAGTCGGCAAGAAAATAGCAAAAAATGCCCCTTGCATAATAGCAAGGGGCATTTTTACTTAGATTAGTCCAGGTAAGCAGGCAGCAGATCCAGCGCGCCGGTGTACTCACCGATCATCTGCATCTCAGCATAGGTCTTGTCGTTCAGGTAAACACCCTCGGACAGAACTCTTGCCTTTGCCTCGGCTTCCTTCTCACCGTGGATGAAGATCCGATCCTGACCCTCGGCCTTTGCGGAATCCCGGATCTCCTGCAGGTACTTGGAGAATGCAGCCTCGATCTCCTTCTTGTCGCCGAACATGCCGTGATCCAAAGCGATGAAGCAGTGGGCAATGTTGGCGCGGCCGGGAGTCTTGTAGATGTAGTTGGAGGTAGTACCGCCGGAGAGGATAGCGGTTGCGATCTCGCAGAGCATTGCGAAGCCGTAGCCCTTGTAACCGGAGGTCATCTCGCCGGAGCCACCCAGAGGCAGAATGCCGCCGCCGGTCTTGGCGATGATGTTCTTCAGCACGCGGTCAGCATCGTCGCTGTCGTGACCGTTCTCGTCCAGCGCCCAGCCAACGGGCAGGCCATTGCCGCGCTTGACATAAACTTCCAGTTTGCCGCGGGGGACAACAGTGGTAGCAGCGTCAAAGGAGTAGATAGTGGGTTCAGCGGGCATTGCAAAAGCGATGGGGTTGGTACCCAGCATAGCCTGACGGCCGAAGGTGGGGACCATGATCGCCTCGGTGTTGGTCATACACATACCGATCAAACCCTGCTCGGCTGCCAACTTGGTGTAGTAACCGGCAATGCCGTAGTGGTTGGAGTTACGGACGGTAACCATACCGAAGCCGCTCTTCTTTGCTTTTTCGATTGCCAGATTCATGGCATCCACACTGAGGACCTGACCCATAGCGTCATTGCCTTCGATAACGGCAGACAGAGGAGTCTCGAAAACGACTTCGGGCTTGGCATCGATCTTAACCAGACCACTGGTGATCTCCTTGTGGTAGCGGATCAGACGCTGTACGCCGTGGGACTCAATGCCGGACAGATCAGCAGCCAGCAGAACGTCAGTGATCTGCTCTGCCTCTTTTTCGGTGAATTTGTAGCCCTGGAAGACCTTGTTGCAGAACTTCCGCAGAGCCTCATAAGATACGTGATGGTACTGCATAGTATGTACTCTCCTTTATTAAACAGTATAGCCAAGATTGACCATTTCAATATTGCCGTTGGGGCAGCGGTTATAGCACATACCACAGGCAACACATTCTTCTTTCTTGATGCGCATAGTATCCACACCGGCGACCTCGGGGGCAAAGTCGGTACAGATGGTCTTGCACAACTGGCAGCCTTCGCCACAGCCGCAGTTTAAGCAACGGGCGGCTTCTGCCAAAGCCTCAGCCTCGGTCATAATGCGCTTATAGGCATCAAAGTTAGCAATACGCGCCTCGGGAGCGGCATCCAACTTGACCTTGTGAGGATTCTTCTTCTGATAGCCGTTACGCTCGCGAACCTTTTCCGCGCTGACGGTCTTCAGAGAACCGATACCTTCCAAAGTTGCCTCATCGCCCAAGATCATCTTGTCGATAGCCACAGCGGCTTCCTTGCCGGCAGTGATGGCTGCGATGACATTGCCGATCTTGGCGCTGGTGGTCACCAGCAGACCGGTTTCGTCAGCGGGCAGAACGGCGGTGTAGTTGTTGGCAAGGATCACCTTGTCACAGGAAACAGCCATATCTACACCGTCGCGGTTCAGAATGACCATATCAGGACGGATCTCTTCGCAGACGCAGTTTTCCAGAACGGAAACGCCCTCTTCCTTGGCGGCAGAGAGGTTTTCTGCCATACCGCTTGCCTTGCTTGCAGCGCCGGGCAGCAGCAGGGAAACTTTTTTGGCGCCCAAACGAACAGCGCTCCGGGCAGCATTGATAGCGGCATAGCCGTCACCGATGACAGCCACATTACCGCTGATCGCAGCCTTGCCGCAGTTTACATCCCGCAGGAATGCGATGGCGTCCAGCGCCAAACCGTAGCCGGTGATGTTACTTTCTTCGATCAGTTGTTTGCCAACAGCGGCAAATACCTTTTCGAAGCCCTGGGCTTTCAGTTCTGCCAAAGTCACATCGGTGCCGATATCCGTACCGAAGACGAATTCTACGCCGTGGTCGCGGAGCATCTCTACTTCCTTGGCGATGGCTTCTGCCTGACCGCCGTAGGTGGGCATACCGTAAGTCAGGTTGCCGCCGGCTTTTTCGTTCCGGTCGTAAACAGTGACCTCGTAGCCGCCCTTACGCAGTTCTGCCGCGCAGGCAAGACCGCAAGGACCGGCGCCGATAACAGCCACTTTATGACCATTGGGCTCGGCAGCGCACCAGGCAGGTGTCCAGCCCTGCGCTTTGCCGTATTCCAGCACAAACCGCTTCAGTTCCCGGATCTTTACGGGGGCATCAATAGTGCCGCGGACGCAGGCATCCTCACAGGGGTGTGCGCAGACAGCGCCACAGATGCCCTGCAGGGCATTCTTGCCGGTGATCAGGTCGTAAGCGGCCTTGTAATCGCCCAGCAGGATCTTCTGCACATAAGCCTGAATGGGAACATGGTGGGGACAAGCGCTCTTGCAGGGCGCAGCCAGGTTGGGCTCTTTGATCCGGGCGTAGCCGGCATACAGCGTCACATCGTTGGCAGTTTTGACCTCGTCTACCAAGCAACTGCGGAAATCGTCCAGCGTCTTGTAGCCGTGCTTTTCCATGAAGTCGTGCATACCCTGGATCATAGGACGGACAATGTCATAACCGGAGATCAGGGTCTCTGCGCAGATACCAACCAGGTTGCCGCCGCACATCACCATTTCCACGGCATCACGCCAGTTGGTAATGCCGCCGCAAGCCATAATGGGAGGCTCTTTGCCGCAGACTTTACGAATTTCGTATGTATCACGCTGCGCCAGGGGCTTCAGCCAGGTGCTGCAGTAGCAACTCATACTGACTTCGTCCTGCAGGTGATAGAAAGCCTTTTCGGGGTTGTCCAGATCGATGGGAGGAATACCCATACGGTTACCGGTACCGCCGACAGCGTCAGCGCCTGCCTCGTACAGAGACTTGGCAACTTGCGCGATCTTACCGCCCTCGGGGGTCAGTTTAACGAACAGGGGGATGTTGATGGCTTCCTTGACCGCTTTGACGATCTCGGCAGCCACGTTGGCGTTCTGACCCATGCTGGCGCCGGTCTGCTTTTTGCCGGTCTGGGTGCCGCCGGAGGTCAGTTCCAGGTTGTAGGACATATTGGGGCAGCACATATTTAATTCGATGATGTCTGCGCCCACTTCTTCGAATTTCTTTGCCATATTGACCCAGCCGGCAACACCGTCGTCGCCTGCATAGGTGATGTTGGCAAAGAGTTTCAGATCGGTCAGCACTTTCTTGGCATCTTCCACCAGTTTCAGACCTTCTTTGAAAGTCAGACGCTTTTCAGTGGTGAAAGCCAGGGCCTTGCGGTCCTTGAAAATGCCGTAACGGGGCTTGCGGTTGATATAAGGAGCGGGGTCAATGCTCAACTTAATGCTGGCAGCCGCCCAACCGGTCTCCTCAATGCGCTTTAACTGGGCAACAGACTTGGTGGTAGGACCGGAAGCCACAAAGAAGGGATTCTTAAAGGTCACACCGCCAATGGTTACGGGGATCTGAATATCCTTCGGGATCTGCTTCATAAAATCAAGCCTCCAGTTTATCGTTCTTTACGTGGATACCTTCCTTAGCGGACTTGTAGATCAAGTTGATGACCTTCAAAGTTTCCAGACCATCTACGCCACGCAGACCGACTTGCGCATCCTTGCCGGCCTTGGCGCATTCCACAAAGTGGTTGATCTCGCCGCAGTAGCCCAGGTTGTACTTTTCGTCAACAGCGGGGGTGGACCAGCCGGTGGTGATCTCTGCTTTTTCTACGGTGTAATCCAAACCGGGGATAGAGAAGACCTTCACAGGACCGGAGAAAGACAGATCAACATGGATGCAGCCTTCTTCGCAGTAGATGTCCAGCACATCCTCCATACCGCCAACGGTGACATAGTTGGCTTCCAGGGTGGCATAAGTGCCGTCTTTGAAACGCAGGAATGCGCCAGCCCAGTCTTCACCTTCCATCTGCTGGTGGACCATATTGTTCTCACCGCCGCCGGAAGTCATAGCAGTCAGTTCAGACCACTGGTTGTTCTTCAGAGCCAGCATAAAACTGACAGGGTGTACACCCAGGTGTACCATACAGCCGCCGCCGCAGAACTTAATGGACTGGGCAAAGGGGCTGTGGGAGCCACAGTGACTCTCTCTTGCGCGGATGTACAGGGGCTTGCCGACTTTGCCACTCTCCAGAATTTCCAGAGCCTTGCGGAAAGCGGGGGCAAACAGCCAGTCTTCTGCGTAGTAGATGTGCTTACCCAGACGGTCAGCGGTGTCTACCATATCCTGGGCATCTTCCACAGTGGTAGCCAGGGGCTTTTCACAGATGATATCGTGACCGGCATTCATTGCCTTGATGGCAACATCGTGGTGCAGGAAGTTGGGCATACAAATGTCGACCAAATCACACTCGCACTGCTCGATAGCGGTGTTGTAATCATCGTAAGCGGTGTAGCCGGTGAAACCGTAGCGGTTTGCCAATGCTTCAATGCGGTCCAGCGCCTTGTCGCAGATACCAACGATCTGGACCTTGTCCAACATACGGCTGTAGCCGTCGGAGTGCAGGTCAGCGGAGAATGCCGCGCCGATAATCAGAACTCGTAACTTTTCCATGGGAAATTCCTCCTTAAAAGTAACTGTAATTGAATTTTTCTTTTTTCTCCATATAAGCGAAGATATTGTCTATTGTTTCCACAGCCAGTTCTGCCATCCGAGCCTGGATCTTTTCACCCTTTTCCGCGCTGGCGGCAGAGGGGATGCCCCATACACCGGAGGGGGATGCCCGGAAGATACTGCCATAGTTTAAGTAGGGACGGGGAACACCGGGGATAAAGTCCACGGCCTTGTCCATATCCACGGTCTCCGGTGCGATGGCCAGCATTTGGGATGTTTCACACTCGCCGGCGTGAAGTTCTTCTGTTTCCAGCAGACCTTCTGCGTGGAGCGGACCGAAGAATGCAACAGCATCCACCAGAGCGACCATCAGATCGGGGTTATACTTGGCGTTCAGGTCACGCACCAGCGGATTCATAATGAAGATGCCGCCGTGGCACTGTAAAATGGCAACTTTCTTGAAACCTTGGGTCTTCAGACTCAAAATGATGTCATTCATCATTTGGTAGAAGGTGGTGGGCTCCATCCAAACCGCGCCTTTTTTACCCATATGCTCACGGCAGGTGGAGATGGGCAGGGCAGGCAGCAGGAATGCGCCGGTCTTTTCCGCAACACGCTTGCCCAGATCTGTGGCGATGGCCCAGTCGGTCATCACCGGCAGATGGGGTCCGTGTTGTTCAACAGAGCCTACGGGGATAATGGCAAGTTCCGGGTCTAAAGCCATGATCTCGTCAGCAGATTTTGTATACATAGGGAATCCCCCTTAGATGTTTTCGGGCAACTTGGAAGCAGCAGGCTCGTCTACATACAGAGCAGCATTGGGATGCTGACGCAGGATACTTGCGGGGCAAGCGGTGGTGACAGGGCCGCACAGAGCGCCGTAAACAGCGTCTGCCTTGCGGACGGTGGGAACGGTGCAGATAGCGTGGGGGATGCTCATGATCAGAGACAGAGTCAGGGTCATAGCCTGCTTGGGCACTTCGTCAATGTGGTTGAAGCAACCGTCATTGACCTGCTGCTGACGGCAGATGTCGTCCAGGTCCACGATCTTGACCATCTTGGGGTCATTGAAATCAGCAACGTCGGGGTCGTTGAAAGCCATATGGCCGTTTTCACCGAAGCCCAGGAAGATCAGATCGGCGGGATACTTCTTCAGCAGTTCGGAGTAGGACTCGCACTTAGCCTCAGCCTCTTCGGGCTTGCACAGCAGGTAGTACAGTTCCTTGAAAGGAACCAGGTCGAAAATGGTGCGGCGCATGAAGTTGCCGAAGCCGGCGCTGTGGTTGGGGTCCAGACCGATGTATTCATCCTGATGGAAGCCGCGAACCTTTGTCCAGTCCACATTCTGCTTCAGCAGGTATTCCAGTGTTTCGTTCTGGGAGGGGGCGGCAGCGAAGACTACATTTGCCTCGCCCTTTTCAGCGATGACAGCGTTGATTCTTGCGGCAGCGTCCTTTGCGGCGGCTTCGCCCATAGAGGGGCGGTCACTGTGGACAGATACGAGCAGTTTTTCTACTTTGAAATTCTTGGTTTCCATTGGTGAAATCCTCCTTAAAATTTCGGGTTTTGTATTTTTAAAGAAAAGAAAACGATTTCTATAAATTCTGAGTACAGAAAAACCGGAAAAATCCTATTTTTGTTGTCCGGAATTACAGAATCTACGCAAAATTCACAGAATCCTTTAGGATAATTATACAAGAAACACAAGAAAAAGCAACCGGTTTCCAACACTTTTAGAAAGGTTTTCAAAGAAAACGATTTCTAAAATGCAGAAAACCGGTTGTTTTTGTGCAATTTACTTGTTCCGGGGCTTATCCGTGCTTTCCCGGGTTACTAATTTGGGGCTGAGACGCATAGTAACGGCCATAGTTTGTTCTTTGCTGCGCAGCGCATCCAGGAGCATAATGGCTGCAAGTCTGCCCATTTCCTGGGCAGGGGAGTGGACGGTGGTCAGCGCCGGAACATAGGCGCCGGCAAGGGGAATATCGTCAAATCCCACAACGGAAATATCCTCCGGCACCCGGATACCCTTTTGGGTCAGCGCCTGGATCAGACCGATGGCGATCATATCGTTGATGCAAACCACCGCTGTGGCAGGACAATCGTCTTTGATCATTTCCCCGGCGATAAGTCTGCCGATGTTCAGTTCATAGTCACTGCCTCTGCCGGACTTATCCATAGACCGCTCGTAAAGAAGCCCTTCATCCGGTGTGATGCCGGCGGTGCTTAATGCCTTGCAGTAGCCGGCGTAGATTTCTTTTCGTGTAAATCGAACCAGCGGTGTTGTGGCAAAGGCAATTTTCTGATGCCCCAGTTCCAGCAGATGCTCCACAGCCAGCCGCGCCCCCGCCCGGGAATCAAAGTCGATAGAAGGGGCATTCACACCGGAAAGTAACTGATCCAGCAGAACGAAGTTCATACCCTTTTGGATATACTTGTTTACAAACTCCGCGTTGTCCTGGGCAACGGAGGAGAGAATCACACCCCGAACCTGCCGGTCATACAGTTGCCGGATAAACTCCCGTTCCCGTTCCGGGTCGTGCATCGTATTGCAAAGACGGATGGAGTAAGAATCCTGATCCAGCGCTTCCCCTGCGCCCAACACAGCCTGCTGATAAAAGGGGTTGGAGAGGTTGGGGATGATCAGCGCAATATCTTTACACACATCTCCCCGGAGGGCTTGGGCAAAGGCATTGGGGGAGTACTCCAATTCTTCCGCCGCTTCCCGGACTTTCTGTTGCAGCGCCGGGCGTACCGGATAGGAAGAATCGCTCAATACCCGGGAGGCGGTAGCCACACTGACCCCGGCTTTTTTTGCCACATCTTTTATGGTGATCTGTTTTGCCATAATATCACCTCATTTGTTTTTGTCATTCTATCATATTTAGTCAAAGAAAAGCAAGAGGGCAGGAGGCGCGACGAGACAAACAACTCGAACCTGTCGGCGCACATCGGTACGGTAAGGCGCGAGTTGCGCAGCAAGCCTATATGACATTTCCTTATGTTGTTTTGCAGTTGATTTTGCTGCTATAACAAAACACCACAGACAAAAACTGTCTGTGGTGTTGATCTAATTTGCATTTTGACGATCGTCGGGTCTCGCGCGATCGTGGTCAGGCGAGATAGAGAGCCTTGCAGGCAAGCATTGCCATATAGCAATCATACTTGCTGACGATTTCCAAAGGCGCGTGCATACTCAAAACCGGTACGCCTGCATCTACAGTGTTGATGTTGCGGTTTGCCATATAGGCAGCCACAGTACCGCCACCGCCCTGGTCAACTTTGCCCAGAGTGGCGATCTGCCACTTCACGCCGGCATTGTCCAGTGTGGTACGGACATGGCCCATCACTTCAGCAGAAGCATCGGAAGCGCCGCCCTTACCCCGGGCGCCGGTGTACTTGCAGATGGCGATGCCATAGTTTAACTGGCTGTTGTTCCGCTTGTCGCAGGTTTCCGCGAAGTTGGGATCAAAAGCGTTGGAAACATCGGCAGAGAGGCAGAAACTGTTTTCCAGACAACGGCGCAGGTCAGCGCCGGTGGCAACGCACAGATCATCCATAAAGGTGTCAAAAGCCTGGCTCTGCATACCGGAAACACCCACAGAACCGATCTCTTCCTTGTCTGCCAGGATGCAAACAGCGGTGTGCTTGGGTGTGCCCATATCCAAAAGCGGTTCGATCTCGGCGTAAGCGCAGACACGGTCATCGTGACCGTAGGCAGCCAGCAGACTCCGGTCCAGACCTACCTCACGGCACTTGCCGGCAGGTACGATGGTCAGTTCAGCAGAGTGGAAGTCTTCTTCAATGATGCCGTATTTTTCGTTCAGCAACTTCAGAATATTCAGTTTTACCAGATCGCTGCCCTCACCCTGGAGAGGCTCGGAACCCAGGATCACATTCAATTGCTCACCTACGATGCCTTCTGCAAGGGGCTTTTTCATCTGGTCTGCTGCTAAGTGGATCAGCAGGTCAGATACCATCAGAATGGGATCGCTGTCATCTTCACCAACAGTAACGGTGACAACTTCGCCGTCCTTGCGGTAGACAACACCGTGGAGCGCCAGAGGAACAGCGGTCCACTGGTACTTCTTGATGCCGCCGTAGTAGTGGGTCTTGAAATAAGCGATCTCGGAATCCTCGTAAAGGGGATTGGGCTTTAAGTCCATACGGGGAGAATCCACATGAGCGGCGCAGATGTTACTGCCTTCGTTCAAAGATTCACTGCCGATGACAGCCAGCATAATGGCCTTGCCACGGTTATTTTTATAAACCTTGTCGCCGGGATTCAGCTTCATACCGGGTACCAGTGCCTTAAAACCGTGCTTTTCAGCAATTTCCACCGCCCAGGTGGTGGCTTCCCGCTCGGTCTTGCAGGCATCCATAAAAGCGGCGTAGCGCTTGCAGTATTCGTTCATTTCTTTGCGCTGGGCATCGGTCAAAGTGGCATAGCCGTTTTTAGGCGCAGCCATCAGATTTTCACGCAGTTTTTCAATATCCATAATCGTTCCTCCATAAAGGTGAATTTACACTGTTTTCATTATACCCAAATCCTTGAAAAACGCAAGGCATTTGGTGTAAAATTCGTCTTTTGTTCCGCTGTTTTCCAAAATATGGTCACAATTTGTCCGGAAATGATCATCCGGCTTTTGGGCGGCAATTCGCTTCCGGGCATAATCTTCCGGAATGTTATCCCGCGCCATAATTCTCTGTAACCGGGCGTTTTCCGGCGCAGTGACCGCAACGGTCACATCGCAAAGGTCACTTAGACCACTTTCCAGTAGTCCAATGGCATCGATTGCCATATGCCCAGCGGTTTCTTCGATTTCTGCTTTCACAGCCTGCAGAACAAAATCGTGCGTAATGCGGTTTAGATCCGCAAGATCGTCGGGGTTTGTAAACACGATGCGACCTAACGCTTTCGTATCCAAAACGCCGTTCGTTACCACACCGGGAAACCGGTCATCAATAGCGATGAGCATTTCCTTGTCGGTTTTCAGTAAATGGTGGTACAGCGCGTCACAATCGATCACTTTCCCGCCTAAATCGGCAAATGCCTGCAAAGCGGTGGTCTTACCGCAACCGGTACCGCCGGTAATACCAACGATCATACCTCCACCTCCGCATCTGCGATCCGGAAAGCGGCGGCTTTTTTCAGACGGTTTTGTACTGCATAGGCGATGCCATCCCCATCAGGACAACGGGCGTATACGGTCCGCACATCGGGGCGATCCAGTTGCCGCAATGCATCAAAAAGACCGGCACTTAAGGTGGCAACATCCGCTTCTTTTCCGTAGGGCAGGGGGTCGCAATCTTCATACAGCGGCAATTCTTCTTCAAAACAGAGAACCCGGTCACCGGGTACAAAGCGGCGGCGGATATAGGCGGCGGCCTTTTCCCGGCTGCCGGCAACAATGATCACATCTGCCTCCGGGGCGTAGTGACGGTATTTCATGCCCGGGGCTTTTACCACAGCATCGGCATCGATCTTGGCAGTGACCGCTTTGTCAATGACCAGATCCCCCAAAACAGAAATCAGTTGTTCCGGGGTGATACCGCCGGGACGAAGAAGCCGCGGACGGTCTTCTGTCAGATCCACGATGGTGGATTCCACACCCACCCGGCAGGGACCACCATCGATGATCAGCGGGATCTTGCCGTTGTGGTCATTATAAACATGCTGCGCAGTGGTGGTAGAGGGCTTGCCGGAAATGTTGGCAGAAGGGGCTGCTACGGGAACTTTTGCAAAGCGGATGATCTCCCGGGTGATCTCACAATCGGGACACCGGACGGCTACGGTGGGCAGACCGGCAGTAGTGCATTTGGGAACAATGTCCTTTGCCGGTAAAACCATTGTCAAAGGACCGGGCCAAAAGGCTTCTGCAAGACGGTAAGCGCTGTCCGGTATATCCCGGCAGAATTGCTCCATTTGCCCGGGATCAGCAATGTGGAGGATCAGGGGATTATCCTGGGGGCGGCCTTTTACCTGGAATATTTTCGCAACAGCATCCGGGTTCAATCCGTCTGCGCCCAAACCGTAAACGGTCTCCGTAGGCAGCGCCACCAGTTCACCGGCGGTCAGATACTTTGCCGCAGCAATGACGGCTTTTTCATTATCCGCGCCCAAAATATCGGTTTTCATAACAGATCCTCCTTTCGCAATTTTTTTCATTTTACTTTATTTATCGGGAAAAAGCAACTGTAGAAAAAATGAGGCAGCCGCTTTTGGCTGCCTCAAAAATGTTATATTAAGCAGTGGGCTGGTTAGCAGCCTCGATGATCTGAACGAATTTCTGGGGAACCAGGGAAGCGCCGCCGATGAGGCCGCCGTCAATGTCGGGCTGAGCCAGCAGTTCGTAAGCGTTCTTCTCGTTCATAGAGCCACCGTACAGAATGGAGATGGCGCGGGCATTCTTGGAGGAGTACAGTTTGCGGACAACGCTGCGGATGTGCTCGCAAACTTCCTGTGCCTGCTCGGGGGAAGCGGTGCGGCCGGTGCCGATGGCCCAGATGGGCTCATAAGCAATAACGACCTTGCGAATCTTGTCTTCGGGTACGCCCTTCAGACCCAACTTGATCTGCATAGCGATCCACTCGGCAGTGATGTCAGCCTCTCTCTGCTCCAGGCTCTCGCCGCAGCACATAATGGGGGTCAGACCGGCATCCAATGCAGCCAGGACCTTGGCATTGACATCTGCATCGGTCTCGCCCATAGCGCGGCGCTCGGAGTGGCCGATGATAACATATTTGCAGCCGGCATCAGTGAGCATATTGGTAGCGATCTCACCGGTGTATGCGCCGGAGGGGTTGGCGTTGCAGTTTTCTGCGCCGATGCCTACGCGGGTCTCACGCATAGCGCGAACAGCGGTGCTGATGCAAACAGCGGGAACGCACAGAGCGATATCACACCAGCGGCCCTTGGGCAGGATGTTTCTGAACTCGGTCATAAACTCCTTGGTCTCGCTGGGGGTCTTATTCATTTTCCAGTTGCCGGCAATAACGGTCTTACGGTACTTTCTGTTCATGGTTATTTTCTCCTTAATCTATATGCGCATCGCTTGGCGATGTGGTATTACAAAGTTATAGTATGTAAACGGTTCTTCTATTCCAAAACTATGCTGTGGGGGCGGTCAGTGACCGCCCCGATAAGCGTCACAAAAAAGAATTATTTATCCTGCAGGCAGGCAATACCGGGCAGTTCCAGGCCTTCCAGGAATTCCAGGGAGGCGCCGCCGCCGGTGGAAATGTGGGTAA
>CALBJG010000081.1 GCA_937892865.1 uncultured Clostridia bacterium
AGCCATATGCGCACCGGTATTATGGCAGGCGCAGGCTGTCCGCCGGAACTGATGCGTCGAGCAGCGCAGAAAGACGAGATGAATATGTACGGCATCGTCAGTGTCTACGGCCAAACAGAGTGCGCCCCCGGTAATACCATGAGCAGTTGGACGGATTCTCTGGAAGTGCGTACCGAAACGGTTGGCTATGCCTTCCCTCATGTCCGGTGTAAGATCATAGATCCGGAAACCGGGGAAGAAGTAGGACCCGGTGTCAACGGCGAGTTCTGCGCCAAAGGCTATAATACCATGAAAGGTTATTATAAAATGCCCCAGGCCACCAAAGAGACCATCGACAGCGAGGGCTGGCTCCACTCCGGTGACCTGGCTTGCAAAGATGAGGCAGGCAACTACCGGATCACCGGCAGATTGAAAGATATGATCATCCGCGGCGGTGAGAATATCTACCCCAAAGAGATCGAGGAATTTATCTACACCCATCCCCAGACCAAAGATGTGCAGGTCATCGGCGTGCCGGATAAAAAGTACGGCGAGGAGATCATGGCGTGCATCATTCTGAAAGAACCGGGCAGCGTTTCGGTGGAAGAAATGACAGACTACATCAAAGCCAGTATGGCTCGTCATAAAGTTCCCAAATACATTGAATTTGTGGACAGTTTCCCCATGAACGCCGCAGGCAAGATCCTGAAGTATAAAATGCGTCAGGATGCTGCCCAGCGTCTGGGCCTTACCGGCGACGGTTCCGATACCGCCGGCCCCGGCAAATAAGTAAAAACTCCACCGGTACAGCCGGTGGAGTTTCTTTATTTGATTCTTTTGAAATTGCCGTAGGTTTCGTTTACCAGTTCATAGAAAGCAAAGGTGTTGTCGTAACCGGAGAGGATCTTTTTAAAATTGATCAACTGATGTCTGTTCACCACACACAGTAAAACGGATTTTTCCGTATGGGAATATGTACCCAAAGCCTGCAATTGGGTTGCGCTGTGATGCAGTTTTTCGGACACTTCCCGGGCAATTTCAGTGGGGTGATTTGTAATAACGGTGAACTTATAGGCAGTTTTCGTACCTTTGATAATGTAGTTGCCCACAAAATTAGAGATGAAACAGTAGGAAATACAAAGCGCCACCGGTTTGTAGTCGGCATAGCCTTTTTCGGAGTAAACAAACAAAGAGGCAAAAGCAACAAAGGCATTGAGAATAAATGTCACAAAAAAGAAATTGGTAGCGGGATTTCGCTTGTTTATGTAACGGGAAACCACATCTGTGCCGCCGGTAGAGGCGTTATTTTTCATACACACGCCATACACAAAACCGGAGATCACACCGCTGATGATCACGGGGAAAATGGTATCGTGTCCCTGGGCATTGTATTGGATGAACTCTGTGTTGCTGTTTTGGAGCAACAGATAGGCAACGGAATATACAAGCGAAAACAGCAGTGTTTTTACGGCAAATTCCCGCTCGACCAAAAAGTATGCCAAGAGACACAGCGGGATATTGATGATCAGCGACATATAACTGATACTGAAACCGGTCTTATACTGGATCATTGTGGCAATGCCATTCAGACCAGCCGGAGCAAAGTGGTTTTCTACAATGAAAATGTGGTAATTCAGCGCCAACAGCAGGGCGACCAATACAACATTTGCGTAGGAAAAAAACTGTTTGCAAGATGTTTTCATTACGACCATCTCCTTTACAGTTAGGAGTATAGCACCGAAAAACCGGATTGTAAACAGCAATTGTATACAAAAATACAAAAAATTCCCCGGCGCATTTTGTTGCGCCGGGGAAGGATATGTTCAATCGCCGAATTTAATGGTGAAACCGCCGTCATCAGAGGAAGTTTGCTTGGGTAAGTACAAACTGATCTCATTGGCAATATCGATTATGGGCATCGATTGGAGATACACTTTGCCCGGACCGGTGATAACGGTATGGAACAGACCTTCACCACCGAAGAAGATATTATTCGAGCCCTGGACCAT
>CALBJG010000082.1 GCA_937892865.1 uncultured Clostridia bacterium
AGGGAAGTTTCATGATCGTATACAGGGAGCTTTCCTCCCTTGAACAGGATCTTGGCATCAGCGCCAAGACACTCTATGCCGTCAGCAACAATTTGAACAAGCATTATCGTAAAGCTAAGCTCCCCAAAAAGAACGGCGGTTTTCGCAATCTGTCCGTTCCAGATGAGGCGCTAAAAACCATTCAAAAGCGGATTACTGAAGTGCTATTGATCCATATGCCCATATCAAAATACGCAAAGGCATATCGGTTTGGTGGTTCCACATTGCGTAATGCCAAACATCATGTTGGTAAGCAAATTGTGCTGAAGCTGGATATCCTTCATTTCTTTGACAGTATCCGATACTCTACTGTAAAAGATGTGGTATTCCCAGAGAAGATCTACGCAGAGCCTCTGCGTATTCTACTGACCATGCTGTGCTATCACAAGGATGCCCTTCCTCAGGGAGCACCCAGCTCCCCGGCTATCACGAACATCATTCTATACGAGTTTGACGAGCAGATTGGTGGGTGGTGTCGGAATCAAGGCATTGCCTACACCCGATACTGTGATGATATGACTTTCTCCGGTGATTTTGATCCGTCAGATCTAATTCAGTTTGTCAGACTGGAATTGAAGAAAATGGGTTTCCTGCTAAACGAGCAGAAGACCAAAATCCAGCGCTCAGGTCAGCAGCAGACTGTTACCGGCATCGTAGTCAATGAGAAGCTGAGTATCCCTGCAGACTACCGCCGCAAGCTGCGTCAGGAGCTATATTACTGCAGAAAGTTTGGTATCCGGGAACACCTTCATAGAATCGGTCTGGAGATTCCAGAGGATACTTACCGAATGCAGTTGTTGGGCAAGGTCAATTATGTGCTGCAGGTTCATCCGGATGACCGGGATATGATAGCTGCAAAAAATCAAATCATTGCAAAAAGCCGCTGGGGAAATTGATTCCTCAGCGGCAAATTTTATGATTTTCATAGCAGTTTTTGGGTGTAGATGTCAATAACCTGCTTGGCAAAGGCGCCGGTGCCGTCGCCGCCCACTTGGTCGATGTTTTCCGTCATTGCGCCGCCGGCGGCGTAACTTTCCGCCAGGCTCTGAAAGATTTGGGGCGTGCAGTTGTAAAAATGCGCCGTAAAGAACGCCTGCAGCTCGCTTGCCCAATTTTGGGCCGCTTCACTGTCAGGTTCACAGGGGCGCATTTCCCCCAGCCGGGCAAAGAAGTCCATCACCTGCGCGCCAAGGTCCTTTTCCTGCTCCTTGGCGCGGTCTTTCTGCTTCTGCTCATATTCCTTGTAGGCATCGGTATTGCCGTAAAGCGCCTTGGCCTGCCGGCTGTATTCGTCTGATTTCTTGGGGGCAATATTCATATATTTTACGCCTGACATAGGCATCCCTCCTCTTGGTACTATCTGCCGGGTGTGACCTCCGGTTTATATCAACACACCGTTACAATGGTCGATTTCGTGTTGAATGATCTGGGCGGGCCAGCCGGTAAAGGTTTTGATGCGGGTTTGGAATTGCTCATTCTGCCACCGGACTTTGATGGTACGGTAGCGTTTGCAGGGGCGTGGGCCACCCAGCAGGGACAAGCACCCCTCTTCCGTATCGTAGGGATCGGTCGCCTTGATTATTTCCGGGTTGAACATTGTCATATAAGCGCCCTCGTTATCAAACACGATGATCCGCTTGCGAACACCGATCATATTCGCCGCCATACCCACGCAGGCGTCTTTGTTGGCGACCAAAGTATCCAGCAGATCCTGCGCCACCGGCAGATCCGCTTTCGTTGCCGCCTCGGACTTGATACCCAGCAAAATCGGGTCATGTACTATCGCTTTTATCATATTGCACACGCTTTCTCGACTTTAATAGTTCTATTATAGAGTTATCCCGGGCAAATTGCAACTGTGGAACTGCCCCTCCTGAAACAGGGCGAATTTCGTTTCCTGATACATAAAAAAGTGGAGTCTAAAATATAGACTCCACTTTTTCTTTTATGGGGTGATGTAGGCTTTGGCGCTGTCGCCGTATTTCATCATGGCATCTACCAATTCGCCCAGATATGCAGGCTCGGTGGCGTTGATATTCTTTGCCGCATAGGACTCGATGCTGTAGAGAATGGTGTTGCTGACCGCCACGCCGTTGCGGTAGGCTGTCACATACACTTTTTCACGCATCTGTCCGGCGTTCAGCCCGCGGAAATAGATGTAATTGACACCGCCTTCCACACGCACATCGGTGATCGTCCATTCTCTGCCGGCGCTTTCGATCTTGAAACTTAAGCCGTCCAGTGTATCCGCGGTAAACTTGAACCGCATCACCACGGAATCATTCAGCACCAGACCGCCGCCGGTCCAGGAAACAGCAGGGTTATCGATGACCGCATACTTGTTGTTTTGCACACTTTCATAGGCGCGGCTTGCCTGGGTGCCCCAGGCTTTTTGGGCATCGGTCAGATTGCCGTTTGCCAGCGCGCCGGTATTATGACCGGTGTACTGCTGGGACACTGCACCGTAGTTGAGCAGGTCGACCAGCAAGGTACGCAGTTCGCTATAGGCGTCATCGCTGCACTTTTCCAGTTGGGTGTAGCAGTACTGGGCAATGCTGTAATCTCTGGGTTTGGCGGCGTAGACCTCGCCGTTATAAGTGGCATAGAGCACTGCCGTTATGGTATCGTTCATCTGGTTGGGGGCGATATTATAGAAGGGGAAGATGTACTGGGTACCCTCGGCATTGACTGTATAGTCGGTGATCACGGTCTTGACACCGCCGAATGTGACCTCCAGGTAGGGGTCTGTAAAACCGAAACTGTCCAGATTGGTCTTATTCGCCTTGTAATAAAGGGCGATGTTATCCTGGAGCACCGGCGCTGCGCCGGAGAGTTTGACCTGGCTTCTGACATCCACATCATAGGCAGGTCTTTGGGCAGTTTCCAAAGAGAGTTCCATACCCCCAGAGAGGACCACCGGGGTGGCGCCGGTGACGATAATATCGTCAATTTGGCAATCGCCGCCGGAAATGGCAAGGGCGCTCAGTCCATGATCCGCATCCTGCTCTGTGGCAGTATAGGTAAGGGTCAATACTTTCTGTTCCCCGGCGGCCAGGGTCTCCGATACGGAAGAAACTGCCGTACCATCCGGAAGAACGGGGGCAAGGGTATAAGTTGCCGGGGAAGATGCGGTATTCTTCACCACCGCGGAGAAGGTGTATGTTTCGCCGGGGGTGGCAACTGCGCCGCTGCCGAACACATCTTCCACCCGGATGCCTGCCGCGCCGGTGACGGTGGCAACGCCATTTCCGACGGTGACATTACCGGTGATATCGGCATTGGGGATATGGAAAGTCAAGTCCAGATACCGGCAGGCGGAAGGCTCTTCGCTGGTCAGCGCGAAGATGTACTTACCGTTTTCTTTGCCGGAAATATAGTCTGTTACATCCACGGTGTAGGTCTGTCCCGCCACCGTTTTGATGCTCGCTACCGCCTCGCCGCCGTAAAGGAGCGCCGGGTCCAGTTTTTCATCGTTCCGGTTGCCGGGAGCGGTGTTCCAGGTCATATTCACCGGCAGATCTTCCGCCTGCAAAGCGTAGACATGGACCGTCTGTCCCACGGAAGCATTCACTTTGAACCGGAAGACCGCCCTTTGCAGGTCTGCCGGGGGTGTCTGGGGGGCAAACAGGGCAAAGGTCTTATAAATGCCGTTGATCTTCTCCCCTGCCTCCGGCGCTTTCACGATCAGATCATTTCCCACGCCGGTGACGCCGCTGACGCTGACGCTCTCTTCGATGGGTACCGGCACAGCGGTGGCATTTGCCGTTTCGCAGGTTTTGAAATTATCTATCTGCACCACCGGCGCAGGGCTGTAGACCCGGTCGGAATTGGGGTCTAAATTAGCATCAAAGCCACGGAAGTAAAGACCCAGCAAACTGACGCCGCCATACTGGGTGGTGGAGCCGTTCAAAAGCGCCGGGAGCATCTGCTCTGTAATGGTGACATTGTATGTGACGGATATCCACTGATCCAGATCATTTTCTGTGAAAGTCAGTTGATTCCGGCTGAAATTGTAGGGATTGGAGTAGTCCGCAGCGTCGGATGCCCGCTTTGCCTTACTGGAAAGAGCGTAGTAGATGTAGCCCGGGCTGTCGGACTTGATATCAAAGGTGATCCGGTAAGTTTTGCCCACATCGGCGGCGGTAAGGATATGGTCGAAGGTGTTATAGAGGTTTACATAACCATATTTATTGGTGGGGGCAAACTGCAAAACCGTGCCTCGTTTGCTGTCGGACACTGCCGACGCGTTCAAGACCGATGCCGCCACATTGCCGGACACATAGTACTTGCCGTTTTCGATGGTGTGGGTATCCTCTTTGCCCTTGTTCACCGCAACGGATGTAACGGTGTCAAAGTCCACGCCGCCCACCACCGGGAAACCTACGGTTTCAGCAGAGGGGGTGATCCGGGTGGTACGGGCTTCCTTGGTCACAAAGTTTGCAAATTGGATCACCGGAGCAGGGTCGTAATTCCGGTCGGAACCGGAGGCGATATTATCATCAAAGCCCCGGAAGTAAAGACCCAGCAAACTGATGCCGCCATACTGGGTGGTGGAGCCGTTCAGAAGCGCCGGGAGCATCTGCTCTGTGATGGTGACGGTGTAGGTGTAGGTGACCCATTTGCCCACATTGTCACCGGTAATATCTATCTGATTGCGGCTGAAATTGTAAGGATTGGAGTAGTCTGCAGCGTCGGATGCCCGCTTTGCCTTACCGGAAAGACCGTAGTAGATGTAGCCCAGGCTGTCGCACTTTAAGTCGAACTGAATGGTGTAAGTCTTGCCCACATCGGCGGATGTAAGAATATGGTCGAAGGTGTTGTAAAGATTCACATAGGCATACTTATTGGTGGGGGCGAACTGCAAAACAGCGCCCTTTGCCGGGTCAGAGCCTACGGAGGGATTCAGCACATTCAGCGCCACATTGCTGGAGACATAGTACTTGCCGTTTTCAATGGTGTGGGTATCCTCTTTGCCCTTGTTCACCGCAACGGTGGTGACGGTGTCAAAGTCCACGCCGCCGGCGACCCGGTAGCCCAAATTGGAGCCGGTGATGATGAGGGTGATTTTCTCTGCCCCCTGCTGTTTCATTTCCGCCACATAGCCGCTGATATCCACCTGGTAGGTGGTATTGGCTTCCGCGGATTCCACGGTGTAGAGGCTTCTGCCGTTATAGACCTGGTTCAGATTCACGCCGCCGCTGCTCCGGTCGTTTGCCGGGGCATTGGCAAAGTTGATGGTGTCTGCGGTCCAGGCGGCATCTGCCCCATTGGCAAGTCCGTACACGGACAGACTGCCGGAGGCTGTGGCGTTGGTGGTGAAGCGGAAGAATGCGTTTGTACCCGAAAATTTGGATGCATCCAGATTCACATAGACCTTGTTGGAGTCCGGCAGGAAGCCCAGTTCTCTGCCGCTGACGAATGTGACGGTGTCTGCAGGATAGGTGTTTCCTGCCTTGTCACCGCTTTCCACATAGGAAACGGAGTCGGATGTGAGGGTAGAATACTCTGCCGGGTGCAAAACCAGGTCACAGCCGGATACGGAAATGCCGGTGATCTCCTCGGTCACCAGAATATTGTCCACATAGATGGCGTCTTCCAGATTGTCCATCGTAAAGTTTACGCCGGTCTTACCTGCAAGGATATGGACCAGATCGTGGTACTGGTAACTATAGGAATAGGTTTCCCACCGGTTGGGGGTGGTGGTATAAGTTTTATAGTAGCAATCCTTGTCGATCAGTTTCTCCGTGCCGTCATCGGAACTCCAGTAGCCCATGGTGGAATAAAGACCGATGCGGCGGCTGGCGGTATCGTACACGGACATACTGACATTTATCTTACGGCCCATATCGGTCTGCTTCAGACCGCCGGACTGGGTGTACCACCGCAGAGCCACCATCCGGGCATCCCGGTAAGGCGCCAAAAGGGTGCCGTGGTCAGATTCCGGCGCGCCGGTGAGTTTCAGAGATTGGTCGCCGCTTAGCGCCTGCTCATCGGAAATATTCCAGCGCACATCTGCCAGTTGTCTTAACTGGGTGTGGATGGTGGTGGCATCGGCGCTTAAGTTATCCAGATCGATGGAGAGCAGTGTCTTCATCTGGGACTCTTTCTTTGCCCGGAGGATAAAGCCCACCTTTTCCGCCCCGGCATCCTTTACGAAATCGGTAATGTCCATATCGTAAATGCCCTTGCCGGTGATGTACACCTCGCCCAGCAAGTCGCCCTGGACAGATGCGGTGATATCGGAAGCATCGATGGTGTCCATTGCATAGACTTGTACGATGTTTGCTCCGTCATTATCCACCCGGAAACGCAAAGATGTGGTGGTGGAAGTTGTATAGTCCTGGGCATCGAAGACTGCGTAGACAGCATTGTCCTCCCCGCCGGTCTTTTCCGCCACACCGGCAGAAGAAGCCTCGGTAGCAACGGTTTTTTCCGGAATGGTGTGGAAGCAGAAAGCGCCTGCACTTTGGAGATGCTTGCCGTTTTCTCCGGTGACGGTAGCAGGAACGGTCACATCGTATGTTTCACCGCCAACGAGAATATCCGGGGTGAAATCCCACTGGGTATTGGCGTAAGTGGCGGTCCAGGCGCCGGATACCGGCATACCGGTACGGCGGTTGGTGACCGTGACTTTTTCCATTTCTTCCCGGGAAACGGGACCGGTAAATTTTACGGTGATACCGGTGTCCACCGGTACGGCTGCCGCGCCGTTTACCGGGTAGCCGTAAGCAAACCGGGGGGCGGCGTTTTGCAGATAGTAACTGGCGAAAGGAAGCAGTTGGTCATAACTCTCCACGCCGTAGGTATCGTCCACGCCGTAGCCCAGTTCGTGACCCATCCGGGGAATGCCGAAGCCCATAAAGGGAACATCTTCCACCCGGCAGCGGTTGCTTACTTCCTTGAATACGGACATATACTCGCCCTGATCCTGGTAGCCGCCATTGCAGAACACAGCGCTGAAGCCTGCTTCGATGGTATCGTAGCGGCTGCCCACGGTGGAGAATACAAACTGGCAGTTGGAGGGGATCTCGCTGCCGTCGGAGTAGGTCAGCCAGGGCTGGGGCTCCGGGTCACGGATGATCTTATTGCCATTTTCATCCACAATGCCGTCCTGATAGTAAATATCCGGGGCAGCATGGATCATCTGCATATATTCGTAACGGGATTCGCCGCTGTGACCCTCTAAAAAGAAGGAATCTTCCAAACTGGTGGGGTCCGGGTGACCCAGCCGCACGGCAGAGCCGGATTTGGAAATGCCGATGGCGCCCATATTGTTTTGGTCGATCTTTGCAAACCGGGGGTCGGTATCGCCTAAGTAACGGACACGGCGCACCGCGGCGGTCTGGATCTCCACGCCGCAGTATACATCCATCATTGCCACATCCCGGAAACCGGAAATGCCGCCGTAAGTGGTGCCGTAGTAGCCTTTGTAGTTTTCGTTT
>CALBJG010000083.1 GCA_937892865.1 uncultured Clostridia bacterium
CGCTGCCGCCCAGGAACAGGTCGATGCCGCCGTAGGAGGCGATCTTCTCTTCGTAACGGGCGCACTCTGCTTCCAGGTCTTCTGCCATACCGTTGAGGATGTTGATGTTCTCTGCGGGGATGTCGATATGGTTGAAGAAATTATCGTGCATAAAGTACCAGTAACTCTGGTCGTGTTCCCGGGGCAGACCGACATATTCGTCCATATTGAAGGTCACAACATTTTTAAAACTTACCTTGCCGGCTTTGTTCAGCTCAATGAGTTTCTTATAAGTGCCCAGGGGGGAAGAACCGGTGGGCAGACCCAGCACGAAGGGACGGTCTTCCTTATGATTGTTGATGGCGTCGGCAATGTGCTGCGCGACCCAATCACTGACTTGGGTATAGTTGTCTTTAATGATCAGTTTCATAAAATCACACTCCAAAATTGATTAACACTGTTATTATACATCTTTTTTGCATTTTGTCTATCGTTTCAAAGTAATTTTACTGTGACAAATTATGCCTTTCCGATTTGACATTTTTCAGCAGAATGATACAATAAATAAAAGCATGGAAAGGATGGATGAGGATGCATCATTTTTCATTTGAACTGTCGCTGCTGGCAATGATCCCGGGACTTGCACTGTGCGGCTATGTTTTTTATAAGGACCGGGTGGAAAAAGAACCCATCGGTCTGCTGGCGCTGTTGTTTGGGATCGGCGCAGTTGCATATGTGCCATCGTACTTTTTGCAGCAGTTGGTCACGGGGCTGATCGACCGGCTCTTTGCCGGGCAGATATCCTTTTCCCCGGAAGGCATCCGCACTTTCGCTACAACGGGGGCAGAACTGCTCCACGGCGCGCTGTGCGCATTTTTCGGCTTTTCTCTGATCCAGGTTTGCCTGAAATGGGTCGCCCTTTATTTCGGTAGCCACAAAAACAAGAATTTTAACTATCTGTTTGACGGTGTTGTGTATTCTGTTTTTCTGTCTTTGGGGTTTGCCGTGGGGGAGAATATCCATTTTGCGCTGGTAAATAACGGCGATATGATCGTGGCAAAACTCCTTACCTCTGTCCCTGCCCATTTGTTCGTGGGCATTTTGATGGGCTACTATTACACTATGTGGCGGATGCGTTTCCTTGCCAACAGCATTGAAAACAGAATGCTTGCTGACGGCGTGATCGAAAAAGACAATATCCGCACCTCTGCCGGTTGGCTGATAAGCAGTTTGGTCATTCCGGTGCTGGTCAACAGTTTGTATGCATTCACTGCATCTGTAAAAAATGAGACAGTGACCGCAATTTTTTACGGGGCGGTATTTGCCGTTTACGGAATCTCCTATGTGGTGATCAATCAGATCGCCGCCCGGGAGATGCGCTCTGCCCGTTTCCTATGCCGGATCGTTGCCAAGGGGCATCCGGAACTTCCCCGGGAAACCATCGAACAGTATGTTGGGGAGGGTGACAGATGAAAATATTTCGGTACATTATAGCAGTGATATTGAGCGTCTGCATTGGTATATGCCTCGCCAACTGGCTGATCCGGGGCGAAAATCCCGTGGATTTTTCCTACGCAGAGGATGTGGATGATAAAAAACCCACTGCCGGTGAAAAGACTTATTATGGGCAACTGACGGACTATCAGAAAGCCATCTACGATGAACTGCTGCAGACCGTTGCCAACTGCGAAGAAAAACTGGAACTGACCAATGTAAACATTGAAGATTTCAGAAATAACTGTTATCCTGCCAGTTTAGCGATCCAATATGATCATCCGGAACTGTTCTGGTTTACCGGCGGTTACCGCCTGCAATTCAGACAACTGCGTTTTTCCGAGACCGGTGAGGTCACAATGACGCCGACCTATTATCAGTACGCCTCTGCGCTCTTTGACCACGAAGGAAAGCATACCCGGTTGATGGAGGCGGTGAAAAATGTGGCGGCCCAGGCCCGGGCCCACGCCTCTGACCGGTATGAGCAGATCATTTTTGTCCACGATTATCTCATTGAAAATGCGTACTACGATCACGATGCTCTGAACAACTATTATCAAACAGCCCACGATCCCACCTGCGAGTATATTTTCTCCGCGTACGGCTGTTTGGTGGACGGAAAGACCGTCTGCTCCGGCTATGCCAAGGCGTTCCAGTTGGTCTTAAGGGAATTGGGGCAGGAATGCGCCTATGTGACCGGCGATGCCGGTGGCCCCCACGGCTGGAACTGTGTGTATCTGGACGGGGACGGCTACTATGTGGATGTTACATGGGATGATAAGGATCTGGAAGAGGAGATCCCAATGTACAACTATGCGTTTCTGAACGATCAGGCGCTGGGCAAGACCCATAGAGTAGATATGGAATTTGATGCCCCGGTGTGCAAGGAGACCAAGTATAACTACTTTGTGGTGCGGAATTATTTTGTGGAAAATTACGATTTCGAAAAGGTGGCAAAAATATTGTCTTCGCAAACGGAAGCAGATGCGGTGTATGTTCGCTTCGGCTCTGAGCAGGCGTACAAGGAAGCATATGAAGAACTGATCAAGGAAAAGAAGATACGCAAAGTAGCAGGGATCGAGCCTTTCCACTACATATTCCGCAACGATAACCAATACACCATTTCCCTCACAAGGAACAAATAAAAAGCAGGGCGTATGCCCTGCTTTTATAGTTTTTTCAGCAGAGAAATGACTTGCTTGACCCGTTCCGGGGGAAGGGTGGGGGTGTGGCTGCGGATATGCTGCAGTAAGTTTTTGCCTCCGTCTGCACCGGAGAATACCGGGATCTCGCCCGGTTCGCCGGAGAGGGTAAGGGCGGTATCCGGGTTGGAAAACAGCACTGCGCCGTCAATATGCACCTGACAGCCCTGACTTCGCAGATAGTGGGCGAGGCGGTAGATGTGGGTGCCTACCTGCTTGGTGGGGTTATAAAAGACCGATGCATATTCGCCCCCGGCGCGACCGATCTTATGCTGAGTCCAATCTTTTTCTTCGTAAGCGCCGGTAATGCGGCCGTTGCGGTTTTTTACCTCGACAATAAATACGCCGGCAGGGCCTGCCACCACCAGGTCCATTTCGCTTTCCTTGCCCCGATAAGTGACGGTGGCATTTTGCAGGCAGAGATAGCCCTCCGGCAGATTCTGCAAAAGCGCAGCGGCATCAGATTCTCCCTGAATGCCGGTTTTCAGCGCGTTTAAGTTCCGGACGGGAAGCAGGGCAAAAAACACGCACCATACAAACCATACCATACCGACGGTGAGCAACACCGGCTGCATAGGCGACAGACCTGCCACAAGCAGAAGAACGCCCAAAAGACTCAAAAGAAACCAACGCAGGGCGTGGCGCTGTTTGCGCCGGTATTCTTTTTCCAAATGGGAGGACTTTTTGATGACCTTTGCCATAGAAATCACCTCTTGCCGTTTTCTATATTGTACTATTTCTTTTGTCTGCTGTCTACTTGACATTTACAAAACAAAAGAATAAAATAATTCTATCTGCGCGTTACAGAAAATGAACTTAAAGGAGGGAATACCGTGGACGCTGGCAGTAGTGGCAATATACCGGAACGAAGTAATCTGCTGCAGCAGTGGCTGCGGTGATTTGACTCCCGGTGTGTTTGCCTCATAAGAATCTGGGAATACTCCCAAGAATCAAAGGAGGGAACACCATGGCAGAACGCTTTGAGATCGTGCAGGGCACGATCATGCAGATGCTGGAAAACAAGAAGTACGCCACCTTGCGTGACATTCTTGTAACAATGAACCCGGCAGATATTGCCGCAATTTTCACGGAACTGGAAGAGGAGAAACTGCCTTTGCTGTTCCGTTTGCTGCCCAAGGAATTGGCGGCGGAAACATTCGTGGAAATGGAACCGGATGCTCAGGAATTGCTCATCCGTGGCTTTTCCGATAACGAATTGAAAGAAATTCTGGACGAACTGTATATGGACGATGCGGCGGACCTGGTGGAAGAAATGCCTGCCAATGTGGTCAAGCGTATTTTGCGCCACGCAAGCCCCGAGATGCGGGCAACGGTGAACCAGTTGCTCCGGTATCCGGAGAACTCCGCAGGCTCCATTATGACCACAGAGTATGTGGCTTTGCGCCCCCAAATGACCGTAGGGGAAAGTATCCTGCGGATTCGCCGGCAGGGTGTGGACAAGGAGACTATCTACACCTGCTATGTGACCAAAGACCGGAAACTGGTGGGCTTGGTAACGGTGAAAGAACTGCTTTTGGCAGAAGATGATGATATGCTCATCAGCGATCTGATGGAGGAGAATATCATCTCTGTTACCACCCTGGAAGACCGGGAAGAGGTCGCCCGTATGTTCTCCAAGTATGACTTTTTGGCGCTGCCGGTGGTGGACAAGGAAAACCGGCTGGTGGGCATCGTTACCTTCGACGACGCCATGGACGTTATCGAAGAAGAGGCCACCGAGGATATGGAGATCATGGGCGGTATGTTGCCCTCTGAAAAGACATACCTGAAAAGTTCCGTGTGGGAACTGTTTAAAAACCGTATCCCCTGGCTGCTTTTATTGATGGTATCGGCAACCTTTACCGGTATGATCATCACCGCTTTTGAAAGTGCGCTGGCGGCACAGGTGGCGCTGACAGCCTTTATCCCCATGCTGATGGGTACCGGCG
>CALBJG010000084.1 GCA_937892865.1 uncultured Clostridia bacterium
CCTTGACCTGAACCCACTTGCCCTCTTCGGGAATGGGAGCGGGGCCGTGATAAGCACCCTTGGCCACGGAGCACATATGCTGTACTTCTGCACTATAAATCATGGCAAATTTCCTTTCTTTTCAAAAAAGTGTTTGGCTTTTTTGTGTTTTTACCGGGTAACATTATACAAGCAAGGAAGAAAAATGTCAATCATTGATACCGCAACAACGCGCATTTTTCCGTTTTATTTTTTTAAAAACGGTCATAATAACAATATCCCAATAAAAAGGAGGAACAAAATTATGAATTGCAACGCAAACAAAAGCATTGAATGCACTGTCCGTCAGTGCGCGCACCACTGTGATGAAGCCAACTACTGCTCTTTGGAGAAGATCCTGGTTGGCACACATGAATCCAATCCTGCTATGGATCAGTGCACCGACTGCATGTCTTTCAGAAAGAAATAACGAAAAAAGAGGTTGCGGCGCTTTGTCGCAACCTTTTTGCAGTTTTTGTACATATCCTGTTCATATATCGAAGTTATAATGCCTGAGAATGTTTATTGTCCAAAGGAGTCATAGAATGAAGCGCACCAGACAAAAACAAAAGCGTACCACAAAGCGTACTGTTTTAATAGCCTTATGTGTATTGTTATCTATCATTTTGGCAGGGTTGATCGCCGTTACAATTTATGCAGATCACATTCTTGGACTGATCAATTACCGAAATCCGAACAGTACTATGGACTCGATCTCCCAATCAGAATATGAAGATTTTCTGAAAGATAACGAAAACAATGATCCAAACTACACCGGTCCGACTATGGATGCCGGCGATGTCAATTGGGCAGATGATCCGGAGTATCTCTTCGGCAAAGGCCAGGACATTATAAATATCCTTCTTGTGGGTCAGGACCGCAGACCGGGAGAGACGCGAGCAAGATCCGATTCCATGATCCTTTGCACTATTAACAAAGAAACAAAAACCATTACCCTTACCTCTTTCTTGCGAGACCTTTATGTGCAAATTCCCGGTTATGCTGACAACCGGATCAATGTTAGTTATTTTCTCGGTGGCACTTCCCTGCTGAATCAGTGCATAGAGAAAAACTTCGGTATTCACATTGACGGAAATATTGAGATCGATTTCGCAGGTTTCCAAAAAGTCGTTGATATATTAGGCGGCGTTGATGTAGAACTGACCGGTGCGGAAGCATCTTATCTGAATCGCCGCGGAAACTGGGATGTAAATAACAGCAGCGCAGGCACCTGGAATTTAAAAGAAGGTATCAATCACCTGACAGGCGAGCAGGCGCTGGCCTATTCCCGCATTCGTAATGTGGGTGGCACCGGAGATTTTGGTCGTACTGACCGGCAGAAGATCGTTTTAAATGCCTTGTTTGCCGGTGTGCGTGATATGAATCTTACGCAACTGAATTCTCTGCTTACGCAAATACTTCCCCTCGTGAGCACGGATATGACGCAAAAAGAGTTGATCGGTTTGGTATTCGACATATTCCCCATGTTAGGAAGTGTCAAATCCCTTCAAACGGAACGCATTCCCGCAGATGGCGCCTACAAAATGACCATGATAAATGGAATGTCTGTTCTTCTGCCTGACCTGGAGAAAAGCCGCGAGATTCTAAAAGAAATTATGAGTGAATAAAAAAACCCGCAGACGCAATCGTCTGCGGGTATTTCATTTATTGTGGTGCGATGGGTGTTCTTAAATATTGCTCCCAAGGTAACGGCTCTTTATACCGCGTTAAACGGTAAGAATCTCTGATCGCTTTACACAGAAGATCCAACTTTCCCTGCATCGCCTCGTATTGGAATATTTC
Organism: uncultured Clostridia bacterium; assembly: GCA_937892865.1. GTDB lineage: Bacteria > Bacillota > Clostridia > Oscillospirales > Oscillospiraceae > Faecousia. Next base: position 1,822 of record CALBJG010000084.1, read on the forward strand.
CTGATTCCCTGACATCAACGCATAACCAAACAAGCGACTTCTGTCATCCGTTACCGAATTCATTGCCTGACTGTCTGCAAAATACCTGTTTTCACCATCGGCATAGGATGAATCTGTCTGGGAACCGTAGTTAAATCCGGAAGGATTGAAACCGGTCCAGTAATCCATTTCAACAGAATTCCCGAGAATATGACTCACCACCGGATAACCAAGCATCAGCGGGAACTCTTTTTCGAAATCTGCATCAATGGCAAACACCAGGAAAATGTCACCATCTTTATCCCAGAAATTAATTGCTGCCTCACCATCATCGATCTGACGGACAACGCAAATCCGAACTGTATTTCTATCGCCGGTTTTACGCATAAATCCGTCAGGTAGTTGTTGCAAGGCAGTTTCGATTCTGTCAAGCATCGTCTGAATTGCTTTGGGTTGGTATTCAGGCAACAACTTATGGCCTTCCGTTACTTTCACAGCCTCCTGCCAAATGCGGATCTTAACCTCATACTTTCTATTCAGTTCATCCACACGATTTTGACACTCTGTCAAAGCAGCACTGTCCGGATCCTGTGCGGTATACAGTTTTCCGGTATGAACGGTTTCTGTTTCAATAAGTGCTTTTTCAGAATCCCAACGGTAAAGGGTGTTATCTTTCTGTGAATTTTCTACTAACAACCAAACATAATTGCCTACTGCTACAGTGCAAAGAACTCTCTCATCGTTTAAAGTCAACGGAGAAGATTTTACCTTACCGGAAGCCAGATCGCATATCGTCAAAACCTGGCTGTCATCCTTTTCCTCTTTCAATAGGACACTGTTTAACGGTAATAGATTGGCAAAGACATCTTGGTTCATTGACATTGGCGCAGAGTCAAGTGTCCCAAATATTTGTTGCTTGATTACACCGTCAAATCTCGTGGCAAAATACGAATCCTGCCAAGTATCTAAAGTAAGCAGCAATTCCCCTTGACGGAGCGTCTCTCCGGTTTCGCCGGATATGTAAAGGCTGCGAGCAAAACCGTGATCATCTGTATAGGTGCATCCCAAAACATTTCCGTCGAAAGCAAATTGTTCCAGTTTTAAATCTTTGCCGGCAATTTGTTTGATCATCCGCGGAATCTGCGCATCCGGTGACAACGCACGGATCTGATTGTCGATTGCAAAGAATACATTTCCGGATGTGTTGATAAACGGTTTCCCGCAAATCCCATCAGGCAGAACCAATCGGTTATTCTCGCGGAGTTTTAAATTCAGATATATAACTGTGTTTTCAATGTCATCGTAATATGCAAAGCCATCTGCTGTTGCAACATAACTGCAATGCGGACTGTTCAAATCCAATGTTGTTTCTGCGCTGGCATAAACAGTACCTTTTTTACCTGTGAGCAATGTGAGTGAAACATTCTCTTCTCCGGATAAAAGGAGCAAGTTATTACCCATTGCGCAGATCGTTGAAACACCATTATTTATCGTTTCAAATGCCTGAACAGCGCCGCTTGTTTCTTCCTCGATAGAATGACCGGGTATGTAACACCCGGGATCGATCGTTGGCGCAGCGGTTTGCATTTGTGTCGTTTCAGTAGTTTCATCTGTCAATTGCGGCGCGCAACCGACCAACAACATCAAAGACAGAAAAAGCGCAAAGAACTTTTTCATTGTTACTGTCTCCTTGCTAATGTGTAATCGTCACCCTGCCGGTAATAAGGGCAACGACTGTTTGGTTTTGATTGGATGCGATACACTTCATCTTCATCCAGATCCATCATACAGTAGTACTCCTCAAATTCTTCATCATAATCAAAGTACCAACATGTCTCACATTCATTCCACACAAAAACTACCTCTTACAAAGTATTTAAGTATGCCGTAACATCAAAAGGTTTGATTCTCTCATCCTTCCGCAAATACAGCGGATGGTGGGGATGTCCCTTCTTGCTCACTGCTCCGGCGCAGTACCACTTGGCTCCATACTGCTGCCCAATACTGACCATATCTTTTACACATTGAGGAAGATACTCTCTCTTTTCAATAATCGTACCCCATGCAGCCCAAACCGCAGGATTCTCGGATATGGACAACACGTATCGGAAGGCAGCCATATTTTCTTTGTGCAAAAGCAAATTGCACTGCTTTTCCATAGCGTCCGGGTCTGTTGCCCGCTGTGCGTACACATTGAACATAATAAAACTGTCAAACCCGTTTCCCAAAGCGATCCTTTCGACCGATTTGAGTGTATTATCCAGATCATCCGGCTTTGCGGTAGACGGGTTGATACCAATACAGATCAGTGGATTCTTGCCTCGTGTTCCTAATATATACCGATATTCGGAATAAAAATTAGGCGCATAAATCCATTTGGATATGTCATAATCCGGGCTTTCTGTATTTGCTGCAGCAAGTGCTTCTGAAAACGTAACCAATTCTAATTGGGCCGTTGTACCTTTTGGAATATGCATATTATTCTCCTATCGGCGGAAACCAGCAACTGTTATCCGGATCGTAAAAACTGCAGTCCTCTTTATTTTTTCCGGTCTGCCGCAGCCAAGCAACAAACGCAGAATCCAAAAACGGGTATGCACCGGTCATTGCGCTGTGAAGTTGCACTGCGCGACCATCTTCCATATACAGTTCTATCACAATATTACCTGCGCTGTTATACAGTTGTTGCCCAACGATCTGCCTGTACTGATAGGTTCCGCTTTTCTTGCCAAATGTAGTCAAAATAAAACTGTCATCATCATAAAATATACCGAAAGTCATATAATAGATGACCAGCGCAACACCACCAAGCACCAAAACGATACCGCAGACTAACATCAGAAGGCTATCCACAAACAAAGCAGCCACACCTAATACAAAAACGATCAACCCGGCGCTTCCGTACCGCTTATTCAAGCGAACAGACAGACCGGAATCGTGTTCTTTTTTGCCGCGAAAAATTTTTGTAAATCCTTTATCCACCAAAAAGCAGAAACCAAAAATCAGCGCTGCAATGACCAGCATAGGAATCCATTTCATTTGCATTTCTCCTTTATGCCCAAAGCACAAGATCTACCGGAACATCAAATTCCTCTGTTTCCAGTTGCGGCAGCACTTGAAAATCGTAGCAAAGCGCTACCGTAGGATGATTGGGTTCTTGCGCAAGGAATTTATCATAAAAACCGCCGCCATAACCGATGCGATGACCTTCCTTATCAAAAGCCACACCGGGCATCAATACCAACGCAGTTGGATCATCCGCCACCGGCACATCGGCGATGGGCTCCGGGATCCCCATATCGCTGTTTTCCACAGCAGTAAGATCAGAAAGATAAATAAAGCGCATCGTATCGCCGTATACTTTCGGTACTGCTACTTTTTTGCCATCAGCAAGCGCCTGCTCCAGAATCGGGACGGTGCGGACTTCCTGGTTGTATGGCATATATCCATATACTGTTTTGGACGCACGATACTGCTCACAATCACAAAACTGTTCTTTCAGCCGTTTGCTTTTTTCAACGATTTGTTCCGATGTCATTGCTCTTTTCAGTTCCCGAATTTGCTTTCGCAACTGCTTTTTATCCATTGTTTTCCTCCCGGGGATATTTCCGGAATAACCGTGACCACAACAAGATCGCTGCCTGACCAGGAATGCCAAGCAGAAAAATCTGCCACAGTTTTACCCACAATGCAACATCCACAAACGCCAAAACTGTTACAAACACACTCAGCAATACGCCCCACATAATAGCTGAGATCAGCATCTGATTCCAACGAAAATCTTTCCAGGCAGAACGCAGGCTTAGCAAAACAATCGCGTCTGCAGGAATTGCATAAAAGAATGCGACCCAACTTTTAGGCACATCCAGAATTGAAAGCAGCACATAGCAAAAAAGCGCTACAAACCAAACAAGCAAAGAGGATAAGCTCAAAATGATCCGCTTATCTGCTTTACGATTCAATTTCTTTTCAACAGCCTTTTCCATTACCCTTACTACGGGTCCGGTCTGTGCTGGTAATGCATCCGGATCAACCAGGATATCATTCACCGTTACTTCAAACTGTTCCGCAATTTGTACCAGCGTCAATACATCCGGAATCGACTCTCCCCGTTCCCATTTGGAAACGGCTTTATCAGAATAATTCAATTTCTCTGCTAACTGCGCCTGGGTCATTTGCCTGCGCTTGCGGTAAGAAACGATGTTTCTGCCTATTTGCTTTTTTAACTTGGCATCCTCCATAAAACTTCCTCCAAAGGATCATAAGTATAATTATGTTAATTATAGCAGAATCAAACCCTCTTTGCAACAAGAAAGAACCCTCTTCCTTAAGAAGAGGGTTCTAATGATCAATCCTCAGGAAAAAGTTTTTCCTGACAGTATTTAATAATCGCGCTACGGGTAATAATGCCAATAAAAGTGTCTTTATCGTCTACTACGGGAACAAAGTTTTGTGAACTTGCACGCATAACCAAATCGTGCATATTGGCGGTGACTTTTACGGGTATGTAATCTTTCCTGCGGGTGATCTCCATAATTCTACGGGCTTCCGCCTGACGCATATCCATATAGCAAAGATTTTTCAATGCCCAAAGAATATCGCCCTCGGTAAGTGTTCCGCGATATTCACCACGTTTGTTCAAAATTGGAAGCGCCGCATAGCCGGAGGCTTCCATTCTTTCCAGTGCTTGCCGAATTGTAAAATCATCGAAGACAAAAGCGCACATTGCTTTTGGCATCAAGAAAAACAGAATATTATTCATAACGGCTCCTTTACTGCCTGCATTGGCAGATTTCATCTACCGTTAATATTATATCACAAATAAACAGAATAAGGATCGAAATTAATTGTAAACATTCAAATCTGCCGCCAAAAATTCCCATCGTATTTTATGCACTTTGCACAATTCAATTCTTTTACTCCGGTTTCTACATATCAAATTCGCTAATTCTACGATGAAAGGCAGGCACTCTACTGATAATAGAATTTTCTCATCTACCAGCAAGATACTGCATACAAACAACTGTAGACACGCAAAAAAGTATTCCGGTGTTACAATAATAACATAAGAAAGGTGGTATCCCTATGAAACGCACAAAAATCTCACAACGCAAACTCCCAGCATATTCCAGAGGCGAAGAAATAATGAATATGGTAACCCATATTGTCGGCGGTGGCATCGGCATTATAGCCTTATTATTATGTTTGATAAAATCGATCAATTCACAAAACGCACCAGGTATCTTCTCTTCCGCAATATACGGAAGCGCGCTGATTGCGCTGTATGCTGTTTCAAGTATTTATCACGGTTTACTTCCCTGCTTTGGCAAAAAGGTTATGCAGGTGATCGATCACTGCACCATATATTTACTCATTGCCGGTACCTATACCCCCATTTTGCTGTGCGCATTTTTGCCGGTATATCCGTCTGTCGCCTGGGGATTGCTCATACTGGAATGGGGCCTTGCAGTACTTGCCACAACACTGACTGCTATCGATCTGAAAAAATACAATGCATTTTCTATGATCTGCTATATTTTTATGGGTTGGGCTGTGATCTTCGTTGTACCCCAAACATTGGTCGTAATGACACAGCCGGGTTTCTATTTGCTGTTAAGCGGCGGGATTGCATATACCATTGGTGCTATCCTATATGGGATAGGTGTAAAAATGCGTTGGATGCATTCTGTATTTCACATTTTCGTAGTTTTGGGCAGCCTTCTGCAATTCCTTGCCATTTATTTCTATGTCTTATAAAAGCAGATCCCTCTTGAAGTAATTCAAGAGGGATCTTTATAATTACCAGGTCACTTCAACAAGGGCTGTCTTATTATCAGACTTGACGATATTGCCTTCCACAAGTTTTCCGTCCAAAGTGATGGAGGAAACTCCGGTACGTTTAAAACGGATATCATATTTTGTTCCGCGATAAGTACGGATAAGGCTGTAGGAATCCCATGCTTTCACATCCAACGGGCGAATCCGAAGACCATCATAATCGGGCCATACGCCAAGCAGTTCCTCAAAACCGCCGTGGATCATCCAAGCAGGGGTTGCGGTCCACCAGGAGTACAGATTCAGACCGGGACAATCGTTATCGGGACTGTAGTAGACATTGCCCACACAGTAAGGCTCACTGGTACGGCGGCTGTCCGGATTATCCGGATGGTTGGGCAAGATCCGGTTAAAGGTATCCAACGCCTCTTCGTATGCACCTCTTGCCACGTCAGCGAAGACCTTAAAGGATGCAGCGTGAAGATAGATCGCGCCATTGGCAAAGGTACCGGGGCGCTGCTTCTGCAGCCGTCCGTAGCGGTCACCTGCTACCACATAGGGAGGCGCCAACAGTTGCGGACCGTAGGGCGAGGACAGATGGGTATAGACACCCAGCATCATACGCTCGATCTTGTCCGGATCGACGATACCTGTCAGCAGCGCCCAAGTCTGGGTGTTCAGATAGATTTTACCCTCCGGATTCCAGGGCGCGCCAATATGTTCCGTTCCATCAATGATAGCGTAAGAGAACCAACTGCCATTCCAGCCAACGGTGTTGACCAGTTTCTTGTATTCCTCGCTGCGCTGGCGGTAAAGTTCAGCCATCTCCGGCTTGCCGATCCGCTGGTAGATGGGGATCATCAGATTCTGGGCATAATACGCCGCCATCGTAAGCCAAATAGACGTGGCCTCACCCAGTTTGTTGATACCGGTCAAGCCATCCAACCAGTCACCGCCGCGCATCAGGATCAAGCCGTTAGCGCCCCTGCTGTTATACAAGTAGTTCAGTGAGCGCTCCACGTGCTCTAATAAGGTGGTGACCTCTTCGGTCTTATAATAACCAACCATTTCATCGAGAACAGAAAAATCTCCGGTCTCTTTCAAATAACCGGACAGCAGAATGGGCATCCACAGCGGAGAATCCGCGAAATCCTCCAGATTCATCCAATCACTGTACATATCGTATTTCCGGGGGCAGGTACCGTCCTGGAACATTCTGGATGCGGCAATCAACAGATTCTTACGCGCCAAAGCAACATCCGCATACAGACCGCCCCAGTTATCCTGCAGAACATCCCGATAACCCATAGTATCAAACCGGTTGAACAGACTGGTGATATACACCTGGTTTTTCAGCCAAACATTCAGGAAATGCTGCATATTCTTGTCTGGAAGTTCACACCAGTTTCTGGTTATGATCTCATCCCAGTAAGCCTGCACTGCCCGGAAGCAATCCTCCACAATGCCGGGAGTCAGATACTTCTGTGCAAGTTCATCGCAACCCTCTTCGCAGGCGCCGGATACGATATACTCGGTACATTCGCCATTTGTATTGGGTTCTAAGGTCTTGGTCGTGATGATTCTATGATATGTATATTCCTGCTCAGACAGTTTCAGCGGCTCGGTATACTTCTCCAGTTTGGCTGTCATACCCTTTTGTACTGTAAAGCCGTACAGCGAGGGGAAATGGGTAGTCTTATCGGAGAAAAGGCGGACATATTCCGGATTGATGACCACATCAATATCCGTCAACGGCGGCAAATATGGAATGCGCTCCATATAGCCCCAATCCTGCTGGGTAATGAGTTTGCACTCACTGCCCTCGGGCAAGTTCCACAGACGGACACGCGTGCATTCCACGGAGTCTTCACGAGGAACAAAGATCAAAATTTCATAACCGACACCCTCCACAGTGCCGGTATACCGGCAGCAGCCGGGCTCCACGGTGAATTTTACATCTTCCGGTTCCCGATACAGATCGTACTGCTTACCATTGATTTCTAAATTGATCCAGCGCTTACCGTTGCAATCGCGCATCATATAGTCGGTCTCACTATAGTACTTGATCATTCGCATATAGAAAGACTTATATCCCATCAGGCCGCAGCCATCATTGGTCATAATAGAGCCGAAGACTTCATTACCCATAACCGACAGCCACTGTCTGGGAGGATTCTTATCTGTAACAGTATAGCTTCTGCCATCAGCACTGAATTCACCAAAGGTCTTTCCGTAGCGGAAATAGTCCTCGATGCTGACATCGTACTGTTCTGTCGAGATTAGATAATTGCCCTTTACTTTCATAGATTCTACCCCGTTTGTTAAAATCATTTTCGCCAAATATTATGTTAATAAAAGTGAAAGCACCCTAATGATATCACATTCATTTCTTTTGTCAACCCAAATCCCAATTAATTCAACTATTACTGTGCAAAATTATATCAAAATCAAAAAAATCATTGCAAATACAGAACATTTTCACTGAATTTGGCAGTTCTGTTGACCTATGCAACAGTCCTGTTCTGTTCAGCTACGCAGAACATTTCCCACTTAAAGACACATAGGTTATTATGCCCATACGTCTATCATATAATAAAAAAATAAGCGGGAGGCTCGATCGCCTCCCGCTATGTTTTATTCTTCCGTAGTTTCTTCTTTTTTTGTGAAACTGTCAAACAGGGATGTTTCACCGGCGTCCTCAATCGGCTTGCCTGCCATACACTGGGCAAACTGGTTGCCGGACATAGTCTCATGTTCCAAAAGGAACTGGACCACATCGCGCAACTTATCCGCATCCCGACGGAGGATCTCTTCGCAGTGGTGATAGGCTTTGTCGATGAGCGCCTTTACTGCATCATCAATAGAGCCGGCAAATTTTTCAGAATAACTCTTGGTTTTTTCATAGTCTCTGCCAATGAATACTTCATCACCGTTAAGATAGGAGACCGTACCCAGAGAATCGCACATACCGTATCTTGCAACCATATCCCGGGCAAGTTTTGTCGCCCGATCAATATCGTTGGATGCGCCGGTGGAAATATCCTGCAAGAAGATCGCCTCTGCCACTCTTCCACCCAATAAGCCTACGATATTCTCATACATCTCATTGCGGGTCATATGGTTACTGTCTTCCTTCGGTACATTCCAGGTAAGACCCAAAGCCTGACCTCTGGGAATGATCGTGATTTGATGCACCGGATCATGGGTAGGCAGGCTGTACATTGCCACCGCATGGCCTGCTTCGTGAACGGCAGTGATCTTCAGATCCCGCTCCAGGCGTACTCTACTGCGTTTTTCAGGACCGGCAACGATCTTCATCATCGCATCATTCAAGTCCTTCATATTCAGAACAGGGCGGTTTTCACGGGCAGCCATAATCGCTGCCTCGTTGATAAGATTACTTAAGTCAGCGCCGGTAAAACCGGAAGTGGCAAGGGCAACCGTTTTTAAGTTCACAGAATCATCCAGTTTTTTATCCTTGGCGTGGATCTTCAAAATCTCCTCACGGCCTTTGGAATCCGGCGCGCCAATATAAACTTGACGGTCGAATCGACCGGGACGAAGCAATGCGGGATCCAAAATGTCAGGTCGATTTGTTGCCGCAAGGACGATCACGCCTTCAGCGCGGTCAAAACCGTCCATTTCAACCAGCAGTTGGTTCAGTGTCTGCTCCCGTTCATCGTGACCGCCGCCTAAACCGGAACCGCGTTTACGGCCCACAGCATCGATCTCATCAATAAAGATGATAGACGGAGCAATCTTCTTTGCCTGCTCAAACAAGTCTCTGACGCGGCTTGCGCCGACGCCAACATACATTTCCATAAAATCAGAGCCAGAGATAGACAAAAATTGCACATCCGCCTCCCCCGCCACTGCCCGGGCAAGGAGTGTTTTACCGGTACCGGGAGGGCCGGCAAGTAAAATGCCGTGTGGGATCCGAGCGCCGATTTCCTTAAATTTCTCGGGGTTGCGCAGGAAATCCACAACTTCCTGCAGTTCTTCCTTTTCTTCGTCAACACCGGCAACATCGTCAAAAGTAACCTTTTTACCGTTAGGAAGGCCAATGATCGTGCGGGCTTTGCCAAAATTGTTCATGGGGTTATTACTGTTAGCGCGGCCTGCCATAATGACCCAAACAATTAAAAGAACAAGTCCGGCAATAATTATCGGAAGAATGTAGTCATAAGGAGATAACTTATCTTCGGGCACAAAGTCATATTTTTCCAAAATGCCTGCATTGTACTGCTTATCAAACAGTTCCTGCATATCGCTGCGGAATCCATGGGGATCTGCAAGAGACGCCTTCACGCTTGTCTTGCCCTCATAAGGCTGATGAAGTTGCAAATAAATGGTATTCTCCTCAACGCTGAAACTTTTCACCTGTTCCCTTTGAAACAACTCAACTACCTGGGAATAGGGAATGTTTTTGCTGCTGTTACCAAAAAGACCCAGTACCCAGGAAAGGATCAGCGCCAAAACAGCAACATAAATAATAATACTGATAACTCTGCTTTTTTTCAAAAGTAAAACTCCTTATTTCTCGTATGCTTCGGGTTTCAGAATGCCGACGTACGGAAGATTGCGATAATGCTCATCAAAATCCAGGCCATAACCGACTACAAATTCATTGGGAATCACAAAACCGGTATAGTCAGGCTTGACAGTTACGCCGGGTCTGCGGCGTTCAGGCTTGTCAAGCAGCGTACAAATTTTCAAAGAAGCAGGTGCTTTGGAGAGCAGATGATGATAGGTAAACTCAAGAGAATTACCGGTATCAAAAATATCTTCAAGGATCACAACATGGCGGCCTTTCAAATCTGTAGAAACATCCCGGTTGACAGTCATTTTGCCGGAATTTGTTCCCTGATAGGAAGAAATCCACATAAAGTCGATCTGGCTGGGAATGTTGATGTATTTCATCATATCGCCAAAAAACATAACTACACCTTTCAGAACGCCCACAAACACCGGATCCTTATCGGCATACTCTTCAGACAGAGTCTTTGCCAACTCCTTGATACGTGTCTGCAACTGCTCCTCGCTGAGCAGCACCTCTTTAATATTGCTCTCCATAGGAAATCTCCTTCATTCTATTTTTTCTTTGTAAAGCAAAACACGATACCATCTGCATCGCTTGTTATTCTATCCAGATTCGGGCCAAAGCCCTGCACAGCCAAAACGCCGAAATCATCCGCGATTACGGGGATTCGGTTTCTTAGATGTTCCGGGATTTTTTGGTCGATAAACAGTTTTTTCAGGCTTTTCGTACCGCCGCGCAAACGCATCGAATCGCCGGGCTGTCTGGAACGGACGACCATCTTGCCGACAGCGGCTACCTGATAACAATCTGCCTCAGGAAGTGTATCCTGCGCATATGCGGCGTCAATTTGAAAATCGCCGAAAACAACACTGCCGGGACATAACAATTCCACCGGGGCAAGCAGTTCTGACTTTAACGCAAACGACAATTTGTCATAACTGCGCTGTAAAACGATCCCACCGGAAAAATTAGCCCTTGCAGATGGTTTTTCTGACAGCAAAACCATATTTGCAAGTGCAATATGATCCGCTTCCGGTTCCGGCACACCGCCGGATTTCAACAGTTTCGCCAGCGCACGGTCTCTGATCGCAGGTTGCATTGTCAGTAAAGCGGAAACACTGTACATATCCGTGTTATTAGCGGATTCTGACAAGGCTTCCTCATCTTGACGCAAACGAAGCGCCATTGCAGAAATATTTTCCGCGATTTGCGGATTTTCTGATGTGAGAACCGGCATCACACGGTGGCGCAACCGGTTTCGCAGAAACCGGTCTGTTTCGTTGGAACTGTCCGTAATGTGCGGAATATGATATTCCTCCAAAAAAGCAACCACTTCATCTCTCGTAACGGTCAGCATTGGGCGAATCACATTACCGTTTACCGGCATTATGCCTCCAAGCCCTTTTAACCCCGTACCGCGAACCAAATGCATCAAAACCGTCTCTGCGTTATCATTCGCTGTATGGGCTGTCGCAACCTTTGCGGAAAGAGATCGAAGATACGCATATCTTGCATCCCGCGCCGCCGCTTCCAAGCCTTTGGGGCCGGTTTGTACGCTCGCACTGCCGACATAAAGCGGAATATGATAATCTTCGCAAAAATCACGCACAAAGGCTTCGTCACGGTCCGATTCTTCACCCCGAAGATGGTGATTAAAATGCGCTGCTTTTAATGTAAGTGACAGTTTCGGTGCAAGGAGATACATCGCAAAAAGCAATGCCATAGAATCTGCGCCACCGGATACCGCGCAGATCACAGTATCTCCGGGAGAGATCATTTGGTAGCGCTTCATAAAGTTTTGCACTTTATTCAGCATGTTTCCACTCCAAATCCGCAAATGTCTGATACTGGGGAATCCACTGCAATTTCACCGTGCCCACTTCGCCGTGACGGTTTTTTTGCACGATACATTCCGCAACACCTTTGTCTTCGGTGTTTTCGTTATAGTACTCATCACGGTACAAGAACAGCACCTCATCTGCATCCTGCTCGATAGCACCGGATTCACGCAGATCAGAAAGCATCGGTCGTTTATCGGTACGGCTTTCCGGTCCACGGGAAAGTTGGCTCAAACAGACAACGGGGACATTCAGATCTTTTGCCATAATCTTTAAACTACGGGATATCTCACTGACCACATTGACACGACTGTCGCCTTTTCCGTAACCGGAACCATTCATCAATTGGAGGTAGTCGATAACAACCAGGCCCAGATTATCCAGCCGGCGACACTTTGCATTCATTTCACCAACGGTGATAGACGCATTATCATCCACACGGATATCCGTCTGGCTCAAAACGCCGGATGCCATTGTGATCTTTGTCCACTCATCGTCTGTCAATTTGCCGGTAGCCATTTTCTGTCCGTCAACAAAACTCTCGATGGACAAAAGACGCATAGCCAGTTGCTCTCTGGACATTTCCAAAGAGAAGATCGCAACGGTCTTGTCGTATTTCTTTGCCACATTCAGCGCAACATTCAGCGCAAAAGCGGTCTTACCCATTGCGGGACGGGCAGCAAGCAACAAAAGGTCAGACTTATTCAAACCATTGATCTTTGCATCCAAATCACGCATACCAGTGGAAAGGCCGGGAATCATAGAGTCAGATTGGCTGAGTTCTGCTAAATTGCCAAATACACGGTACAAAGTTGCGCCGATATGTTCCAGAGAATCTCCGTGTTCGCCTTTACGAAGCGCATAGATTTTCTTCTCGGCTGTTTCCAGAATCTCATCGGGAGCGCCAACTTGGTCGTAGACCATATTGGAAATATCTGCGCTGGCTTCAGCCAATGCCCGCAACATCGATTTTTCACGGACAATATTGGCATACCGTACTGCATTGGCTGCAGTAGGCGTGATCTGCATCAATTGCATCACATATTCCCGTGATTTATCGTTATGAACACCCATTTCCCGCATTTTGTCCAATACGGTGACAGGGTCTATGGTTTGAGAAAAATTGAACATCGCGTAGATCGTTTCATAGATCTCGCGGTTCTGCTGTAAATAGAAATCCTCCGGGCGCACAATACCGATAATATCCATCAGACATTTGCTATCGATCAAAATCGCGCCCAAGACCGCTTGTTCAGCCTCTAATGAATGGGGTTGTTGCCGGGACAACAAATCTTCATCCATCTGCACGCGCTCCTCTCTGTATATATTTCAGTTTCCGATCAGGCTTCCACGATTTTTACAGTAAGCGGCGCGGTAATCTCATAGCCCAGTTTGCACTGGACGGTATATGTGCCGATACTCTTAATGGGGTCGGCGATCACGATCTTACGCTTATCCAGGGTAATACCTGCATTTGCCTTCAGCGCATCTGCAATTTCCTGGTTTGTCACAGAACCGAATAAGCGACCTGCGCCGCCGCCCTTCGCGGCAACTGTCAAGGTCAGTTCGCGGAGTTTCTTGGAAATTTCCATTGCTTCGGCTCTTTCCTTTGCCTCTCTCTCCGCTGCGGCCTTATCGTTCATTTTCTTGGTATTCACAGCATCTGCCGTTGCTTCCACCGCGATCTTCCGTGGAAGCATATAGTTTCTGGCATAACCGTCAGATACTTCAAGCATCTGGCCCTTTTTGCCCTTACCTTTTACATCCTGCAATAAAATAACTTTCATAATTCGCTCCTTATCACGATTCAAAATACTTATCGATAGAATCCAGCAGCCGACTCCGCGCCTGCATCAGTGTGCAATCGGGAATCTGCGCGCCGGCTGTCGCTGAGTTGCCACCGCCGCCCAAAGGTTCCAAAATCATTTGCACATTGGTATTTCCAATAGATCTGGCAGAAACGATCACCCGCTCACCATCCGGGTATAATACAAAAGAAGTATCAATACCGGAAATATTAAGCAATTCATCAGCAGCCTGCGCGGCCAATGTGCGGGAAACGGTTTTCTCCACGATCGCAATGGCGATCGTTTCATTATAACGCTGCGCCGCAGAGATGATCTCGTACCGGGAAAGCGCATCGCCGAAATCGCTTTGCAGCAATTTCTTTACATCAACGGTATCCGCGCCCAATTGCCGCAAGTATGCAGCCGCCTCAAATGTGCGTTCACCCGTTCGTACATGGAAACTCTTTGTATCCAGGAAGATGCCTGCCAGCAGCGCCTTGGCTTCGATCGGCAGAACATCTGTTTTGTCCACAGCATATTCCAAAAGTTCCGTTGCCAATTCCGAGGCAGAAGAAGCAAAGGGCTCATGGAGGTTCACTACCACAGGGGTAATATAGTCAGCCGCTCTGCGATGATGGTCCACAACACAAACCTTCGGGATCGTCTCCAGCAGCGGTTTATATTCCACCTGATCGGGACGATTGGTATCCACCACAACCAGCGTACTGCGGTTATCGCACATCAGCATTGCATCCTGGCCGGAAATAAACGCATGCTTATACTCCGGAACAGCGCGTATTTCATTCACAAAACTCTGACACACATTGTTTTCCAGATCCAAAACAATGTTTATCTGCTTACCTTTTTTGCGGCAAAGGCAGGCTACGCCCAGGGCAGCGCCAACTGAATCCAGATCAGCAAACTTATGGCCCATAATAAACACATGGCTGCTCTGTCCGATCAATTCCATCAAAGAATTGGACATAACCCGGGAACGGACCTTGCTGTATCGCTCCGTTTCCTTTGTGCGACCGCCGTAGAAACTGAAATTGATCCGGTCTTTGATAACCGCCTGGTCACCACCGCGGCTTAAGGACATTTCGATCGCCAATGCGGCAAAATCATATCCTTCTTCAAAAGTTGCGCCGTCTACACCCAAACCGAAAGAGATGGATGCCGCCAATCCGGATGGCGAAGTGATCTCATGAATGTCCTCCAGCAAAGAGAACTTATCTTCGATCGCATTATTCAGATCTTTTTTCTCAAATACAAATAAGAACCTGTTTTTCTCCAAACGGCGCAGAATGCCATGGTAATCCTCTGTCCATTTTGTAATGGCATTATTGATCGTCGCATTCAGCGCAGAGATCGCGCCTTCTGTCAAATTCCGGGTCAGTTCGTCATAGTTGTCAACCATAATAATGGAAACAACCGGACGGGAACGGATATATTCATCCCGAACCTGATACAGTTCAGTCAAGTCAGTAAAATACATAACGCCCAGATCTGTGGCTTTTGGATCATCCGCGCGAACCACATTACCGTAAATGCGATATCTGCGTTTGGAAATCGTAATCTCGCCCGGACATTCTGTTTTTCCTTCAGTGAGCCAATCGATCTTCATTTCCGGAAGCACTTCACCGATATGTTTTTCAAACAATCGATCCCGAAATCCAGTAAGTTTCACAAATGCCGTATTGCTATAAACGACGCAGCCGTCTTCCATGCGGATCACGACCATTGGAAATGGATTCTTCTTCCCTGCTGAATTTCCGGATTCTTCGGTTAATTTATTGATATAGGTTTTCAAGGTTTTCTTGCGATTCACTCTGTAAACAGTGTATATCACTACAAGTATCAATGCGATAAGCAGTTCTGCTGCTGCGAGAATGTATTGTTCAGTAAAGAATGTCGCAACGGCAAAAACAACGACGCATAAGCCGTAAATTCCCAAATTAGGCCGAAGCAAACTTCCTATTTTCTTGTTCACAAGAACCACCTCCCGAATCGTATCAGGGTATACTACGCGATATTATATCCATTATAACAAATGAATCGAAAAGACGCAACTACAATTTGCGGATTTATTGGGCACAATTTATGTTTGCGTGTCAACAATCGTCACTATAGAAAGAAAAATTACTGTGTACTTTTTCTCAAAAATGTGATATAATGTCTTTACAGAGCGTCAGGTAGGCAGACCTGGGCGAAATTTACATACCGCTTTTGCGGTAATCATTTGAATATGAAGCGGGCGTTATTTGCAATTTCTGCGGCGGAACGGGGTCGATGGAAAGCGCAAGCGGTCGCCTGCTTTGCTATTGCCTTATGGCTTAATTTTGAAAGGAGCATTGATTTCATTTGGCTGAAAAACTGAAAATTATCCCCCTTGGCGGTCTCGACGAGATCGGCAAAAATATCACCGTTTTGGAATACGGCAAAGACATGATCGTAGTTGATTGCGGCGTTGGTTTTCCAGATGAGGATATGTACGGCGTCGATCTGGTAATCCCGGATTTCACTTACCTTGTCCAAAATGTAAAGAAACTCCGTGGTATGTTTATAACCCACGGCCACGAAGATCACATTGGTTCGATTCCCTATTGTATGCAACAAGTCAGTTGTCCCATCCACGCAACTGCTATGACTTGCGGACTTGTAAAACTGAAATTGGAAGAGCACCAAATTGCCGACAAAGTTAAACTGATCACACATCGCCCCGGTGATGTGGTGAAAGCCGGTTGTTTTACCGTAGAATTTATTCATGTGAATCACTCCATTGCAGATGCTGTCGCCTTCGCGATCCACACACCCGTTGGAACGATTGTAATGACCGGCGATTTTAAGATCGATCCCACCGCAAAAGACGGAATGATCGACTTGGCCCGTTTAGGTGAATTAGGCAACCAGGGCGTATTGGCGCTGCTTTGTGATTCCACCAATGTGGAACGGCAAGGCTATACCCCCAGTGAAAACATCGTTGCAGAGGGTTTGGACCGTCAGTTTAAAAATTGTGATCAGAGAATCGTTGTCACCACATTTGCCTCCAATATGCACCGCATCCAGGCAGTTCTTGCCACCGCTCACCGTTATGGCAGAAAAGTTGCAGTCACCGGACGCAGTATGGAAAATATGCTGAAAGTGGCCCAGGAACTGGGTTATATTAAAGTCCCCGCCGGCACGATCGTTGATCTGAATGCAACCAAGAGTTTGCCGAAAAACAAAGTAGTGATCGTATCCACCGGTTCACAAGGTGAGAATATGTCTGCCCTTTATCGGATGGCTTTTTCAACACACAAGCAGGTAGATATTATGGCCGGTGACCGGATCATCATTTCCGCTTCTGCTATCCCCGGCAACGAAAAGGCCGTATCCAAGATCATCAACGAACTGTACCGCAAAGGTGCTGAAGTTGTATATGAAAAGAGCGAAGGCCTGCATGTTTCCGGCCACGCCTGTCAGGAAGAACTGAAGATCATTCACGCCCTTTGCAAGCCAAAATTCTTTATTCCGGTACACGGTGAACAGCGACATTTACAGATCCACGGCAAACTCGCAACGCAAATGGGCATCCCTGCAAAGAACATCCGTATCGCGGAATTGGGAAATGTCATCGAGTTCTCCGCAAGAACCTGCAAAATAAACGGCACTGTCCCTGCGGGTAAAGTATTTGTTGACGGCACTGGTGTTGGTGATGTAGGAAGTGTCGTTCTGCGGGACAGAAAGCATTTGGCGCAGGATGGTATGATCGTTGTTTGCATCAACATCTCCAGCCAGGACGGCAGTGTCATCACCGGTCCGGACATCATCACCAGAGGTTTCATCTATGTAAAGGAATCAGAAGACCTGATGGAAGAACTTCGTTATGTGGTAATGGAAGCGATTGACCGTTGCAGCCGTAAACGAATCAAAGATTGGACTGCAATAAAATCGGCAATCAAAAACGACCTCAGCGGCTATTTGTTCAAGACAACAAAAAGAAATCCTATGATTCTTCCGGTCATCATGGAAATTTAAAAGGGTGGGCATTTGCCCACCCTTATTTGGAGATAATATATGCGATATTACTTTGCGCCTCTGGAAGGCATTACCGACAGTATCTACAGAAGACTGCATCATCAATTTTTCCCCGGAATCGATCGGTATTACACACCGTTTTTCTCTCCGACTGTCCATAGAGCATTGACTCCAAGAGAACAGCGGGAGTTACCCGCTGCGGATACATTGTCCTATGTTTGTGTCCCTCAGTTGCTGACAAAAGTACCGGAAGATTTTGTTTGGTTTGCAACGGTCTGCCGTGATCTCGGTTATGAAGAAGTCAATTTGAATTTGGGCTGCCCATCCGGCACGGTTACCGCAAAAGGCAAGGGTTCCGGAATGCTTACACGCTTGGATTCCCTTGACCGTTTTCTGGAGCAAATATTCCACGATACGCCACTACCGATTTCGGTGAAAACCCGAACCGGTTTTCATAGTTCTGAAGAATTCCCTTCCCTGCTGGATATTTATAACCGATACCCAATCAGCGAACTGATCATTCACCCAAGACCCCGAAGCGCATTCTACAACGGAAATGTAGATATGGATATTTTCCGGTACGCCCTTTCTCATAGCAATGCCCCTTTATGTTACAACGGCAACATTTGTTCCCGTGACCAGATACACGCTTTTGAAAAAGAATTTCCGCAGATAGAAGCCATTATGCTTGGCAGAGGGTTGGTTGGTGACCCGGGAATGTTTTCAAGTGTATCCACAGAAACACTACAACATTTTCACGACACTTTATTTGATGAATACCTGATTGCATTTGGCGGTTCCCGGAACGCGATGTTCCGGTTGAAAGAGAATTGGCGCTACTTACTTTGCCTTTTTGCAGGCAGCGAAAAATTAGGAAAACAACTTCGGAAAACTACAGATCTTGTTCAGTATAAAGAACTAACCCACCGCATCTTTACAACATTACCAAAAAGAGAAAAATTAGACCCGGATTGGTAAAAACGCACCTGAATTTTCAGGTGCGTTTTTATTACTTTTCAGTTTCTACTTCTGCGATGGCAATCTTCTTATAAGAGACCTGCATCGGATTATTCTCCTCTGCCTGGTCGATCAGACCATTTACATAATCAGAGGATAGTTGTGTCTTTGCGATCTCATACCAATCGCCATCAGTCGTTCTGTGGTCTGCAAAATACATCACATGGTAACCAAAGACCGTTTTAACAAGGCCGTTATCGCCGGTCTTACGGGTTTCATCGAAGATCCAGTTATCGAATTCCTCTACCATCTGACCCTTTTCTACATCTGTGTAGAGACCGCCAACACTGGCAGAACTATCTTCCGAGTGTTTTTTTGCCAACGCTGCAAAGTTGTCCGATGTGGGATTCTCCAAATAGGTATCCAGAATTTTTTGGGCTTCGACTCTGCACTGACCCCACTGTTCTTCTGTATAATCAACTCTGCCATAGGAATCTGTTTTTGTATCCGGAAGCCGGACAAGAATATGGCGGACATCCACAACGGTCTTATCCTCTTTCTTCAGTCCGCTTGCTTCAAAAGCAGTTTTATTTTCATCATAGTAGGCGCTGATCTGCTCGTCAGTAGGTTTAAATACCTCGAATTGATCTTCAAAGTAACTCAATGCCACTTCATAAAGACGAATATAGTTGACATAGTCAGCCTTTGTACAGGCGCTTCCGTAGTACGTCTTCACCATTGCTTCGCCACTGTCAAATCCGTACTGCTTTGCTTCTTCTTCCACGCTCTCGTTCAATACCATTTCGTATTCCTCTTTGGAAAGTTCCGTACCTTTCTCTTCGGCGAGGATATTCAGCATTGTGTAGCGGGACCAACTCTTAATGGCAATATCCAGGAAATACTGCTCCCAGGATAGATCATCTTCCTCCGAATAATACTGCTCAGCAAGGGGCTTTGTATTGTCGAAATAACTATTTCCGTAATTAGATTGGAAATTGCTGACTTGTGTCCAGTAGAATATCTGCAGTTGCCCATTGGTAAGCGTATGGTCACCGATCGTCGCAACAACATCGTCTGCTTTTTGCGTTGCCTTATTTTTATCAACAGAGAATGTGCTGCGACAGTTTATATCGTCCTTACGGAACACACTAAAGATATCTGAGATGCGATTGACCGGGCGTTTTCCATCTTCAGATTTTTGTGTGCCATTGATGACTACAACTGCCATAACCGCTATCAGAAGCAGGCATACACCGGCTGTCAGGATCACTTGCCATACATTTTTCTTTTTCGGTGCCGGATCTTGCACATCTTCTTTAGTCTCCTGCTCTGTTTGCAGAAGTTCCTCTGTTAACAGTGTTTCCGTTTCTGCATTATCTTTGCCACACTGTGGACACACAGTTTCCTCTTCCGGCAACTCTTCGCCGCAATACTTACAATTCATAGTTCCCTCTTTCTCCCGAAACGGGCAGATATTGTATTCAGTTTAGCATAGGGAAACCAAAATTGCAAGGGATGGAACATATCGTTCACAAAGTCGTAATTTTTGTAGGATAACCCTTGCAAAAAACACAAAAAAATGATATGATTTCAAATTGAGAAAGTATTTCCAAAGGAGTCATCCAATGAACAGTAAAACCACTGTTATTTCCCAGGAGGCGCTGGACAATCAAGCCGCCTTTTGTAATAAAATAAATGATATTTGGCGTAGCCGTGATCTCGTTCCGAAAGCATATGTGGAAACTTACGGTTGCCAGCAGAATGAAGCGGATTCTGAACAAATTCGCGGTATGTTGTGTCAGTGCGGTTACGCGATCACAGATACTGCAGAAGGCGCCGATGTTGTGGTTATGAACACCTGCGCCATCCGGGAACATGCAGAACAACGCGTCTTCGGCAATCTCGGCGCATTGACCCACACAAAGCGGCGGCATCCCGGTCGGAAGATCTTCCTTTGCGGCTGTATGGCAGGGCAAAATACTGTTGTTGAACGGCTCAAAAAAAGCTACCCCCATGTTGACGGCGTATTCTCTACGCACCATCTTTGGCAATTTCCGGAGATCCTCTACCGTGTTTTGACCGGTAAGAAGCGTGTATATTTTACGGAAGATGAACCCGGTTCCATTGCTGAGGGTATCCCGCATCACCGGGAACATACACTGAAAGCCTGGGTCTCCATTATGTACGGATGTAATAATTTCTGTACCTATTGCATTGTCCCCTATGTCCGTGGCAGAGAGCGCAGCAGAAAGCCGTTCGATATTCTCAACGAATGCCGGGAGTTAATTGAAAATGGCACAAAGGAGATCACGCTTCTCGGTCAAAATGTAAATTCGTATGGCAAAGATTTGGACGAAACCATTGATTTCTCCGATTTACTTTCAATGATCTGCCAAATCCCCGGTGACTTCCTGATCCGATTTATGACCAGCCACCCCCGGGATGCCGGCAAAAAGTTGTTTGATACAATGGCTGCTAACCCCAAAATCGCAAAACAGTTACATCTCCCCTTCCAATCCGGTTCCAGCCGTGTTCTGAAGGCGATGAATCGTCACTATGACAGAGAAAAGTATTTGGAATTGGTAAACTACGCCAAGTCCGTTATGCCTGATCTGGTGCTTACCAGCGATGTGATCGTTGGTTTCCCCGGAGAGACAGAAGAGGAATTTGAAGAGACGATTTCCCTGATCCGTCAGGTACATTATGATTCTCTGTTTACATTTATCTTCTCCCCGCGAAACGGAACACCTGCTGCATCTATGGAAGATCCCACGCCAAAGGAAGAAAAGAACCGCCGTTTTGACAAATTGTGCGCTGTGCAAAATGAGATCTCCGAACAGATCCACAGCAGTTACATCGGCAAAACGATGCGCTGTTTGATCGACGGAACAGACAAAGAATATTTAACCGCCCGCACTGAAGGCGGCAGATTGGTTCGATTGACCGGGAGTGTGGATCTGGTTGGCAGTTTTATGCCTGTGACCATCACCGGCTCCACCACCTGGAGTCTCACCGGCGAACTTGCAAAAAAGGATTGATAACTATGGCAACATCTGCAAATGAAATGACGCCTATGCGTCGCCAATACTGTCAGATCAAAGAAGAAAACCAGGATTGCATTCTGTTTTTCCGTCTGGGTGATTTTTATGAAATGTTTGACGATGACGCAAAGATCGCATCCCGGGAATTAGATCTGACCTTAACTACCCGTGACCGTAATAAGCCCAAGGAAGAGCAAACCCCTATGTGTGGTGTCCCCTTCCATTCCGTGGATGCCTATATCGCGCGTTTGGTGGCAAAGGGATACAAAGTTGCTATTTGCGAGCAGGTTGAGGACCCTGCCCAGGCAAAGGGCATTGTGGAACGGGAGATCACACGGATCGTCACGCCCGGCACAGTAACAGAAAGTTGTATGCTGGAAGAAAGCAAGAACAACTACATCGCCTGTCTTTATGGAAAAGATGGTACATTCGGTCTTGCATTCTGTGATATTTCCACCGGCGCATTCTTCGCAACCACATGCCAGGATGCCCCTGCTGCCGCATCTGAACTGGGACGGTTCAGCCCCTCTGAAGTAATTCGTGGTGGCGACGATGTGAGTTGCCCCATTTTGGATGATGCGCTGTTTCACCGTCTTAATTGCTGTGTGGGAGAAAAGCCTGCAAATCAATTTGATTTCGTCCAGTCTCAAGAAATCCTCGAAACCCATTTCGCCCAACCTTTGGCGCAACTGGGTTTAACCGGTCTTCCCACTGCCGTTATGGCAAGTGGAACGCTGTTGCAGACACTTCTGTTACTCCAGAAAAACGATCTGCGACATATTCGTCAACTGCAGTATTACACCACCGGTCGCTTTATGGAACTGGACATGGACGCCCGACGGAATCTGGAACTGACGGAAACTATGCGTTCCAAGGAAAAACGCGGTTCTCTACTTTGGGTGCTGGATAAGACAAACACAGCCATGGGTGGACGTATGCTTCGCAGTTGGCTGGAAAAGCCTTTATTGGATCCTGCTGAAATTGGCCGTCGCCACACCGCAGTGGAAGAACTGGTAGACTCCACAATCACCCGCTCCCAACTTCAGGATGCCCTGCGGGATGTAACTGATCTGGAACGCGTGATCACCCGTGTGGTCACCGGCACTGTAAACTGTCGGGATCTTTTGGGTCTTGCCCGTGGTTTCCGCGCTCTGCCGGAGGTAAAAAGCCTGCTGCAGACTTTGCATTCTCCTCTGCTGCAAAAATTGGAGGAAGCCATTGATCCGCTGACCGATTGCGCGGATATGATCGAAAACACCATTGTCGACGAGCCGCCTCTTACTATTCGCGAAGGTGGCATTATCCGGAAAGGCGCAGACGCAGAAGCGGACCGTCTGCGTGACATTATGGAAGGCGGCGCGGGTACCATTGCCGCAATCGAAACTGCCGAGCGTGACCGCACCGGCATCCGCACATTGAAAGTCAGTTACAACCGGGTATTCGGTTACTATATTGAAGTTTCCAAATCCTTTATGGACCAAGTGCCGGAACACTACATTCGCAAACAGACTCTCGCAAATTGCGAGCGTTATATTACCCAGGAATTAAAAGAACTGGAAAACCAGGTACTTACCGCCAAGGAACGACTCACCGCGTTGGAGTACCAAATTTTCACCCGTCTGCGTGAACATCTGGCCTCCCAAGCCTCCCGGGCGCAACTTTCCGCCGCAGCAGTAGCCGCAGCGGATGCGCTATGCTCTTTGGCAACCGTTGCCGCCCAGCGGGGATATTGCCGTCCCGATATCACACTGGATAATGAGATCAACATCGTGGACGGTCGTCACCCGGTGGTTGAACAAATGCTGAAGGACTCTCTGTTTGTTCCCAACGACACCGCTTTGGGTGCCGCTGACAATCAGGTTTCTATTATCACCGGTCCCAATATGGCAGGTAAATCCACCTATATGCGTCAGGTGGCGTTGATCGTATTGATGGCGCAGATGGGTTCTTTTGTACCTGCCCGCAGCGCAAGGATCGGACTTGTTGACCGGGTATTTACCCGAATCGGCGCAAGTGATGATCTGGCTTCCGGTCAGTCAACATTTATGGTGGAAATGGCAGAAGTTGCATCCATCTTAAAATACGCTACCGCCAAAAGTCTGCTGATTCTCGATGAGATCGGCAGAGGCACCTCCACATATGACGGTATGGCTATTGCAAGAGCCGTTTTGGAATACGCCGCAAGTCCCCGGCATTTGGGCGCAAAAACTTTGTTTGCCACCCACTATCATGAACTTTCCACCATTGAAAATGAGTTGCCCAATGTAAAAAACTATAACATTGCCGTAAAAAAACGCGGTGATAAAATGATTTTCCTGCGTAAGATCGTTCCCGGCGCCACAGACGACAGTTTCGGCGTGGAAGTTGCCAAACTGGCAGGACTTCCCAACAGTGTTGTAAACCGCGCAAGGGAAATTCTTGCTGAACTGGAATCCCAGGGCGGCGCTGCGCCTATCGTAAAAACCGCCGCGCAACCGGACGATCAGATTTCTATGATGGACATCCGGTCTTCCCAGGTATGTGACGCATTGGAAGCGATCAGTGTTGAAACGCTTACTCCCATTGAGGCTATGAACGAACTATATAAGTTAAAGAAGATGCTCAGTTAATATGAATAAATTATCCATTTCTATGACGAAAGCGGAGACGATCGGCAGTTGGATCTATTGGTTCGTGCAAATGTTTCTCTTGCCCACCGCCTTGCTGATCATAAACACAATGCTTCCGAATCCTTTTTCAGATGCAGCGATAAATTTTCTGTTTTTTGCGTTGAATTTTATTTCTGTTACGGCTATCTGCAATCGTTATTTACTTACATCTCTAAAAAAGGGTCTGAAAGAACCTTTTTTATGTCTGCGGACAGCATTTATCGGTTTTCTTCTCTACTTTGCCCTCAGTTTTGCTGTGAATTTCCTCATTTCGTATGTGAAACCGGATTTCACCAATGCAAATGACAGTTCTATTGCAGAACTGACCAGGGAGAATTATCCGCTGATCGTTATCAGCACTGTTCTTCTGGTGCCGATCGTGGAGGAAGTATTTTACCGGGGGCTGATTTTCGGCGGATTGTACCGCAGAAGCCCCGTTGCCGCATACATTGTCTCTGCTTCTGTTTTCAGCGCGATCCACATAACCGGTTATATTGGCATCTACGATACGGTTTCTCTCGGTTTGAGTTTTCTGCAATATCTGCCTGCCGGCATATGTCTTGCCTGGGCTTATGTAAGATCAGACAATATTTTCACACCTATTTTGATCCATATGGCTGTCAATCAAATCGCTATTTCTGCAATGAGGTGATTTCATGTCAAAAATCATTCAACTCTCTCCCCACGTTGCCAATTTAATAGCCGCAGGTGAGGTAGTGGAGCGGCCTGCCTCGGTTGCAAAAGAATTGCTGGAAAACGCAGTTGACGCCGGCGCAACGCAAGTGACGGTTGAGATCCGCGATGGAGGTATGACCTTTCTGCGTGTTACCGATAACGGTTGCGGAATGGGCGCAGAGGATGCCCGGACAGCATTCCTCCGTCACGCCACATCCAAATTGCGGGAAGCAGAAGACCTTGCCGCCATTGAAACAATGGGTTTCCGGGGTGAAGCGCTTGCAGCGATCGCCTCTGTCAGCCGGATCGATCTTATCACAAAGACTGCTGATTCCATCAGTGGAACAAGTTTGCAGTTAGAAGCCGGCAATATTTTGGAAGAAACAGAAGCAGGCTGTCCCGACGGTACAACCATCATCGTCAGAGATCTGTTTTTCAACACCCCTGCCCGTATGAAATTTATGAAAGCCGATACTGTAGAGGGCAGCCGTGTTACCGCTGCTGTTCAGCTGCAGGCATTGGCGCACCCTGAGGTTGCTTTCCGTTTTATCCGTGACGGCAAAGAGATACTATCCACCCCCGGTACCGGTAAGTTAGGCGATGCCGCATATTGTGTTTACGGCAAAGAATGCGGTCGTATGATCGATGTAAACAGCCACTGGGAGAAATATACCCTTTCCGGTTTTGTTTCCAAGCCCACTGATGCAAGACCCAGCCGCAGTATGCAGACTTTCTTTGTAAACGGCAGACCTGTCAAATCTAAAATTATGATCGCAGCTTTGGAAGAAGCCTATCGCAATCAGATCATGGTGGGCAAATTCCCCGCCTGTGTTCTTCATTTGATAATGCCCGCCGGCACTGTAGATGTAAATGTCCACCCGGCAAAAACAGAAGTGAAATTCTTAAATGAAAAAGCAGTATTTGACTGCATACACTACGGCGTGCTGAGTGCTCTGAATAAGACACCGGATCGTCCGCAGATGCAACTGAAATCCGTGCCGACTCCCCCTGCTTATAAACCACAAGCACAACCGGAAGTCCAAAAGACAGCAACTAAATCGCAGCCTTTCTTCCGTACAATGACAGCCCAGGAATACAAAGCATTTACTGACGCTGTTTCAACGGCGCCGCAGCCTAAGAAAGAAGCCGCTGTCGCTACAGTCACCGCTGTTGAGAAAGACCGTGTCTTACCGCTTCGGGAGAATGTATTTATTCCTGCTCCGCCCCCAATCCCCGAGGAAAAGCCGGCGATCCAAGTTCCGCCGGTCCCTGTTCAAACAGAAGACCCAGAACAAACAGCATTGGAAATGCCCAATGATATTCCCTGGCACTATGTGGGTGAACTCTTTAATGCCTACATTTTGGTCCAGCAAGGTGAGGATGCTTACCTAATCGACAAGCATGCTGCTCATGAACGCATCCTTTTTGACAAATTGAAACAGAATCAGGAATCGATCAGTTCACAGACATTGTTAACGCCGATCACCTGCCGCATGAACCCGGAATTTGCAGCGATCTTGCTTACAAACCGGACGCTGTTGGAAGAAATGGGATTCTACATTGACGAGTTTGGTGACAACACGATCCTTGTACGACAAGTGCCTATGGATCTGACCGGTGAAGATGCTTCAGATGCGCTTGAGTCACTTGCATCGGATTTGATAGACGGTAAAAAAGAAAATCGCAATCATATCCGTGATGAAATGTTGCACACCATTGCCTGCAAGGCCGCAATCAAAGCCGGTTGGCAAACCAGTGAGCGGGAACTGCGTGTATTAGCTGAAAAAGTAATGTCCAATGATGAACTGAAACACTGTCCACACGGCAGGCCGATTTGTATCACGCTGACAAAAAAGCAACTGGAAAAGAATTTTAAACGTTCCTGACTCGGAGGACTTCTACTATGCGAAACATATGTAATATCCTGCGGTGGGTGTGTCTTATCATATCTGTTGCGGTGATCGTGATCCCTGTACTATGGGTACTGGCAACAGACACGGGATTTGACCCCCTTGTAAGTCGCCTCCTGATTACAGCCTGTGGCGTATTTCTGATTCCTTTTGTTATGCTCGGCAACCACAAGGATGAGCGAAAAAGTATGTTTTATCGAATCTGTGTTTGTATTGGCATTGCCCTGTCAGTTATTCATGCCTGGCTATAATCATTAGGAGGTATTATGCGCAACATCATATGTATTGCCGGCCCAACTGCCTCCGGAAAAACCGCGTTGGCCGTGGAACTTGCAAAAGCATTCAATGGTGAGGTAGTTTCCTGCGATTCCATGCAGGTCTATCGCTCTATGGATATTGGCACCGCAAAACCAACTCCGGAGGAAATGCAAGGTATCCCGCACCATATGCTTTCCGTAGCAGAGCCATATGAAGATTTTTCTGTCAGCCGTTACTGTGAAATGGCAACACCCATTATTGATGATATTGTTGCCCGGGGAAAAACAGCGATTATTGCCGGTGGAACCGGTCTTTATATGGATTCGCTGATCCGCGGAAATAACTTTGCCCCCTACCCTTCCACCGGTCGCCGTGAAGAATTGGAGGCATTAGCGGACACGGAAGGAATTAAAGCAGTCATTCAAAAACTTCGAGATGTTGATCCGGATACTGCTGATCGCCTGCATCCGTCTGACCGGAAACGGATCATACGGGCAATGGAAGTTTATCTGGAGACCGGTGAAACTATCACAGAGCATAACAGGAAGACCCAATTACAGCCGCCCCGGTATACGCCTGTTTGGTTTGGGCTTAACGATGCAGATCGCGCTGACCTTTACCGCAGAATCGACCTGCGTGTTGAACGGATGATTGCG
Source organism: uncultured Clostridia bacterium (assembly GCA_937892865.1). Taxonomy (GTDB): domain Bacteria; phylum Bacillota; class Clostridia; order Oscillospirales; family Oscillospiraceae; genus Faecousia. Next base: position 29,903 of record CALBJG010000084.1, read on the forward strand.
GAAGGTCTGCTTGATGAGATCCGGAAACTTTTAGACAGCGGTGTTCCGGAACATGCCACTGCAATGCAGGCGATCGGCTACAAAGAGTTTGTGGATGCATTAAATGGCAGATGTTCTATGGAAGATGCCATTGCCCTTGTCCAACAATCTTCACGGAAATATGCTAAGCGACAATTAACTTGGTTTCGCAGAAATCCTTCCATTCACTGGCTGATTCGTCAGAAGAACGAAAATACAGAAGAAATTCTCTGTCGCGCGCGACAAATTTTAATCGAAAGCGACAAATGAGATTCGTTATGATATGTGTATCCCAAAGAAAGAAGGAATACATATGTCTGAACAAATCAATTTACAAGATGCCATTTTAAAAGAAGTGCAGAAAGATCGGGTACCGATCACCTTGTTTCTTATGAATGGCTTCCAGCTCCGGGGGATCATCACCGGCTTTGACAGTTTTGTGGTGGTTCTGGTTACAGATGGTAAACAGCAAATGATCTATAAACACGCCATCTCTACCCTTGCCCCCATTCGGCCTTTAAAGGCCGCAGCGCAGCTATAAGAAGCTGAAGGCGACGGAGCATTTGCTTCGTCGCTTTTTTCTATTACTATCGCAGAAAGAGGTAGAATTATGTCTATCGCCCAAAACATTGCCGCTATCCGCGCCGAAATCAACCGCGCAGCCATTGCTGCCGGTCGTGACCCTTCACAAATCCAGTTATGCGCCGCCACAAAAATGAATGATGCGGACCGGGTGAAAGAGGCCATTGCTGCCGGCGTTGACTGCTGTGGTGAAAACCGTGTGCAGGAATTAACTGCAAAACTTGCGGAAAATGCCTACCACGGCGTACCGGTACATTTTATTGGTCATCTTCAGACAAACAAAGTCCGCCAGGTAGTCGGAAAAGTAAATTTAATACAAAGCGTGGACTCTCTTCGTCTTTTAGAAGCAATTCAAAAAGAGGCCGAAAAACAAGGCATTTACCAGGATATTCTTTTAGAGATAAACATTGCCAATGAAGAGAGCAAAACCGGATTTTCAAAAGAAGAAATTTACGATGTTTTGGAAAAGATGGGCTATTTTTCCAATGTACGGGTAAAAGGTTTTATGGCAATCCCCCCAATTTGTCAAAATCCGGAAGATAATCACAAATTTTTTCAAGAAATTTACCACCTTTCTGTTGACATAACGGCAAAAAAATACGATAATGTATGGGTAGAGATTCTGTCTATGGGTATGTCAGACGATTTTCAAGATGCCATTGCCTGCGGTAGTACTATGATCCGTGTAGGCACGGCGATCTTTGGTGCCCGTGACTATGTAAACTCTCATCGATAACGATGTGAACTTACTTTAGGAGGAAACAGAGAAATGAGTTTTTGGGATAATGTTAAAAAGTTTACCCAGCCCTATTCCGATGAGGAGTATGATGACGATTACGGTGATATGGACGATTACGGTGAAGAAGTGCAGGATACTGCTCCCCGGACTACTCGTCGCACCTCTCCCTTTGCAAATACCGTTGCTGAGAATGTAACCGCACCCAGCGCATCTGCCGCGCCCGCATCTTCCGGATTCAGCGGTCAGGTTCTGAATATGAATTCCGGCAAGCAGGAAGTTGTTTTGTTCCATGCCAAAACTTTCGATGATGCTGCAAAAGCCGCTGACGAACTGCGCAAGAAGAAAGCAGTTATCCTAAATATGGAAAATGTTGACAAGGCTCTGACCCGCCGTGTTGTTGATTTTCTCTCCGGCGCTGTTTATGCTGTTGACGGCAGCGTGAAAAAGATCGCGCAATCTACTTACCTCTTCTGCCCCCATAATATGGATGTTGTTGGCGATTTGGAAAATGTTCAGGCTGAAGTTGCCAGTTACTAATTGGGTGCCGGAAAGGATAGGATTGAATTATGTTTACACCACAGCAAATTGATCAGATTTCTTTCGGTAAAGCCACTTTCGGCGGCTACAGCATGGATGATGTTGACGCATTTCTGGAACCGCTTACCGAAGACTATATTACACTCTACAAAGAAAACGCTCTGCTGAAAAGTAAGATGAAAGTTCTTGTCAGCAAGTTGGAAGAGTATCGTAAAAACGAAGCCAGTATGAAAGACGCCATTGTGAATGCGCAGAAAACCTGCGATCTGATGGTTAAGGAAGCAGAAGCCAAGTGCACTCAGATGCTTACCGATGCTAACGCTGCTGCTGCTGAGAACGCAAAGAACGCAGATGCCCTGATTGCCGCTGAAAACGAGCGTGTGGAAGAGGCACGGCAGATCGCTACCCGGAAGATCGAAGATCTGCAAGAGCAAATTCGCACTTGCTTACAGACGCTGGATCGTATCAAGGCTAACAATCGCCCTGCAAAAGCACCGGCAACCGCTTTCGATTATGACCGGTCTGAACCGGATAGAACCGATGCTGTCGCTGATGAGATCTCCGCGAATCTGCAGGCAATGGTGGGTACAACCGAGGAAGAAAAGCCCAAGGCTGCCCCCAAGCATCCCGCATCCGAGACCACTACCGGTAAGTTTGGCGCCCTGAAATTCGGCCGCAACTACGATCCCACCGGTAATAACCAATAATGATATGTTTGCGTTGATGAGGACACGCGATCCGATATTCTGCCATCAGAGAACTGCCGGTTGGTGCAAGGCAGTTGGAGAATCCGGTTTGTATCCCCTCGGAGCAGCACACCGAACTTTTTAACAGTAGGCTGTGCCGGGTACGCCCGTTAAAGCGTTCACGAGTGCCGGTAAAACGCCGGAACAAGAGTGGTACCGCAGAGGTAAATGATACACCTTTGTCTCTTGATTGAGGCAAAGGTGTTTTTTATGACTATTTTTTGGAGGTAATTTCCGATGGAATATAAGAATACCATCATCACCCCGAAGACGGACTTTCCTATGAAGGCCGGTCTTCCTGCCCGGGAACCGGGTATGTTGGATCGCTGGAATGCGCAAAATCTGTATGAACTGATGCTGGAAAAGAATAAGGACCTGCCCCCCTTTATTCTGCACGATGGCCCTCCTTTCTCCAACGGCTACATTCATATGGGTCACGCACTGAACAAAACGCTCAAGGACTTTATTGTCCGCAGCCATGCTATGATGGGTTACTACACCCCTTATGTCCCCGGCTGGGATAACCATGGTCTTCCCATTGAGCGTGCAATTGAGAAATCTAAGAGCAAATTGAACAAAGATATGACCGTTTCTGAATTCAGAAAGGCGTGTGAAGACTTTGCTGAAGACTTTATTCAGAAGCAGATGGGCGGTTTCCGCCGTCTGGGTGTTGTTGGCGATTGGAAAAAGCCCTACCGTACAATGGACAAGCATTTCGAGGCCCAGGAAGTTAAGGTCTTTGGCCGTATGTTTGACAAGGGATACATTTACAAAGGCTTGAAGCCCGTAACCTGGTGTCCCTTCTGCGCTACTGCTGTTGCTGAGGCGGATATTGAGTATCAGGATGATCCTTGTACCTCTGTCTATGTGAAGTTCAAGATGCATGATGATCTTGGCAAACTGGCAGGCTTTGATCTTGATAACACTTACTTCGTTATTTGGACAACCACCATTTGGACTCTCCCCGGCAATATGGCGATCTGCCTCCATCCCCGTGACACTTATGTATTGGTGAAAGCCGAAAATGGCGAGACATACATTATGGCCGAGGCTTTGATGGAAAAGACTATGAAGATGGGTGGCTTTGAGAATTATGAAGTTCTCGCCACTTATCCCGGTAGTTTCTTTGAAAATATGACCGCTAAACACCCCTTCCTGGACAAAACTTCCCGCTTGGTATATCCAGAGTATGT
>CALBJG010000085.1 GCA_937892865.1 uncultured Clostridia bacterium
ATGCCCTCGTAGGTCAGGGGATCCAGGATCTCAACGCCTTCGATGTTGAAGCCGCCCTTGGCAGCGTTGGCCTTGACCTCTTCCACATTACCCACCAGAATGGGAGTCAGAAAACCGCCCTCGACCAGGCGGGCAGTGGCTTCCAGAATACGGGCATCGTGACCTTCGGTGAACACGATCTTCCGGGGATTGGCCTTTAATGTTTCGATCATTGCATTAAACATACATCGTACCTCCATATTACGGGCGTTCGCCCAATTTTTTACAGATACAGTATACACCAAAAATCCCAAAGGTGCAACCATTTTCAGAAAAATGGAGTAATAATCGTTTTTACGGTCACTTAACCGCAAAAATAATATATTCACAAAAAGTTTTTACTTACGGGCGTAATTGCTTTCGTATTTTTATTGACCTTTATTCAGAAGTTTGATATTGTATAATCAGAAAGGAGAATGCAGTATGAATTTTATGGCGATCCTTTGGTTTGTTTTAATGTGCGTATTTTTGGCAATGGAGGCAAGCACCGTTTCTCTTGTGTCTGTATGGTTTGCCGCCGGTTCGCTGTCTGCGTTGGTGGTCAGCCTGCTGTCGGGACCGGAGTGGCTGCAGATTTTGGTGTTCTTTGTGGTATCCATTGTAACGCTGGCGTCCCTGCGCCCTATTTTGCGGAAATATTTTACCCCGAAACTGCATAAAACAAATGTGGATGCGGTGGTAGGCGCTTCCGGCAAAGTGGTGGAGGCCATCGACAATATCCAGTCTGCCGGCCGTGTAAAGATCGGCGGTATGGAATGGGCTGCCCGGAGCAGTGACGGCGAGGCGATCCCCGTCGGAACGATCGTTGCGGTAGACCGGGTCGAGGGCGTAAAAGTATTTGTATCCAAGCAGGAAGTGCCTGCAGAAATTCAGTAAATATCAGGAGGTAGAATTATGGATTGGATCATTCCCGTAGCATTGATCGTAATCGTGCTGGTTGCCATTGCAAAGAATATTTTCGTGGTCCAGCAGTCCCGGGCGTATGTTATCGAGCGGCTGGGCGCATTTCACAAGGTGCAAGGTGTTGGCCTGCATTTGAAGATCCCCTTCATTGACCGGATCGCCCGCCGGGTGAGCCTGAAAGAGCAGGTTTTGGACTATCCTCCCCAGCCGGTGATCACCAAGGACAATGTTACCATGCAGATCGATACCGTTGTGTATTTCCAGATCACAGACCCGAAACTCTACGCCTACGGCGTGGAGCAGCCTATGGCGGCTATGGAAACTTTGACCGCTACCACCCTGCGTAACATCATCGGCGATCTGGAACTGGACCAGACCCTCACTTCCCGTGATGTGGTCAATACCAAGATGCGCTCCATTCTGGACGAGGCTACCGATCCCTGGGGCATCAAGGTCAACCGTGTAGAACTGAAGAACATTCTGCCCCCTGCGGACATTCAGAGTTCTATGGAAAAGCAGATGAAGGCAGAGCGTGACCGCCGGCAGGCGATCCTGCAGGCAGAAGGTCAGAAGAAGTCTGCCATTCTGATCGCCGAAGGCGAAAGAGAGTCTGCGATCTTGCGGGCTGATGCAGAAAAGCAGGCTGCCATTTTGAAGGCGGAAGCAGATAAGCAGGCCGCCATTCTGAAGGCAGACGGCGAAGCCCAGGCGATCCGTGCGGTGCAGCAGGCACTGGCAGATTCTCTGGAAATGCTCAACGAAAAAGCCCCCAACGATCAGGTGATCAAATTGAAATCCATTCAGGCTATGGAAAAAGTTGCCGACGGCAAAGCCACCAAGATCATCATTCCTTCCGAAATGCAGGGTATGGTAGGTCTGGCGAACGGCATCGTGGAAGGCGTTAAGGAATAATGGCAAAGAAAGAGAAACGGTTTGTAAAAACTTATTCCCAGGACGGCGGTTTCTCCGGAAACTATATGGCTGTCTATGTGGATAAGCAGACCGGTGTCAACTACCTGTTCAGCGGCTCCGGCTATGCCGGGGGTATGACCGTGCTGGTAGACAGAGAGGGAAAGCCCATTATCACGCCGATCCCGAATAATTACGAAGAATAAACAGCAGCGCCCCGGAATACCCGGGGCGCAAGTTTTTTGATAATGCAACAAATTCTTGTTTATCGCTCAGGCGAAAACAAGAATAGTGCACAGTTCACAG
>CALBJG010000086.1 GCA_937892865.1 uncultured Clostridia bacterium
ACCCTCGGAACCGGAATCCGATGCTCTATCCATTGAGCCACCGGTGCATTTGCTTCACAGCCCCAGTATTATAGCAAGTTTCCCGCCGTTTGTAAAGAGGTGTTTTTTAATTTTTCTCCCCTTCTTTTCGCCCTTCTTGGGGAAAATGGTTGTTTTTCCGGGAAAGGTATGTTATAATCCCAAAATAACAAGGTTATTTTCTGTCAAGGAGGCCCATTATGGCGCATTTTCAGAATTTCCGTACCGCTTTGGGCGGTTTTAATCGGGAGGATGTAGTCCGCTACATCGAATATATGAACAATCAACATCGCTCTCAAATCGAGCAGTTGAATACCCAGTTGCAGTTGGCAAAAGCCGAAGCAACCAAGAACGGCAACGCCGCAGAATTGGCTGAGAAACTGGCTGCCGCCGAGGCCCGCTGCGCCCAGTTGGAAGCGCAACTTGCAGAAGGTGGCGCGCCCCAGGGCACAGAATTGGAGGCTTACCGCCGGGCAGAGCGTACCGAGCGTGTTGCCCGGGAGCGGGCTGCCCAGATCTACGCCCAGGCCAATGCTGTTCTGGCTGACGCCACCACAAAAGTGGACGCCGCCGCTACCCAGATCGGTGACATTGCCGATCAGGTAAGTTCCCAGTTGCAGGGCTATCAGGCATCCATCAACGCCGGCAAGGCGCTGCTCCAGGAAGCCGTTTCCGCTATGGGCGCCATTCGCCCGGACGACCAATAATCTTTATGGGAAAGTCTCCGGACTTTCCCATTTTTAGGTGTGACTATGAAGATTTTAAAACCCGATTATTATGACCGTTTCCTATGCATCGCCGCTGCCTGCCCGGACAGTTGCTGCAAGGAATGGGAAGTGGATATTGATGCAGACACCGCCGCTTTTTACCGGGGCTTATCCGGTGATTTAGGCGAATGCTTGCGTTCTGTCCTCCGGGACACCGAAGAGGGCGCTTGTATGACCATCACTGAGGGCAGGTGTCCTATGTGGCGGCAGGACGGCTTATGCCGCATTCAGGCAGAACTGGGTCACGATGCCCTATGCCAAACCTGCCGGGATTTCCCCCGCCTCCGGCACGATTACGGTGATTTTATGGAACTGGGATTGGAACTTTCCTGCCCGGAAGCGGCGAAGTTGATTTTAGACGCCCCCACGCCGGCTATTGCCGTCAGCGAATGCCCCGGTGGCGATGCTCCGGACTATGACTCCCGGGATATGGACATTCTCCTTCGGAGCAGGCAGGTCTTTTTGGATTATCTGCATAGGACTGACCACTCCCCTGCCCGGGTATTGGCTGTGTTGCTCCTCTACGGCTGCGAGGCGCAGAACGAACTGGACGGCGGGGAAACGGCTGTTTTAGAGCCGGAATCCTGCCTGGAAACCGCTGCCCGGTTTGCAGAAGGTGGCTCTGTGAAAGAAATTTTGGATTTCTTCAAAGGCTTGGAGATCCTCTCTCCCCAATGGGCGCAGCGGTTGGAAAACGGCGCTGTTAACGACATTTGGGATTCCCGGATCCTGCGTTTTATCGACTATGCGATCAGGCGATACTGGCTCCAGGCGGTGTCTGATTTGGATGTTCTGTGCCGTGTAAAATTCATCATCATCGCTTCCCTGCTGATCACTGCATTAGGCGGCGATTTCGTGCAGACAGCCCAGGCATTTTCCAAGGAAATTGAAAACAGTTGGAACAATGTGGAGGCGATCCTGGATGGCGCATACACCTGCCCCGCCTTTACTGACCGGAAACTGTTGGGTCTTTTGCTGAACTGACGCAAAGGAGATATCCTATGAAAATTCAAATTCTGCAGTTGATCGAAGGCGCGAAACAAGCCCGGGGATTAACTGTGATCATTGATGTTTTCCGCGCCATGACCGTCGAATCTTTTTTATTGGGACGGGGTGCGAAAAAACTTTTTCCCGTTGGGGATGCGCAGATCGCCTGGGATTATAAGGCGGCGCATCCGGATGCGATCTTGTGCGGTGAACGGGGTGGCGCAATCATCGAAGGCTTTGACTTCGGCAACTCCCCTTCTGCCATCGAAAATCTGGATTTCACCGACAAAGCCGTAGTCCACACCACCTCCGCCGGTACCCAGGGCATTGCCAATGCCACCGGTGCTGACGAGATTTTAGGCGGTTGCCTTGCCAACGCCAAAGCCATCGCCTGCTACATCAAGCAGAAAAATCCTCCGTTGGTATCTTTGGTGTGTATGGGGCTTGCGGGCAAATGGCACACCGATGAGGATACGCTGTGCGCCCTTTACATCAAAAGTCTGTTGGAGAATCGGCCCCTTGCGGATATGGATGCCCGGATCGAAGCGATCAAACTTACCGACGGCGCAAAATTCTTTGACGCGTCGCAGCAGCACATTTTCCCCCGTCGGGATTTTGCGCTATGCACGATGGTCGACACCTGCCCCTTTGTCCTGCGTTTGAGAAACGATCCGGAAACCGGACTGAACTGTATGGAGCGGATCGACATCCCGGAAGCCGCTGTGTAATTGCTTCGCTGTGTTCGTTTTTTACAGATTTTCTTCGGGATCGTATGGGATAAAAGCGCAAAAAATCTTTTGTTTTTCCCCTATCCCCTCTTGACAAATCCCACTTGTGCCGCTATAATACAGAGGCTGTCTGCAAACGCGGACGGAATTTGGGGGTATAGCTCAGCTGGGAGAGCGCTTGAATGGCATTCAAGAGGTCA
>CALBJG010000087.1 GCA_937892865.1 uncultured Clostridia bacterium
TCCCGAGATCATGGTCAAGGCCTTCCAGATGGTAGGCCTGGGCGAAGAGGATGTAAAAGCCAAGTTCCCGGCGATGTATAACGCCTTTACCTACGGCGCGCCTCCCCACGCAGGCGCTGCTCCCGGCGTTGACCGTCTTGTTATGTTGCTGTGCGGTGAGGAATCTATTCGTGAGGTCATTACATTCCCCATGAACAAGACCGCTCAGGACCTGATGATGGACGCGCCCACCACCGTTTCCCAGAAACAACTGGACGATGTCCACATCCTCATCAACGAATCTCATCTGTAAGAAATAAGCAATGCCCGGAAGAAAATTCTTCCGGGCATTTTCATTTATAATACTTTTTCCAAAACGTCGCCGATGGCCTTTGCCATAGAGTAGAAGCCAAAGTCAGTGGGGTGGACACCGTCTACTGTGCCTTCGTTTCCACACAGCGCCATCAGTTCCGGACCGGACAGGAAGTATACATTCCGGTCACCGGCGGCAATGGCGTTTTCATAGGTGCGGCGGACGATGGCGGCCCGCTGCTGGTCCTCCTGGGTGGGATGGGATTTGGGACGGGGCAGCAGTAAAATGGGAATATCCGGGTGGGCTTTCCGAACACATTGGAACAGCCTTTCGTGGGTGGCGGCCAAATGGTCTGCATCCGGGGCATTGTAATCGTAATCGCTGACAAAAGCCGCCATATCCAAAGAGGCAATATGCTCCGCCATTTCGATCTCCCCTTTGGCGTTGCCGGAAAAACCTAAGTTGATATGGTCAACATCCAGCCGCCGGGAAAGGATATTGCTGTATGCATTACCGGGACGGGAACTGCATGCGCCCTGAGTAATAGACGAACCGTAGAACACCACCGGTTTTTCCAGTCGGTAAGCAGGCGCCGGTCGTATGTTGCAACCTTCTGCAAGACCGATATAAAAAGCGTGCATTTCCGAGTAGGTGGGAAAATGCAGTAAGTATTCGTGCATACCCGTCTCCTGCACATCGTAAATGCTCTCATAGCCCGCCTCTTCATACCAGGGCGGCACAAAGGTTTTCCGGTACTTGCCATCCTGATATAGGTCAAATCCTCTGGAACCGGTGAGGGGGAAGTGCGATAATTTGCAGGCGCGTCCGAATTCTGCGTGGATGGCAATAAAGGGACTGTCTGTTATAAAGCGCAATCTGCCGCCGGCGCAGTAAGTGTGCTGAAGACCAACAAACTCACTAACGGATTTTGCTACATCTTCCGGCATTCTGCGGTACATTCCGTCTTGGTAATAGATGCCGTATAGAGCAAATGGCAACTGCCGGGGGTCGTGAAATACCAGCCCCTCCCGCTGAACAACAGCCTCAACAGCGAAGTTTCTGTCTATTTTTGCAATATCGATATAAGCCATAGCGCACCTTCTTTGCTTGTTGTTTGAACGGATTTAGTTTACTGCAATAAAAATCAATTGTCAAGAAAAGGGCATTTAAAACAATAACCGCCCGGAAATTTTCCGGGCGGTATATGTATGAAGAATCAAATGTTCTTTGCGGCGTATGCAGCCTGGGCAGCGGTGAAACCGTCGACGATCAACTGCGACTCAACTTCAGATGCCTCCAAATTTGCATAGTATTGACGGGCGTATGCCAAAGCGTAGGCGTTCCAATCGCCGCAGTTTGCTACGCCATAGTCAGCCTGGTCGTCGGTGAAACCTTCGGACAGCAGCAGATCTTTCAAAGCAGAGGGCGTTGCAGGGTCGGAAACCATGGCGTTTTTACCGGCCAATGCAGCCTGGGCATTCCAGTCGACATTTGCGCTGCCGATGGCAGAGATAACAGCCTCCATACTGTAACCTTCCGCTTCCAGCATAGATTGCAGATTGCTCTGGGAAATGCCGGTGCCATTCAAAGCAGCGGCAACTGCGTTCATAGCAGCGTCTGTATCAGCGCCGAATTCATCTTCAAAGAAATCCTCTTCAAAGAAAGGATCGGTGGTTTCTTCAGTGGGAGCAACCGTGGTGGTTTCTTCAGTGGGATCGGTGACTACATTGGGCTTTGCGGTGAGTTTTGCGCCGGCGCAGGCAAACAGCATAGCGCTCATAGCAATGATCAACAAAAGGCACAAGATTCTTTTCATATTTTTCACTCCTTAGAATAATAGGGCTATCGTTTGAACTTTATTACAACCGCGTAAATTATATCACGGCTTTTTTTCTGTTGCAAGAAAAAACTTATAAAAATGCGAAAGAACTGTAAAAAATCATTAAAAATATAAAGAAAAAAGCAGAAAAGTATTTTGCATTGCAAAATTTGTCGGTTGTGATATACTATTAGCAGAAAAAACGGGAGGTGAAAAGCGGTGGCAGAACTGAAAATCTATGTTATGGTGGAGCGTTCCTGCATTACACCTATTTGGCACGCCCGTAGTTTGGAAGGTCTGCGGCGGGCAGCGGCGCGGCAAAAGCGTACTGTCTGTCAGATCAACAGTTTTTCGGAACTGGACCCGGAGCAGATGCCCACCGCTATGATCCTTGTCAGCACCGGCGCAGAGTGGACAGCGGCAACGATTGCCCAGTGCCGCCGTCAGAATATCCGACCTGTTTTGATCGGCTCTATGCCCGGTAAATTCGGCGAGAATGTCAGCGGTACTATGTACGGAAACAGCGCTGCGATCGAGGCGTTGGTCAATTATTTCGTTCAAAACGGCAGAACAAAACTGGCAATGGCCGGCCTTTACACCACCTCCAGCAACGATATGGCGAAAAGAGAGGCATTTCTTGCCATTGCTGCCCAGTTAGGTCTGCCGGTGGGACCGGAAGATATATACTTGGGAACAGAGGCAGGCACATTGCCGGACAAACAGTTTTTTGAAAACATTCGGAATTATCAGGGCGTTTTATGCGCCAATGATTTTATTGCCGCAAATGTTTTGTGCTATGCCAAAGCCCACGGGATCAAAGTGCCGGAAGATTTGTTTGTAGCAGGTTTGGGTGACACGATTTTGTGCCGTTATACCCAGCCGACACTTACCAGCGCTACCCGGGCATATGAGGAGACCGGCGAGCAGGCGTTCTACATTTGGAAACAACTGTGTACCAATCCCCGGATTTCTTCCATTGTAGTTACGGTTTCCTGCGAATTGCGACCCAGAGGCAGTACTGCCAATGCGGCGCTGCCGGCAAATCCTATGACTTCCGCTTATGCAGGGGAGATACCGCCATTGGCGGAATTAAGCGACGATGCGGAAGATCGGGCAAGAGCATTGGTCAGTTGTCTGCACCAGTGCAGCAAATTGGATATGCAGATCATCCAGGGACTTGTAAACGGCAAGAGTATGGAAATAATTGCCGAAGAGCAGGCAATTTCTGTCAGCACCGGCCGCTACCGGATGAAAAAACTTTATACCTTGGCAAACGTGTCTACAAAAACAGAGTTTGTAGAGTTGTTCCGCCGCTATATCCATTCAGACCGGATCTTCGATGATTTTGAAGATGGCAACTGGAATAATGAAAATTAAAACCCGTCGGTTTTTAACCGACGGGTTTTGTGCCAATTAAACGGGCATATGTTGGAGTTTTTCGATTTTTTCTGCCCATTCCAGAGCCTCATCCACCAGACCGTCTTTGATGGTTTGGTAATTCATTTTCAGACATTCGTGGTGGGCTTCGCAACGCACCAGGTTGCTTGCCCGGAAATTCATTTTGTCCACATTGTAATCGGTAGGTGTTTTGGGATAAAGTTGGTGAGAGATCGCCCAGCCCCGGAAGTATTTTTCCGAAAGTTCCATATTGCCGATGGGCGCGCTGATGGTAGCCAGATATTCCAGCATTTTTTCCTTTTCTTCGCCGGTGAAGGGGGTAATGCGGGTGCCGGCGGTATCAAAACGGTAGGGGATCAGTTCAAAAGAAATGCCGGTTTCTTCCAGTGTCAGCATACACATAGAGCCGTAATTCCAGCCGGGGATGTCGTCCACAGCGTCAAAGGTGACGAACAGGAAATTGCCCATAGAGTACACGATAGGCTTACCGTTGTAAACTTCATAACCCTGGGGGCAATGGGTATGACCGGCAATTACCGCATCTGCGCCCATTTCAATAAAGGTGCGGTAGCGTTCCTGAATGCCGGGAGCAGGGATGGGGTTGTACTCTGTGCCGCCGTGGAAAACGATCACCACATAGTCAGCAATTTGCTTTTCTTCCCGAATCCGCTTCATCAGACGCAGGATATTCAGACCGGCAGAGCCGCAGGTGGTTTCCGTGGCATAGCCGGGCTCATTTTCACAGACAGATAGGATCGCGACTTTTTTGCCGTCTTTGCTTAAGTAGGCGGCGCGATAAGCCTCTTCCAGATTTCTGCCTGCGCCGCAGTGCTTGATGCCAGCCTGATCCAGTACGGTCAGGGTGGTTACCAAACCGGTTTCCAGATAGTCATTGATATGGTTGTTGGCAATGGTGGCAACATCCGCATCTGCTGCTTGCAGGAAAACAACATTTTCCGGAGGGCTGATGATATTGGGACCGCTCTTGGGGAGTTTTTCACACTCTGCTTCGTTGGCAAGGGGGGTCTCCAGATTCATAATGCGGAAATCTGCTTCTTCCAAAATGGGCTTTACATCCTGCAAAATTTCTGCTGATTCCTGATACGACAGAATGCCTTTTTCCATAAAGCAGACATCGCCGGTAAATAACAGTTGCATATCCGTTCTCCTTACTCTACAAAAGTGCCGGTTGCATAGCCTTGGTATTCATCCAGCAACCACTGGGCATTGCGGTGGAAATTGATACCTGCCTGGTTACCCTTAAAGGTAAATACCATATTCACACTGCCAAAGTAGATGTCGATCACATCACACTTAAGTCGCAGGGTGTTGGGCATTGTCCAGGCACCGGAAGTGATGCACCGGAAACGGCGTTCCGAGGGAACACCGGCGGTAGAACCGCCGTAGCCGTCTTGCGGGAAGGTGGAAATCACCGGCTCACCAATGCCAAAGGGGATCTCCTTGTAACCTTGCGGGTTTACATAACACAAAACAGCGGTGCCGTCATCATTCTTTTTCAGAGTGATCTCTGTAATACCCATCTTGTTTTCAGAGAGCACCATTTTTCTGCCCCAAATGTCCCAGGCAGAATCCTTTTCCCCTTCTACAACGGGGTAGGGCATATTGGCGCAGCGGTCTTTCAGCGCCTGCCAAGCCGCCGGATCTTCCGGCAGGGGAGCGCCGCATTTCTGCTTGATGTCCTGCCAAACGGTGGTGTAAAGAATAGGCCGCATAGCCGGGTCACCCTGATGGTCTGCGGTGCAGACAAACAGCAGGTCCTTATCGGGCATACACATTGCTAACTGGTTACCCATACCGATGAGGGAATAGGAATTGTCCAGTGTGCGCCAGATCTGATAGCCGTAACCGTGGCCGTTTTCCGGGTTGCGGAAACCGTTGTCGTTGTTGTCAGAAAGGCGGCTGACAGCCTTTTCCATAAAGTCCTTGGGGATCAGTTGTTCGCCGTCCACACAGCCTGCATCCATAATAAACCGGGAGAACCGGGCAAGGTCGATGGTGGTGCACATACAAGCAGAGCCGTTCCAGGAGTGGCCGTCGGGGGTTTTCATACAGTGGGCTTCTTCGGAGCAGCCGATCTTGGAAAGAACCCGTTCATACAGGAACTCCATAAAGGGTTTTTTCACGATCCGCTCGGTGATGACACCCAAAACATATGTAGCGGAGGTGTCGTAGTTCCATACCGTGCCGCTTGGATGGGTGGTGGGCATTACGAAGAATGTTTCCAGCCAGTGCTTTTCCAGATTGCCCGGCGCGCGCATACAGTAGGTGGGAACACCGGGGAAGGGGGAATTCATTTTTAAAAGTTCTTCCACAGTTGCATCTTTTAAGTTGGGGTCAGAGCAATCCGCATACTCCGGGAACCATTTAAGGATCTTATCATCCAAAGCGATCTCACCGTCGCCGATGAGAACACCCACAGCCATGGCGGCGTAGGTCTTGCTGATGGAGTACATCCGGTGCAGTTCATTGGCGTGGAAAGGCGGACGATAGCCCTCTGCGATAATGTTGTGACCCTTTATCACAGCAAAACTGTGGACATAGGCGCCGAAGATTTCCAGATGGTCTAAAAATTCGATAATGTCCCGGGAGGCAATGCCTGCCGATTCCGGAGAAGCATAAGTTAAATAGTCTTTCATAATACACAACCTTTATAGCATATTGTAAACTTTATTGTACTCCTTACCGCACAAGGGTACAAGACAAATATTCCTTCCAAAAATTCAGAAAAAATTGATGTTTTTGCAGATCAGGCAAGACCCAGTAGTTTTTTTGCGTTGCCGCAGAGGATCTTTTCCCGGTCAGCGGGGCTGATGTCCAGTGCGCTTAACATCTTCAGTTCCCAGGCAGGGCGATGCCAGGGCATATCCGAGCCGAAGAGCAACTTGTCCGGCCCGTGTCGGTCTATGATCTGCTGGGCAAGGGGCGCTGCCATAGTGCCGTAACCAAAGGAAGTGTCAAAATAAAGGTCGGTGCCGACCAGTTTTTCCATAACTTCCGGCGCGCAGCCCAAACCACCCCAGTGGGCGGCAACGACCGGGCTGTCAAACCATTTCAGAGCGCCCAGCAAATGCTGCGGCATACAGTGATAAGGAGGCGGGAAACCATAGTCGTTTCCTGCGTGAAATAGGGTCACAAAACCTAACTGGGATATCTTTTTATAAATCGGTTTCATCCGCGCTTCGTCGGCGTAGAAACACTGGTATTCCGGCTGGAATTTAATACCTTTAATTCCAGCATCACGAAGTCGCTCCAGTTCTTCCAAAGTATCCGGCGCATCCGGATGGACAGAACCGAAAGCGATCAAAACCGGGTCTTCGTTCAGGGATATGGCAAAGTCGTTGACTTTGCTCTGTTTCGCAGGATTGGTGGCAATATTTTGAACAACGGACAGATCAACGCCGTCTTGTTGCATTTCCCTTTTTAAAGCGGTCACAGTACCGTCCGTATGCGGTGTCAGACCGCCGGCTGCGTGGGCCAGTTTCTGCACGGCGCCCGGGGCGATCTTGTCGGGAAAAGCGTGGGTATGAAAATCGATCAGCATAATGCAGCATCTCCGAAAAAATGGAATCTTTTGTCCCCTCATTATAACACAATCCGAACCGGATTCAATGGTTTTTTAAAGGAGATGTCCACGAGGTACGGAAAAATGTATTTTTTACAAAGATTATTGTTGACTTACCGAGGCAGAAGTGGTAAAATGACAGCAATATTTGCCGAACACGATGATGAAAAATAGTACACACCTGAAAAACTTTCCCAGAGAACTGCCGGTAGGTGCAAGGCAGTGAAAGTTGGGGCGTGGAATTCCTTTCGGAGTGGCTTCCCTGAATCACAGTAGGGGAGGACGGGAAAGGCCCGATACAGCCTGCGGATCTGTTAGGATCCCACGAGGCCGCGAAAGCGGTAAACTGAGGTGGTACCACAGGAATTTTCTTGTCCTCTGCTTAAATGTAAGCAGAGGACATTGCTTTTATCAGACAAAGGAGAAGAAAAGATGATCATTACAGACTTTTTGGAGAAAAATGCCCGGCTTTACGGCGCGGAAACGGCGTTGGTGGAGATCAATCCTTCTGAAGAGAGGGATAAGGCTGTTACCTGGTGGGACTTCAATCTGATCGAAAGCGCCTCCCCGGATACCCCCTACCGCCGGGAAATGACCTGGAAGGATTTTGACCGCCGGGCAAACCGGTTTGCCAATCTGCTGCTGAGCCGTGGCCTGAAGAAGGGCACCAAGGTGGCGATCCTTTTAATGAACTGTCTGGAGTGGCTGCCGGTCTATTTCGGCATTCTGAAAGCCGGTTGTATCGCTGTTCCTATGAACTTCCGTTACAGCAGTGACGAAATTGCCTACTGCTTAGATTTGGCGGATGTGGATGTACTGGTATTCGGTCCGGAATTTGTCAGCCGTATGGATGCCATCGAAAAGAGCATCCCCAATGTAAAACTGTTCTATGTGGGCAAAAACGGCCCAGAGTATACGGAAGATTGTATGCGCCTGGTGAATTTCTGCTCTTCCAGCGCGCCTCCCGTAGCGCTGACGGAGACGGACGATGCGGCGATTTACTTCTCCTCCGGTACCACCGGATTCCCTAAAGCGATCTTACATAACCATAAGGCATTGGTCCATGCCTGCCTGACCGAGCAAAACCACCACAGCCAAACAAGAGAGGATGTATTCCTCTGTATCCCGCCGCTGTACCATACCGGCGCGAAAATGCACTGGTTCGGCTCGCTGCTTTCCGGTTCCAAAGCGGTCCTTCTCCGGGGTGTAAAACCCGAGTGGATCCTCCGGGCAGCAACAGAAGAACAGTGTACCATCGTATGGCTGTTGGTGCCCTGGGCGCAGGATCTGTTGGATGCCATTGACGACGGCAGAGTGGATTTGAGTCAGTATCGCCTGCAAAAATGGCGTTTGATGCACATCGGCGCCCAGCCGGTGCCTCCCAGTTTGGTCAGCCGTTGGATGAAGGTGTTCCCCCATCATCAGTACGATACCAACTACGGCCTTTCCGAATCCATCGGTCCCGGTTGTGTTCACCTGGGCGTGGAAAATGTGCGCAAGGTTGGTGCCATCGGTGTACCCGGCTATGGCTGGCAGACCCGTATTGTGGACGAGCGGGGCGTAGATGTTGCCCCCGGCGAGGTTGGCGAACTGGCGGTCAAGGGTGACGGCGTGATGCAGTGCTATTATAAAAACCCGGAAGCCACCGCAGAAGTGCTTCACGACGGATGGCTCTTTACCGGCGATATGGCGCGGCAGGATGAAGAAGGATTCATCTATCTGGTAGACCGGAAGAAGGATGTGGTCATCTCCGGCGGCGAAAACCTGTACCCTGTGCAGATCGAAGACTTCCTTCGCGCCTTTGACAAGATCAAGGATGTGGCAGTTATCGGCTTGCCCGATGCCCGTCTGGGCGAGATCGCCGTTGCCATTGTGGAGATCAAAGAGGGCGAAACCTGCACAGTGGAAGAAATCGATGAATTCTGCAAGGCAATGCCCCGGTATAAGCGCCCCAAAAAGGTGTTCTTTGATAAAGTTCCCCGTAACCCCACCGGTAAGATCGAAAAACCTGCCCTGCGCGAGAAATATTGCAAGGGCCGTTTGGTAGAGGTACAGATCACCGGATAAAATTCAGCAAACCAAAGAAAAGAGATGCTTTTATTATGGATATGGCAATTAAAATCGGTATGCTCGTAGTATTCTTCGGCATAATGATCGGCGTTGGCCTTTACTGCCGCAAGAAAGCCACCGATGTGGACGGCTTCGTTTTGGGTGGCAGAAGCGTCGGCCCCTGGCTGACAGCCTTTGCCTACGGTACTTCCTATTTCTCCGCCGTTGTCTTTGTAGGCTACGCCGGACAGTTCGGCTGGAAGTACGGTATCGCCGCCACCTGGGCTGGTATCGGCAATGCCCTGATCGGCTCTCTGATGGCCTGGGCAATTTTGGGTCGCCGCACAAGAGTGATGACCCAGCACTTGGACAGCGCCACGATGCCCCAGTTTTTCGAAGGCCGGTTTGACAGCAAGGCATTAAAAATTGCCGCCTCTGCCATTATCTTCATTTTCCTGATTCCTTATACTGCCTCACTGTATAATGGCCTCAGCCGCTTGTTCGGTATGGCATTTGACATTGACTACGCTGTTTGCGTGATCATTATGGCGGTACTGACAGCGGTCTATGTGATTGCCGGCGGCTATATGGCAACGGCTATCAATGATTTTATTCAAGGCATTATTATGTTGTTTGGCATCGTTGCAGTGATCGCGGCAGTGCTGAAAAGCCAGGGCGGTTTTATGGAAGCGCTGAAAGGCCTTTCCCAAGTTACTGATCCCGCTGTTTCTGATATGCCCGGCGCATTCAACTCCTTCCTGGGACCTGACCCGGTGGGGCTCATCGGTGTGGTGCTGCTGACCAGTCTGGGTACCTGGGGTCTTCCGCAAATGGTGCAGAAATTCTACGCCATCAAGAGCGAAAAGGCGATCAACAAGGGTATGATTATTTCTACCGTGTTTGCTTTGGTGGTTGCCGGCGGCTGCTACTTCCTGGGCGGTTTCGGACGGTTGTTCTCCGACAAGGTCGATCTGGCAGCCGGCGGTTACGATTCTATCATTCCTACGATGCTCTCCGGACTTTCCCCGTTCCTGATCGCCGTAGTGGTGATTTTGGTACTTTCCGCATCTATGTCCACGCTGTCCTCTCTGGTGCTGGCATCCAGTTCCACACTGACACTGGACTTTATCAAGGGCTCTATCGTGAAAGACTTGAGTCAGAAAAAGCAACTTCTCATCATGCGAATTTTGATCGCGGTATTCATTGCGATTTCCGTAGTCATCGCAATCGTCCAGTATAAGTCCAATGTGACATTCATCGCCCAGTTGATGGGTGTCAGTTGGGGCGCATTGGCAGGCGCGTTCTTAGCGCCGTTCCTGTACGGTCTTTACTGGAAAAAGACAAGTAAAATATCTGTTTGGGCCTGCTTTGGTTTTTCCACAGTGGTGATGGTTGCCAACATTCTGGCAAAGGATATGTTCCCTGCGGTGCTGCAATCTTCCATCAATGCCGGCGTTTTCTGTATGCTGGCAGGACTTGTGATCGTGCCGATCGTGAGTTTGTTCACCAAGCCCCCCAAGAAAGAATATGTGGAGAGAGTATTCTCCTGCTATGATAAAAAAGTGGTGGTTTCTGCCACCGATGCCATTGGCGACCCAGTGAAGGAGGAAGTATAAATATGAAACAGTTAATTCTCGGTAACGAGGCGGTAGCCCGGGGCCTTTATGAAGCCGGCTGCAGTTTCGTTTCCAGTTACCCCGGAACCCCCAGTACGGAGATCACCGAGGCGATCGCAAAATATCCCGAAGTTTACGCCGAGTGGGCGCCCAACGAGAAAGTGGCAATGGAAGCGGCTTTCGGCGCATCTTTGGCAGGTCGCCGCAGTTTCTGCGGTATGAAGCACGTGGGCCTCAATGTGGCGGCCGACCCGCTGTTCACCATCGCCTATACCGGTGTCAACGCCGGTATGGTCATCGGCGTGGCCGACGATGCCGGTATGCACAGCTCCCAGAACGAGCAGGACTCCCGCCACTACGCCCGGGCTGCAAAGATCACCATGTTGGAGC
>CALBJG010000088.1 GCA_937892865.1 uncultured Clostridia bacterium
GTACAGCCGGCAAGCAGCAGGCAGGCAAGGAGCATACAAATCAGCCGTTTCATACCCGTCTCTCCTTTGGCAAAACTTTCAGCACCCCGGCGCAGACCCCCCCGGTGACAAGACCGGTAACAATGGAAACCAGCAACAGCCAGGGCAGATACGCCCCCACGAAAGGCGATGCCATCAGCCCCATTGCCACCAAGATCTGGGCAATATTGTGGGTAGCCGCCCCCAGGACGCTGATGCCATAGACAGAAAGGCCCTTGGCTTTGGTCGCAAGTGTCATAACCCCTAATGAGAGCAGACCCCCGGCAAGGGAAAAGGCAAGGCCCGTAAGCCCCCCAAAGAGGCTGCCCAGCAGACACCGGGCAACCAGGATGCCAAAAGCAGGTTTCCCTCCCAGCAGGTACAAGGCAATGAGGGTCACCACATTGGCAAGCCCCAATTTGATGCCCGGCAGGGGGATGGGCAGGGGGATGAATCGCTCCATAAAGGAAAGCCCCAAAGCCAGGGCGGTCAAAAGGGCGCAGAGGGCGAGTTTTTTCGTTCTTTTCACAGCCGTCACCTCACCACGATGTCCACATCGGAATCCCCCAAAATGCGGACTTCCACGCCGTTAGGCAGGCACACGATGCTTTTCCCGGCAGAATCTGTCCAGCCGATCTTCTGGCAATCTCCGCCGGGGCAATCGGTATGGGTCACAGCCACTTTTCCCGCTTTCACGGTGACCACATTGGTATACGCCCCCCGAACGGTATAAGTAGCATCTTCCGCTAAGGAAAGAGTGGTCAAAAGTTTGCCGTTTTCATAGATCTCCAGGGTTTTTCCGGGATTTTTGGCGGGCAAAAACAGCAAAAACACAGCCACTGCCAGCCCAAGAACACCGGCAACGGGAAGGATATCCCATTTAGAAAATTTAAGTTTCACTGCTTTCCCCCTTTCTATCATTGTTCGTTGTCATTGCGAGGAGCCGCAGGCGACGCGGCAATCTCAAGCAGGCAGTTTGTCCTGTAGATTGCCACACCGGTGACAATGTCACCGGTTCGCAATGACAGATCTGTACTTCGTGTGTTTATGGAAATTATACCCCTTGAGACAATTTTTGTAAAGAGGGTTATTCCGTCAATATTTATCGATATAAACATATTTTCTTCGCTGTTTTTGTACAAAATGCCACAAATCTATGGACAACGGTGATAAAATATGCTATCTTAAAAGCATCATTTAACAGAGAGGTATTGCCTATGGCGCGGTCATTTTTTGGCGGTTTGCATCCCAAGGATCAAAAATCCTACACCCGGGCGCGGCTGATCCAGCCCTTCCCTGCCCCGGATACGCTGGTGGTATCCATGTCCCAGCATATCGGTGTTCCCTGCGAGCCGCTGGTGAAGAAAAACGATTTGGTGAAAAAAGGTCAGAAGATCGGTGACAACGAAGGTCTTTGTGTCCCCATCCACGCCCCGGTTTCCGGCAAGGTAAAGGCGGTGGAGTCCCGTCCCCATGTCAGCGGTGTGACGGTGATGAGCGTTGTGATCGAAAACGACCACCAAGATACCCTTTCCGAGGACATCAAACCCCGGACAAAAGAAGAGATCGATGCGCTCACCCCCGAGGAACTGATCTCCATTATCCGGGAAGCGGGTATCGTGGGTATGGGCGGCGCTGCGTTCCCCACCCATGTGAAACTCGCAGGCGGCATCGGCAAGGTGGACAAACTGATCATCAATGCCGGTGAGTGTGAGCCCTACATCACCGCTGACGACCGGCTTTGCCGGGAGATGCCGGACAAACTGGTTGCCGGTATCTGCGTACTTATGAAAATTTTAGGTCTTTCTGATGCCCACATCGGCATTGAGGACAACAAGCCCGAGGCCATTGCCGCATTGAAAGCCTACACCGGCAAATCCGGCATTCAGGTGCATCCTCTGCCTGCCAAATATCCCCAGGGCGCGGAAAAGCAACTGATCCGCGCCATCACCGGACGGCAGGTGCCCAGCGGCGGTCTGCCTGCGGCGGTGGGTTGCGCGGTGTTCAACATCGCCACCTGCAAGGCTGTCTACGATGCGGTATATTTAGGTATGCCGGTGATCAGCCGGGCGGTGACCGTTTCCGGTGACATCTTAATGGAACCGAAGAACCTGCAAGTACCCATCGGCACCAGTTTCAATGACCTTTTGGAAGCCTGCGGTCACTCGGAGAATCCTTACAAAGTCCTCTCCGGCGGCCCGATGATGGGCGTTGCCCAGTTCGATCTGTCCGTTTCCACTGTGAAAGCCTGCAACGCCGTGACGGTGCTGGGCAAGAAGAATCGCTTTAATGTAGAAGATCCCCACTGCATCCGCTGCGGCAAGTGTATCGACATCTGTCCCATGCGGCTGATGCCGGTGCTGATGTATAAAGCCATTTACACAAACGATGTTGACGAAATGAACAGCGTCCATCTGATGGACTGCATTGAGTGCGGCTGCTGCGCATACAACTGTCCTGCCGGTGTGCCGTTGGTACTGGCGTTCCGTTCCGGCAAACAGAAGATCCGTGACGCCGCCCAAAAGTAAGAAAGGAGAACGCAAATGGCGCAAATGAAATATTACTACGAACTGACCATTTCCAGTTCTCCCCACGCCCACACCCGGAACACCACCCGGGCAATTATGGGTCACGTGCTCATCGCCCTGACCCCGGCGCTTGCAGGCAGTGTGTACTTTTTCGGTCTCCGGGCGCTGGTGGTGTGCCTGATGAGTATGGTCGCCTGCGCACTGATGGAAAAACTCTGGTGCATTCTTATGAAGCAGAATGACAAGACCTACGACCTTTCCGCGCTGGTCACCGGTCTTTTGCTGGCATTTGTGTGCCCCCCTACCATTCCCTACTGGCAACTGCTCCTTGGCGATGCCTTTGCCATCCTGCTTGTAAAGATGCTCTTCGGCGGCATCGGTAAGAATCTCTTTAACCCGGCGCTGGCGGCAAGAGCATTCCTCTTCAGTTGGCCGGTGAGTATGAGCACCTGGATCAAAGCCGGCTGGGAAAACCAGGCAAGCATCTTCGGCAGCAATGTGGATATCGTTACTGCCGCAACGCCTTTGGCGTCTATGCACCGGGGTGAGATGCCCGCCGACAAACTGCTGGATATGTTCATCGGCAATGTAGGCGGCTGTATCGGCGAGACCTCTGTGGTGTTGATCCTCATTGGTTTTATCTACCTGCTGATCACCAAGGTCATCTCCCCCCGGATCCCTCTGTGCTACATCGGCACGGTGGCGATTCTGGCATTTTTGTTCCCCATGGGTAACGACCGTCTTATGTGGACGGCAGCCCAACTTTGCAGCGGCGGTCTGATGCTGGGCGCTGTGTTTATGGCAACAGACTATGTCACCTCTCCCATCACCCGGGCAGGTCAGATGGTCTACGCTGTGGGCTGCGGTGTGCTGACGTTTATTATCCGTTATTTCGGCGGCTACAATGAGGGCGTGTCCTACGCCATTTTGATTATGAATGCCTGCGTTGTCCTCTTTGACCGCATCGGCAGACCGAAGAAATTCGGCAACCCCGGAAAGGAGGCAAAAGCAAAATGAAGCAAGAATCCTTAAGCCGCTACATTTTGCGGATCACTTTGGTGCTCCTTACCATCGCGGTGGTGGTAGCCGGTCTTTTGGCCATCGTCAACCGCCTCACCGCTCCGGTGATCGCCGCCTCTTTGGAGGCAAAGACCCAGGCGGCTATCAGCCAGGTACTCCCAGGGGGGTATGAGGAAGAGATCACCGACTTTGCAGACGAAACGGGACTTGTTTCCAAAGTCTACAAAGGACAAAAAGGCTACGCTTTGGAAGTGACGCCTATGGGTTTTGACAACACCATCACCATGATGGTGGGCATCGACAACGATGGCAAGGTGCTGGACATCGCCATCATATCCCACACAGAGTCTGCCGGTCTCGGCGCTGTGGCGGCGGCAAACAACCAAAAAGGTCAAGCCTTCCGGGAGCAGTTTGTGGGCGCAAGCGGTTCTGTATCCGTCAGTAAAGACGGTGGCGATATCGACGCCATTACCAGCGCCACCATCACATCCCGGGCTGTGTGCAACGGCGTCAACGCCGCCCTTTCCTGCGTTGCCGGATTAGGAGGTGCCAAATGAACTTCAAAAAGCAATTAAAAGAGGGTCTTTTGACCAAAAACCCGGTGCTGGTACAGATGCTGGGTATGTGTTCTGCATTGGCGATCTCCACCAGCCTCTTTAACGGTTTGGGTATGGGCATCGCGGTGACGGTGATCACCATTTGCTCCAATATGCTCATTTCCGCCCTGCGGAAAGTGATCCCGCCCCAGGTGCGTATCGCCGCGTATATCACCATTATCGCCGGCTTCGTGACCATTGTGGATCTGCTGTTAAAGGCTTACATCCCCGCCCTTTCCGAGAGTTTGGGCGTGTTTATCCCCTTGATCGTGGTTAACTGTATCGTTTTAGGCAGAGCCGAGGGTTTTGCCTCCAAGCACGGTGTTTTAGAGTCTGCTGTGGACGGTCTGTGCCAGGGCATCGGCTACACCGCCGCGCTGGTGCTGATCTGCATCGTCCGGGAACTGCTGGGCGCCGGCACATTCGGCGGCGGCCTTTTAAACGGCGGCGAGGGCATTCGCATTTTGCCGGAAAGCGTACCTGCTATGCTGGTGGTTATGCCCGTAGGCGGTTTCTTGGTGATGGGCTTTGTATTGGCCGCTTCCCAGAAACTGACCCGGACTTTGGATAAGAAGAACAAGAAGAAGGAGGCGAGCAAATAATGCAAGTTTTGGGTATCATTATCGCCGCTCTTCTCAGTGAAAACTATGTTTTGGTGAAGTTTTTGGGCATTTGTCCTTTCCTGGGCGTGTCCAAGCGCATCAATGCCGCATTGGGTATGGGCTTCGCCGTTACATTCGTTATGGCGCTGGCATCTTTGGTCTGTTGGGGCGTTTACCAACTGCTCATCGCGTTGGATCTTGTGTATATGCAGACGGTAGCATTTATCCTGGTCATCGCCTCTATCGTGCAGTTGGTGGAAATGTTCCTGAAAAAGAAAGTACCCGCCCTTTATAAGGCTTTGGGCGTGTATCTGCCCCTCATCACCACCAACTGCGCGGTGCTGGGCGTGGTGCTGGTCAATGCCCAGAAGAATTACTCTCTGCTTTTGAGCCTTGTAAACGGCGCCGCCAGCGGTCTGGGCTTTTTGCTGGCCATCGTCCTCTTTGCCTCCCTGCGGGAGCGGGTGGACAAAGCCAATCCCCCGGAATGCTTCAAAGGCTGCCCCATCTCTCTGATTGCGGCAGGTCTTTTAGCGCTGGCCTTTATGGGCTTCTCCGGTATGCGGTTTTAAGGAGGTAAGGGTATGACAGATATTTTGATCGCCATTGCCCTTTTGGGCGGTTTGAGCCTTGCCTTCGGTTTGATTTTGGCATTTGCCTCCAAGATCTTCTATGTAAAGACCGACCCCCGCTTAGAACAACTGAACGATTGTCTTCCCTGCGCCAACTGCGGCGGCTGCGGCTATGCCGGCTGCAGCAGTTACGCCGAGGCTGTGTTAAAGGGTGAGACCACCATCGACAAATGCGCCTCCGGCGGCAACGAAGCGGCGCAAGCTATGGCGGCCATTATGGGCGTGGAAGCGGTATCGGTCACCCGGAGGGTGGCGCTGGTCCGGTGCTCCGGTGAAAAGCACTACGACAAAGAGGGCAACCAGACATCCGGCGCAAAACTGAAAGGTCACTACGAGGGCATCCACGATTGCCTTGCCGCCTCCAAGGTCGGTGGCAGAGGCCCGCTGTCCTGCAAATTCGGCTGTTTGGGTTACGGCACCTGCGTGAAAGCCTGCAAATACGGCGCTATCTCCATTCAAAACGGCGTTGCCGTGGTGGACGAAGATCTGTGCGTAGGCTGTATGGCCTGCGCCGCCGCCTGCCCCAGAGATCTCATTACGGCCGTTGAGCCGGGTCACAATGTGGTCATCGCCTGCAATTCCATGGCAAAGGGCGCTGTCACCACCCGTGGTTGTACCGTGGGTTGCGTGGGCTGCGGTCTTTGCAGTAAGATCTGCCCCAATGACGCCATCACCGTTACCAAGAATTTGGCGGTGATCGACTACAGTAAGTGCGACAACTGCGGCCTCTGCGCCACGGTATGTCCCAAGAAACTCATCAAAGATTCCAATGTGGAAAACCTGCCGGACCCCGGCCTTGTCCACTCCCGGAACAACCCCGACGCAGTGGTTTAATCAAAAAGAGCGTATCGCCAAGCGATACGCTCTTTTTTCAATGCATAATTCACAATGCACAATGCACAATTGTTGTGTCGGCAAAGCCGACGAATTTTAAATATCCCCTCCCGGGGAGGGGTGCCCTGAAAGGGCGGGGTGGAATGCGGGCAGGAAATCCAAAGTTTGCACGATGTGACAGACTTATGAAAGGTTTATCATTTCCGCTGCACCCTCATTATGCATTCTGCATTTTGCATTCTTTTTTTACGGAACAGATTCGGGCGACCTGGTTTGGTCGCCCGATACTTTCAGGAATATTTATTTCTGTTCCAGAGCCAGAGTGACGGTTGTGGTGTCGCAGACTTCGCTGGGTCCAAAGTACTGGATCGCGCCGGGGTAGACATAGCAGGTTTCCTCTGCCCAGACTGCCCGGTTGGCGGCGAAGAATGTGAAGGGCTTGCCCTCCAGTTCCACCAGCGCCTTGCGGATAACGGGCTTGTCTGCGCCGTGGCGGCGCTCCATATTCATCATCTTGGTGATGGGCATACCGCCGGCGACCCACTCTTCTGCGGGGTTACTGAGGTTGGATACCTTGCTCAAATAGCCGGTGTAGCCGTAGGAGATCAGCATAAAGGCGTTGTAGCCTAAAGAGTAGCAGTAGTCTGCATCAAAGTTAGAGGGGAATGCGCAGCGGCCTTCGTAGCCCAGGAAGTGATGCAGGGGGCTGAACTTGCCCTTGTACTCGCCCTTGGCTTTCCGCTGGGCAAGATTTTCCTTGACCATAGCGGAGAACAGTTTCTCGGACTCGATGAGGGACACCTGCACGTTGCCGTGGGGGTCACGCTCCAGGAACAGCTGCTGCTGAATGGTCTGGGGCAGGATGGCGAACACATTCATGGAAGCCTCACTGAGGCCTGCCTTGATGAAGTTATACTTCTCTTCCCAGGTTGCCAGGGCATTGAAAGCATCAGCCTTAGCACCTGCCAGCAGCTCGTTGATCTCAGCGATCAGCACAGAGAACTCGGGAACGAACTCCACGATGCCCTCGGGGATC
>CALBJG010000089.1 GCA_937892865.1 uncultured Clostridia bacterium
ATTTCCAGAAAACAATTTGAAAAAAAGGTGTTTTTTTTTTTCAATTATTTTTGTTTTTTCTTATCGGCGGGTTTTGTATGCTTTCCCCGCCACTTTTCCTTTACCAGACGCTTTCGCAAGATTGTCTTTTCAAAGGGAATCAAATAAGAAACGCCCAGGCTCTTCATACTTGCCAAATGGAGCAAAATGAGTACAAGTCCCAACACGATGCCGTGCAACCCCATAAAGGACGCAAGGATCGTCAGAAAGAATCGACACACGCGAACAGCAGTTGCCATATCCCGGTTTGGTAATACAAATCCGCAAATCCCTGCCATACTCACTGCGATCAATGCCACCGGTGATAACAAACCTGCCTCCGCTGCGGCTGTACCTACTACGATACCGCCGATAATGGAAACGGAATTGCCGATATTCTGCGGCAAGTGGATTCCCGTTTCCTGCAGTAATTCAAAAGCCACAAGCAAGCCCAATGTTTCCCACGCAGCAGAAAACGGAACTGTCTGTTTACTTTCCATAACCACTTGGCCTAAAATCGGCGGCAACAGTTCCCGGTGATAAACGGTCATTGCAACAAACAGCGCAGGTAATAGCAAATCGATTGCCAGTGCGATATAGCGCAGGATCCGTGTCCAGGAAGCGGAAATGAAGTCACGGCTTTGGTCTTCCGGGGAGTTCATCAGATAACCGATATCCACTGGAGCAAGGTATCCCACCGGGAGACCGTCTACCAGCAACCCTACCCTGCCGTCCAACAATCCCTGGCTGAATCGATCAGAACGCTCTGTATATTGCAATAACGGAAAGGCTGTCCACCGGGACCCGGACACATACTCTTCCACTGCGGCAGGTGTTAACAAACCGTCAATGTCAATTTGGTTTAGTCTTTCTTTCATTCTATTTACCAGTTCCGGATTTGTGATACCCTCGATCCAAAGAACGCTGACGTTGGTCAGTGAACGCCTGCCTACCTGGGTTTCGTAAATTCGCAACTCCGGGGTACGCAAGTGTCTTCTAATATAGCTGGTATTGGACCGAATGGTTTCCACAAAGGCATCCTTTGCGCCTTTGACTGTATTTTCCGCATCCGGCGCAGATGTCCCCCGCTTATCCGGCGTTTTGACTTCAAACCCGATTGCGCCCGCGCCCGGAAATAACACTACACAAAAGCCATTGACCAGCAAAAAGGCGATTTGCTCCAGATCCTTGCAGACAACTGCTACATTATTATATATCATACCTGCCAGCGCGTGTCTGTACAGTTTATCCATACTGTCCGCATTCAAGTGTTGTGTAATGGGCTTAAAAATGTAATCTGACGCATATGCAGAAGCAATCAGACCGTCAATGGCATAGGCATAGATTTTATATTTGCCGCACTGTAATTCCCGGCGGATAAAATCCGCCGCACCTTCAAAAATCTTGCTGACATTTCCGTCCGTCATTTCTCCGGGATACATCGTTGTTCCGTTATCCATCGTGTCACCTCTTGGATATCTTACCCAAAAGATGCGATAATATTTTCCCGGAATTGCTTTTAGAAAACATATATGCTATATTATAATGTAATGAACTTAAAGGAGAATTCTATGGCTCACGTAATTGCAGCGGTTTCCACCGGCAATCAAATCAGCGCCATCGGCATTCTGCGGCTCACCGGTGACGGTTGCGCGCAGGTTGCCGGAAAGGTGTTTAAATTAAACAGCGGTTTACCCCTGGAGGAAGCGCCAAACAGAAAACTGATGCTGGGCGTATTGCAGGATGCCCAGGGTCGCATTATCGACCAATGCATGGCAGTGTATACCCGTGGACCGCACAGTTACACCGGCGAGGATACTGTGGAAATCCAGTGTCACGGCTCCCCTGCTGTGTTGGCTTCCGGATTGGATGCGCTGTATAAGGCAGGCGCATTGCCCGCCAAGCGGGGTGAATTTACCAAGCGGGCATTTCTGAACGGACAGTTGGATTTGACCCAGGCAGAAGCGGTGATCGATCTGATCGAGGCAGAGACTGCCGATGCCGCTGCCAACGCAGCCGGGCAAGTGGGCGGCGTGTTGCAAAAGAAATTGGCGCCCATTTACGACAATTTAGTAGATCTTTGCAGCCACTTCCACGCGGTTTTGGATTATCCCGATGAGGACATTGAAGATTTTGGTCTTGATAATTATGAAAGTACGCTCCGGGCTGACGAAAAAGCCCTTGAAACGCTTTTGAAGACTTATGACCAGGGCCGTATCTTGCGGCAGGGTGTTGCCGCTGCGATCGTAGGCAAACCCAATGTGGGCAAGTCCAGCCTTCTGAATGCATTGGCAGGATACGAGCGCGTGATCGTAACCGAAATAGCCGGCACCACCCGGGACACGGTGGAAGAATCCGTAATGGTAGGTTCGACCCGTTTACGGTTGATCGACACAGCCGGCATCCGGGAAACCGACGATAAAATTGAGGCAATGGGTGTTGATCGTTCCAAGAAGGCTGTGGAAAATGCAGACCTTGCCATTTTTGTTTGCGATGGCTCTCAGCCGCTGACAGAGGAAGACCGGCAGGTGATCGAATTCTGCGCGGATATGCCCAATGCGGTAGCCCTAATCAACAAGTCAGATCTGGGGCAGGCTGTGCAACCTTCGGATCTGCCATTTATGAATGTAATTCCCATTTGCGCCAAGACCGGTGAGGGTTTGGATCTGTTTGCCGATGTGGTAGACCTGCTTTTTGCAGGATCTGCTCCCTGCGACGGATCGATCCTGACCAATCCCCGGCAGTTTGATGCTGTACGCAGAGCCTACGAAGGTATCCACGCGGCAAGAAAAAGTCTTGCCCTTGGGTTGACACCGGACGCGGTACTGACCGATGTGGAAACTGCGATGGAGGCTATGGGAGAAGTGACCGGCGCTACCATCCGGGAAGATATTACTGCGCGGATCTTTGAGCGATTCTGCGTTGGAAAATAAGCGAGAGGACGGATTGCCACAGCCAGTTTGCGAACTGGCTTCGCAATGACAGTTTTATGATTTATTTAGACAATTCTGCCACCACAAAACCCTGCAAGGAGGCTGTGGAGGCTATAACCTGGGCATTGACAGAGGGTTGGGGCAATCCCAGCGCCCTTTACGGTTTTGGGTTTGATGCCGCCAAGAATCTCCGTACTGCCCGGCTGCAAGTTGCCACCGCTTTGGTCGCAGAACCGGACAGAGTATTCTTTACATCCGGCGGAACAGAAGCGGACAACTGGGCGCTGATGGGTACTGCCAAACGGTTCGGCAAAAAGAACAAGCACATTGTTTCTACAGCCATTGAGCATCCGGCTGTTCTGAATGTGTTGAAAGAACTGGAAGCACAGGGTTTTGAAGTTACCTATCTGCAACCGGACGGTGACGGCCGCATTTCATTGGATGCTTTGAAAGACGCATTGCGAAAAGATACTTTCCTTGTGTCTGTGATGATGGTAAACAATGAGACCGGAGCGGTGATGCCCATTGACAAAATGGCAAAACTGACCCATAAGGTTTGCCCGGATGCCATTTTCCATACCGATGCGGTGCAGGGATTTTTGAAAGTCCCCTTCCAGGCGAAAACCTTGGGCGCTGATCTGATCAGCATTTCTTCCCATAAGATCCATGGGCCGAAGGGCGCAGGCGCGCTGTATATCTCTCCCCGGCTTAAATCCTTCCCTGCTCTACTCATTGGCGGCGGGCAGGAAAACAATTACCGGAGCGGTACGGAAGCCACCCCGGCGATCTTCGGTTTCGGCGCCGCTTGTAAAGCAGTAAACGAAACCTATAAGCAGGATATTATCCGGGAAAAGGCTTTGTTGGATGGTTTGGTAGAAAAGTTATGTAAACTTAACGGTGTTGTGATCAATGGCTGTCACGAAGCGCCCCACATACTCTCCCTCTCCATTCCGGGGATTCCCACACAAAATATTATCAATATTTTGCAGGATGCGCTGATCTGCGTTTCCGCCGGTTCTGCATGCGCCAAAGGTCACCGCAGTCACACACTGACCGCAATGAATCTCTCCCCGGAAATTATGGACAGTTCTTTCCGGGTATCCATTTGCAAAGATACCACGGAAGAAGAACTGAATATTCTGATTTCCACAATTGAAAAGGATATTCTACCCCGTATAAAATAGGAGTATAACTATGTATAACGAAGATAATTACCAATTTTGCAGACCCTATCTCCTACCCAATGAATCCATTCTTTGGAAAGGCAGACCGGAGAAAGGCAACATCATCACCAAAAGAGAGTTCATTATGATTCCTTTTAGTGTTATGATTTGTGGTTTTAGTTTATTTTGGGAATCTATGGCACTGAAAAGCGGTCAGATTTTTCCGGTGATTTGGGGATTACCTTTTGTGGCTATTGGTCTTTATATGTTGTTTGGTCGGCACATCCAGGCCGCCTATCTGCGGGATAAAACTTTCTATGTAGTAACCAACAAGAAAATGATCATCAAAAAAGGTAACAAGATCAACCTATATAACGGATGCGATCTGCCGCCTATGGAAGTTGAGATCCACAAAAACGGCAACGGTACGATTCTTTTTTATGAAGAGGTTTACAGCAGAAGAGGCCGCCGCCACAGCACCTATATTGCTTTGGAAAATTTGAAAGATGTGGCACTGGCGCAAAACGCCGTTAGTTCTATGGAGCGATAACAAAATCCCCTCGTTGATTTTTCAACGAGGGGGTTAATAATGAAATTAGTAGGCGATGCCCCAGTAGATCATCGTCTTGGCAGGTTTGCCACAGATGGGGCAGGTCTCGCCGAGGTTTTCCTGGGCAAAAGGCATACAGCGGGAAGACATACCCGCCTCTTCCTTCATCTTCAGTTCGCACTCCAGTTCGCCGCACCACATGGTCTTGATGAAGCCGCCGTTCTTCTCCTGAAGCTCCTTTGCCTCCTCCAGAGAATGAGCCTCATAAATATGCTCGTTAAGATTCTTCTTTGCCTTTTCGAACATACCCTGGTGGACCAGTTCCAGTTGCTCTGCAACGGCTTTTTCCAGGTCAGCCAACGCAACTACAATTTTTTCGCCATCATTACGACGAACCAGGACGCACTGACCGTTCTCCAGGTCACGGGGACCGCACTCTACACGCAGAGGCACACCCTTCATTTCGTACTCGGCGCACTTCCAACCCATAGAGTTGTCAGAGTCGTCCAGTTTTACCCGGAAGCCGGCGTTGGCAAGGCGATCTTTCAAACCGTTGGCTGCTTCCAAAACGCCCTCTTTATGCTGGGCAATGGGCAGGATGATCACCTGAATGGGGGCTACCTTGGGAGGCAGTACCAAACCGTTGTTATCGCCGTGGGTCATGATGATACCGCCGATCAGACGGGTGGATACGCCCCAGGATGTCTGATGGGGATTAACCTTTTGATTGTTCTTGTCGGTGAAGGTAATATCAAAAGCCTTTGCAAAGCCGTCACCGAAGTAGTGGGAAGTACCTGCCTGCAGAGCCTTACGGTCGTGCATCATGCACT
>CALBJG010000090.1 GCA_937892865.1 uncultured Clostridia bacterium
CAGACACCTTCTCCTTGAGGAGAAGGCTTATTATAATTGTCAATTGTCCATTGTCAATTTTTATCGCGCATTGCAGCGATAAATTAGAATTTGAAGAAAGGGGGGATAGGGTGAAATACAAAAGTTTCAGTCCGAAGCAGGCGCTGGCTTTGGGCTGGTGGAACAAAGAAAATTATATGCATTTTGATGCCATCGTGTGTGATGGGTCTGTCCGTTCCGGAAAGACGCTATCTATGACCGATGGCTTTTTTCTTTGGTCAATGGCCCATTTTGAAAACCAGGTGTTCGCCCTCTGCGGTAAGACCGTTGGGGCGCTGCGGCGTAACATTACCACCCATTTATATGCCTGGCTGGGGGATGTGTTTACTTTCCGGGAGAGCCGGTCGGAGAACAAAATCACGGTCTTCGACCCCCGGGGCAGGAAGAATACATACTACCTTTTCGGCGGCCAGGATGAATCCTCCGCCCACTTGATCCAGGGCATCACTTTGGCAGGTGTGCTTTTGGACGAGGTGGCGCTGATGCCCCGGTCGTTCGTGGAGCAGGCGGTGGCAAGATGCTCGGTAAAGGGTTCAAAAATGTGGTTTAACTGCAACCCCGGCTCCCCCCAACACTGGTTTTACAAAGAGTGGATCCAAAAAGCGGAAGAAAAGAATGTCCTCCACCTGCACTTTACCATGGCGGACAACCCCGCCCTGGACAGCAGGGTGCGGCAACGGTATGAAGCCCTTTATACGGGGCTTTTCTATCGCAGATTCGTGCTGGGGCAGTGGTGCGCCGCGGAGGGGCTTGTGTATGAATTTGACGAAGAAAAGCACATCGTTTCTCCGCCGGAAAAACCGGGGCGGTACTACATATCTGTTGACTACGGCACACGCAATCCCTTTTCCGCAGGGCTTTGGTGGGTCGGCGGCGGCAGGGCGGTGCGTATCCGGGAATACTACCACGACGGCAGGGAAAAGGGCATCCGCACCGATGAGGAGCATTATGAATCCCTGGAAGACCTGGCTGGCGATCTGCCGGTGGAACGGGTCATCATCGACCCCTCGGCAGCATCCTTTATCGCAACGGTGCGGCGGCACGGGCGGTTTTCGGTGCGAAAAGCCAGAAACGATGTACTGCCGGGCATCCGGCTGGTAAGCGGCCTTCTAAAGCAGGGGAAAATTGCCGTGACCGGAGATTGCGGCGATTGCATACGGGAGTTCGGTCTTTACCGCTGGGAAGAGGACGATGCCCGGGACGCTCCGGTGAAAGAGAACGACCACGCAATGGACGATGTGAGATACTTTTGTATGTCAGTAATGCGGAACTGAATATTGGATAATGGGTAAATAAATTCCGGTTTGTCGAGCAGTTGCTCGAAATGCACAATGCATAATGCACAATGCACAATTAAGGTATTTTGCTTCGCAAAATGATTTAAATAGTGGCTGCAGGCCACACATTTACTATGCACTATGCACTGTGAACTGTGCACTATTCTTGTTTTCGCCTGAGCGATAAACAAGAATTTGAAAAGCAATTTTACATTGCGCATTCAAAAAAAGACGCCCGGAGGCGTCTTTTTTGAAGGTTTATTTCTACAAAACGGAAACCGGGCGGGTTGTGGCATCACGCTTTCCAGGTGGAGCGGCTGAAGAGGATCAGAATGGGGAAAATCTCCAATCTGCCTGCCAGCATCAAAAGGCACAGAACCGACTTGGACAAGGGGCTGAGCCAGCCGTAATTGCACATAGGGCCAACGGCGGCAAGGCCGGGGCCGATGTTATTAAAGCAGGCAAGCACTGCCGACAGAGAAGTCTCCACACTGCCGGTATCCAAACTGATCAGCAGGTAGCCCGCCACGATGATGATCACATAGGCGGCGAGGTAGGAACTGGTGTTCGTCAAGGTCTTTTCGTCCACGATCCGGTCACCGGAGCGGACCACCATCACTTTCCGGGGGTTTAAGGTCTGGCGGACATTCCGCCGCAGGCTCTTCCAAAGAAGCAGCAACCGGGCCACTTTCAGACCGCCGCCGGTGGAGCCGGCGCAGGCGCCGATGACCATCAGCATCATCAAAAGCCCTTTGGAAAGGCCCGGCCACATACCAAAGTCCGTGGTGGAAAAACCGGTGGTGGTCATCACAGAACTGACCTGGAACGCCGCGTGGCGCACCGATTCACTGAAATGCTCGTAAAGGGGCAGGATATTTACGGTGATCAGTATCATTACGAGTACGGCGATGCCGATGTAAAGCCGCAGTTCTTCGTCCTTAAAAACGCCCTTGATCTGCCGCAGGAGCAGCAGGTAATAGCAGGAGAAGTTCGCGCCGAAAAGGAACATAAACACCGCTGTGACCCACTGGATATAGGCGCTGTAGGACGCCATAGAGTCATTTTTAATGCCGAATCCGCCGGTGCCGGCTGTGCCGAAAGCGGTGCAGAGGGCATCGAAAAGGGGCATACCGCCAAAGAGCAAAAAGGCGATGTTCAGCAGGGTCATCGCGATGTATATAAGGTACAGGATCGTGGCGGTGTGGCGCATCTTGGGCACCAGTTTGCCCACCTCCGGGCCGGGGCTTTCCGCCCGCAGAAGGTGCATGGTAAAGCCCTTTTCACCGCCTACCGGGGTCACAGCCAGCAAAAATACCAGAACGCCCATACCGCCGATCCAGTGACTGAAACTCCGCCAGTACAAAAGACTTTTCGGCATGGATTCCACATCGGTAAGCACCGATGCGCCGGTGGTGGTGAAGCCGGAGACGATCTCAAAAAAAGCGTCGATAAATTTGGGGATCGCCCCGGAGATGAGAAAGGGCAGACAGCCCAGCAAACTCATAACCACCCAGGATGCCGCCACGCACACAAGACCCTCCCGGGGTCCGAATTGGCCTTGTTCCCGGCGGCACAGAAGCCATAAAAGTCCGGAAAGGCAGGCGATGATGCCAACGGTGATGAGCAAACTCTTTGCCGCGGCGGTTTCACCGCCGAACAGGGCGATGCCCAGCGCCGGAAGCATAAACACCCCTTCGATGAGGATGATCCGGGCGATCAGTTTGCCGATTTGTTTGTAGTTCATAGAATAACTCCATAGAATGTACAGTTGATAGTTGACAGTTGACAGTTGACAGTTGTGGTATCCGCGGAGCGGATGGATTGAAATAAAGACACCTCATCCGTCTGCCCCTTGGGCAGACACCTTCTCCTCAAGGAGAAGGCTTTGGTGCGATGAGATTGCCACGGCTTGCAAAGCAAGCCTCGCAATGACACGATTTTTACATTGTTCGTTACCGAGCATTATAGCGGAAGTAAAACATTGATTCGCGTTAATAACGAATTGCTTGCCGGGGCGTCCCGGCACAGTTGATAGTTGATAGTTTCGGTATTTTGCCATGCAAAATGGATTTAAATCCGTCCGCTTTGCGGACACATTCATTGTGCGCCGAGATTGCCACACCAGCCTGCGGGCTGGTTCGCAATGACAATGAAGATTGTGCATTACCGGGGGGTGGGATAATTTTCAAAACAGAACGAGGAAATGGTATCATATAAAGTTGAAAATGTCAAACAAAAAGTTGAAAAAGATAAAAAACGACAAAATTTCACAAGTCGTTGCCAAGCGCAAGGGTTTGTGATACAATAGAGAAAATGGGAAAAAGGGGCGAAAAATGATGACTTATGTGGAATTTTTCGATGTGGCATCGGTGCGAAATGTTCTCACTGCGCTGATGGACCCGCCGGAGCGGGTGGTACTCATCGGCAACAGCACGAAACATATGCACACCTTTATCAACCGCTACAACCGGCTCTTTGCCGATCGGCGGATCCCGGTGGAGTTTATTCCCCGGTCTGTCAGCCGGAGCAATCTGGATAACGCCGTGGAGCAGATCGAGAAAATCATTGATGAATACGGCCCCTGCATTTTCGACATCACCGGCGGCGATGAGATATTGAATATGGCTCTGGGCGTGGTATACACCAAACGACCCCAGGATGTGAGATTCCACCGGATCACTTTGGAGAAAAACACCGTTCACGATTGCGACAAGGACGGCGTGACCATTCAGACAACGCCTCCGGATCTGACGGTGGAGGAAAATGTGAATATCTACGGCGGCGATGTGGTCGTAGGCGATGTGGAAAGCGATGACACCTGGTATTACGATTTAAACGAGGATTTCCTGGAGTCAGCCCGGCTGATGTGGGAAGTGTGCGTGGATGAGGGTCTGAAGAAGTGGAGCCGGCAGGTGAACGCCTTTGAGGCGGTGATCAAAACCGGCGTTGCCTCCCCGGACGGAACGACCGTCACCGCTCTCCGGTCCGATGTGGACAAGTACTTATTGGAGACCAACCGGGTCTACCGCAAAGAACAGGAGATCATCGACGGCCTTTTGGATTGCGGCTGTCTGATGGATTTTGACGACACCCACCCGGGGAGGATCACCGTATCTTTCCGGGATCTGCAGGTGCGCCGGGTACTGTCCCGGGCAGGCACGGTGCTGGAGATGAAAGTGTATCTGACCATTTTGGAGCCGGATATGGGCTACACCGACTGTCTCACCGGCGTCAAGATCGACTGGGACGGTAAGCGGGAGGATGACCCGGAAATTATCGAAACGGACAACGAGGTGGATGTGCTGGCGATGCACGGGGCAGTGCCCATCTTCATTTCCTGCAAAAACGGTTATATGGAAGCGGACGAACTGTACAAACTGGAGACCGTTGCCCGGCGGTTTGGCGGCCCTTACGCCAAGACGGTGCTGGTTGCCAACGCCATCCCCGACAACAAGTACGGCAACGCCATCCGGGATCGGGCAAAGGCGATGAAGATCCATCTGGTGGAGCGTATTCATTTGATGACCGAGGAAGAACTGAAAGAAAAACTGGATCACCTGTGGGAGATCCCCTAAAGGAGAGAGGAAAATGGATGCAAGTTGGCTGATTTTTCTGTGCGCATCGTTTCTGTTTGTGTTGGCAGGCGCGGTAACTGCTTGGTTGTTATGTAAACCTTACAGAAAGGGAAAGACCAAGATCCGCCCCCTGTACAGCGCCATTGGCGGCGTATTTCTGGGAGGGCTTGTGCTCCTGCTGCCCGTCCATTGGGCCGGGTCTGTTCAGGATATCTTCGGCGTGGTCAAGACGGGCGCGCTGTCCCTGATCGGCGCGGTGGAACTGTTCGCCGGCGGCGACTACAAGACCGTTGCCGAGGGCGTGAAGATCTGCAATGAGACTTTGGAAAGTATGTATTTGGCCTGGGCGGTGGCGTTACACGGCATCGCGCCGATCCTGACCGTATCTTATTTGGCAACGATGCTGAAAAACTTTATGGCATCTTTGCGGTACAACCGGGCAAAGGACAAGGCGACCTATGTCTTTTCCCAACTGAATGAAAAATCCCTCGCCTTGGCGCAGGATATCTTCGACGAAGCGGAGGATACCAACCGGATCGTCTTTACCGGTCTGCAGGATGATTGGGAAAAGGGCGCGGAGCAGTGGCTGCCGGATCTGCGGAAAATGAATGCCATTTGCTTTAAAAAGGGTTTGGATACCCTGGATCTTCTGAAAAAAGCCGGGATGCGGGATCTGTCTTTCTTCCTCATCAGCGAAGACCGGCAGGAGAATCTGCGCCTTGCGAAGAAACTCATTCCCGAGTATGAAAACCGGCAGGCAAACACCCGGATCTATGTGTTTGCCGAGTCTTTGGAGAGTGAACTGGTCTTGACCGCCATCACACCGGCAAAAAGCCGATTTTTGCAGGTGAAAAGGATCCGGGAGGCCCGGAATCTGGTAAATTACCTGCTCCAAAGCCGCCCCGGACGGGTCTTTGGTACGGCAGTGCCCCAGGAAAGCGGTTTGCAGCACATCGGCGCGGTGATCGTGGGTATGGGCGATCACGGTACGGAGATGCTCAAAGCCCTTGCCTGGTACTGTCAGATGCCCGGCTACAGCGTGACCATCGATGCCTTTGACCGGGACAAACTGGCGCTGGAGAAATTTGTCGCTGCTGCGCCGGAACTGATGTCGCCCCAATACAACGGCGTCACCCGGAAAGGGGAGGCGGCCTATACCATTCGCATCCACCCAGGTGTGGATGCCACCTCGGCGGATTTCTTCCGGCAGGTGAAAGAAATTGAGAATGTCAGTTACATCTTTGTGAATCTGGGCAGTGACGAACTGAATATCGCCACCGGCATCGAACTGTGGCGGCAAGCCGCCCGGAAGCAGGAAGATCCTGCGGTGGATGTGCTGGTGTATGACGGCGGTTTCAAAGATGTGCTTGCCACCTATGAGAGCAAGGAACGGAAGTTTAAAGACGATAATTATGCCGGCGTGGAAGTGGTGGGCGATCTGCAGACCGCTTACTCCAACCGGGTGATCCTCAATACGGAACTGGAAAAGCGGGTGACGGAAATCAACCGCCGGTATAACGAAGTGGGCGATTATCAGTACTCCATAAACAATGAGTACAGCTATTATTCCACCGCCGCCTGCGCCATCCACCGCTATGCCAAGGAGTTCTGCGGCGTCACCGGTACGCCGGAACTGGAGCATATCCGCTGGAATGCCTATATGCGCGCGGAGGGTTTCCAATGGTCCGGCAGCACAGACCCCAAGAGCCGTTTGCACATTGCCAAGACCCACCAGGATCTGGTACCTTTCGGAAA
Organism: uncultured Clostridia bacterium; assembly: GCA_937892865.1. Classification (GTDB taxonomy): domain Bacteria; phylum Bacillota; class Clostridia; order Oscillospirales; family Oscillospiraceae; genus Faecousia. Next base: position 6,647 of record CALBJG010000090.1, read on the forward strand.
ACTGCTGGATGAGGAGATCAAAAAAGATGAAGCGTTGGTCGGAAGCGGAGGAACGAAGAAATGAAACTGTCCAATGAAGTAAGGGTCATTATGGAACGGGCCAAGTCTTTGGGCGGGAAACCTGCCAAAGTGGTGTCCGGGGAGCGGTTTATGGCGGCGGCGGTGATCGTTGCCTATGAAAACCGGAGCAAACTGGAATACCGGGAACTGCTGTATGTACTCCGCTCGGTGGTTGGACGCACCCTTGCCTTTAAAAGAATGTTACTGACTAACATTGAAAGCGGCGTGCCGGAAAACGACTATATTGACGGGCAGTATATGAAAAATGCCTTGAAAAGGGCAGAAATGCTGGCAGAAGACCGGGATCCCCCGGAAATCACCGCCGCGATTTTGGCGGCTGTGATCATGGCAGAGCCCAGCCCCGGCATCCAGGGCGTGATGAACCGGCTGAAAGGAACGCCCATAGAAGAACAGCCCCCTGCCGGTGAGGAATCACTGGCGGATATGATGGACAGAGTTTGGGATGAAGAGGAAGTAAAACTGACGGAAAAAGCCCAGGAACCGCCCGAAAAACAGATGGGGGATATGGTGGCAAAGACCCGGCAGATCCGCACCCATTTGCTGGAGCGGATCTACGGTCAGGACAAGGCGGTGAGTGTGTTTGCCGCCGGCTATTTCCAGGCCTGCCTGCTGGAACTTCTGGAGCCGGAACGGAAAAAGCCGATGGCGACGTTCCTCTTTGCAGGCCCTCCCGGTGTGGGTAAGACATTTTTGGCAGAAGAGGCGGCAGCGGCGCTGGAGTTACCTTTCCGCCGGTTCGATATGAGCGGATACTGCGACAAGGAAGCCTCCCTGGAACTTATCGGCTCCGACAAGGTGTACAAAAACGCCAAGGCCGGTAACCTGACCAGTTTCGTAGCGGAAAATCCCCGGTGTGTGCTTCTCTTTGACGAGATCGAGAAAGCCCACTTGAATGTGATCCATCTGTTCCTGCAACTGCTGGATGCAGGCCGTTTGCGGGACGCTTACACTGACAAAGAGGTGGACTTTACCAAGACAATCGTCATTCTTACCACCAACGCGGGCAAGAGCCTTTACGAAGGGGCGGAGGGGGATCTGTCCGGTGTTTCCCGGAAAGTGATCATCAAAGCCCTCCAGGGGGAGAAATCTCCCAACAACGGTAACCCCTTGTTCCCGGCGGCGATCTGCTCCCGGTTTGCCTCCGGCAATGTGGTGATGTTCAACCATATGGGCGCCCACGACCTTTTGAACATCGTGAAGCGGGAGATCCGCCGCCACAGCGAAAATTTATTAAAGAAAACCCACATCTGCTTCTCTATGGAGGATGCGGCGTACACCGCGATGCTCTTAAGCGAGGGCGCATCGGTGGATGCCCGGACGGTACGGGCAAGGGCAGAGACATTTTTCAATGACGAACTGTTTGAACTGCTGCGGCTCATCGCCGCCGATCCCAACCGTCCCCAGGCAGATCAACTGACCAACATCCGGGTCACCCTGGACACGGAACAACTGACACCGGAAGTGAAAGAATTGTTCGTTCCTGCCCGGAAGATCACCGCCTTGGTGTTTGGTGACAAGTCTGCCGGGAAACGGCTGTCTTCCCTGAAAGGGGACGGCCTGCCGGAACTGCGGTCTGCCCAGGATCCGGAAAAGGCAATGAAAGATATGGAAAAAACGCCGGTGGATCTGGTGCTGTGGGATGCCAAATTCGGTATGGAACAGTGCGACAACTTAAATGCCGAGGATGCGGACTCCCTTGCCCGGGATTTCTACCGGCAGTTGCGGAAAAAGTATCCCAATATGCCGGTGTATCTGCTCACTGCCCCCGGAGAAACGGTGACCCAGGAGGAGACCGTTTCCTTCCAAAAAATGGGCGTGCGGACGATGCTGTCTTTGGACAGCGAGGACAGCGTCCTTACCGCGCAACTGCGGAATATGGCTTCCAACATCCACCACCACGCCGGTCTGCGGAAACTGGCCCGGGAGAATAAGATCCTCCGGTTCGATACCGCCCAGCAGGTGTCCGATGACGGCAAAGAAGCCGCCATCCGGCTCTATGATCTGCGGCTGGAGGTGGCCATCGAGTCGGAAGATGCGGAAGATGTGGTGCTGTCAATCCCGGAAGTCCGGTTCGATCAGGTGATCGGCGCAAAGGATGCCAAGGGCGAACTTGCCTATTTTGTAGAGTATCTGAAAGACCCCCGAAAATACGCCGGCACCGGCGTGAAAGCCCCCAAGGGCGTTCTGCTCTACGGCCCTCCCGGCACCGGTAAGACTATGCTTGCCAAGGCAATGGCAAGGGAAGCGGGGGTCACATTCCTTGCCACCGAGGGTAACGATTTTATCAAGTCCGGCGCTGGCGCCGGGGCGGAGAAAGTCCACAAACTTTTCCGCATCGCCCGGAAATACGCCCCTGCGGTGCTGTTCATCGATGAGATCGACGCCATCGCCAGGGAACGCCGGGGCTACGGCGGAGAAGAGGATACCCTCACCGCTTTCCTTACGGAGATGGATGGCTTCAGCAGTGACACCGGTCGCCCGGTATTCGTGCTGGCGGCTACCAACTTTGATGTGGAGCCCGGCTCTCCCCGGAGTTTGGATCCGGCGCTGATGCGGCGGTTTGACCGCCGGATCCTCATTGACCTGCCGGTAAAAGAGGACCGGATCTTGTTTATGAACAAAAAGCGTCAGGGCAACCAGGCCTTCCACATCTCCCATGAGATGGTGGAAAACCTGGGTATGCGCAGTGTGGGTATGAGCCTTGCGGAACTGGACAGCGCTATGGAACTGGCTCTCCGCTCTGCCATTCGCACCGGCAGCACCGTTGTCACGGACGAGATCATGGAAGATGCCTTCGAAACATTCCGGGGCGGCGACCGGAAACAATGGGACAAGAAGACTTTGGAGCGCACTGCCCGGCACGAAGCCGGTCACGCCATGGTCAGTTTCCTTTCCGGGGTAGCGCCTGCTTATGTTACGGTGGTCTCCCGGGGGAATTTCGGCGGCTATATGCTCCGGAACGATGAGGACAAGTACCGCTACACTGCCAAAGAAATGGAAGATATGATCCGTATCTCTATGGCAGGCAGAGCGGCGGAAATGGTATATTACCCCCAGGACGGTCTTGCCACCGGCGCGGTAGCGGATCTGCAAAATGCCACCCATATGGCACTGCGGATGATCTGCGTGTACGGTATGGACAAAGAGATGGGTATGGCCGTCTATAGCGAGGAAGAACTGCGCGGGGGTATGCCCCGGGAAGTCCGCCAGCGGGTCAACGAAATTCTGGAAGATCAGTTGGCAGAGGCGATCCGTATGATTTCCCATAACAAGGAAAAATTTGACGCCCTGGTCACCGCTCTGCTGGAGCGTAACCAACTCTCCGCCAAGGAAATCAAAGAGATCTTGGCATAAAAAATACCGAGGCAAATGCCTCGGTATTTTTTAGTTGACAGTTGACAGTTGACAGTTGACAGTTGACAGTTGACAGTTGACAGTTGTGGTGTCC
>CALBJG010000091.1 GCA_937892865.1 uncultured Clostridia bacterium
TTGTGCTTGGCGGCGCATTTCTTCATAATCTCCATGATCAACTGGTTAGCATCGCAGGCGCTGTTCGCGCTGGAGTAGATGGGCGCCAGTTCGTGTTGGCAGGGAGCGGCTTCGTTGTGCTTGGTCTTGGACAGAATACCCAGACGCCACAACTGCTCATCCAGATCTTTCATAAAGTTGGAAACCCGGGTGCGGATGGTGCCGAAATAATGGTCTTCCAATTCCTGACCCTTGGGAGCAGGCGCGCCGAAGAGCGTACGGCCGGTGAGCCGCAGGTCTTCCCGCTGGGCATAGAGATCCTTGGGCAGCAGGAAATACTCCTGCTCTGCGCCTACGGAGGGGATCACCTGCCTGGTCTCGTTATCACCAAAGAGCCGCAAAATGCGGACAGCCTCTCTGGAAACCTCGTCAATGGACCGCAGGAGCGGCGTCTTTTTGTCCAGCGCCTCTCCGGTGTAGGAGAAGAAGCAAGTGGGGATGTACAAACTGCCGTCTTTGACGAAGGCAAAGGCGGTGGGATCCCAGGCAGTGTAGCCCCGGGCCTCAAAGGTTGCCCGCAGACCGCCGGAGGGGAAAGAGGAGGCATCCGGTTCACCCCGAACCAACTCTTTACCGGAGAACTCCATGATCACGTTGCCGTCGCCGGTGGGCGTGATAAAAGAATCGTGTTTTTCAGCGGTAATGCCGGTCATAGGCTGAAACCAGTGCGTATAATGGGTTGCACCCTTTTCTGTTGCCCAGTTTTTCATTTCCTCTGCGATCTCATTGGCAACATCCAATGTCAGGGGAGAGCCGCTTTCAATGCATTGCTTCCAGGAAGCATAGATATCCGGGCGCAGACGCTTTTGCATCGTGGACTCATTAAAAACATCGCAGCCGAAAATTTCGGGTACATTCATAACATCAGCCATAGCAGACCGTCCTTTCTAAAAAGGGTAATACTCGATACAATTTTATTATAAACAGGAGAGAAATGCAAGCAATAAATATGCCCAAAAATAAAGAATCCGGAAAGCAACACTTGTACAAGGACACCAAACTTGCATTTTTGCATAATAAAGGACGCAAAACTTGCAAAAATTAAGGTTGCTTTTTGTAGAGATAGGGTTTATAATAACCCCAATTGATGCTTTAAAAAATGGAAAGGAAGAGGGAAATGCAGCCATATTCCAGTAAAAACCGGGCCGAATTGGAAGAAGAACTCCAGTCCGTGAAAGCAGACTATGAAAAATGCAAAATGCAAGGTCTGCAATTAAATATTGCAAGAGGAAAACCTTCCAAGGCACAGTTAGATGTGGTCAGCGATATTTTGGAACAGATCCGCACCGCGGCAGACTGTATCAGCGACGGTGTTGACAGCCGTAACTACGGTGAATTGGCAGGTTTAAAGTGCGCAAGAGTCTATTGGGCAGATGTATTGGGATGCAAACCGGAGCAGACATTCTGCGGCGGTTCTTCCAGCCTGAATATGATGTTCGATGTGATCTCCCGGGCTTATACCCACGGTCTGCTCCATTCTGCGCAGCCCTGGTACAGAGAGGAAAAAGTAAAGTTCCTCTGTCCCAGTCCCGGCTATGACCGGCATTTCCGCGTCACGGAATTTTTCGGCGCAGAACTGATCACCGTACCGATGACTCCCACCGGTCCGGATATGGATATGGTGGAGGAACTGGTAAAAGATCCCCAGGTCAAAGGCATCTGGTGTATTCCCAAGTATTCCAATCCCGAGGGTATTATCTATTCCAATGAGACCGTCGACCGTATTGCCGCGCTGAAACCGGCTGCCCCGGACTTTACGGTTATGTGGGATAACGCCTACTGTGTCCACGAGTTCGAAGGGGAATATGTGGATTTCCCGGACATTATCAGCGCCTGTGAAAAAGCAGGTAACCCGGATATGGTAATGGAGTTTGCCTCCACATCCAAAGTCACTTTCTCCGGCGGCGGCATTTCTGTAATGGCGGCATCCGAGGCGAACATTGCCTACTTTACCAAACTGTTTTCCGTGCAGATGATCTCTTATGATAAGGTCAATCAACTGCGCCATGTAAAATATTTGCGGAATAAAGCCCATACCATCGAGGCTACGAAACGCCACGCGCAAATTATGCGTCCCAAGTTCCAGACCGTGTCTGATATGCTGGAAAATGAGATCAAGCCGCTGGGATTTGCCCAGTGGAACAGACCCAAGGGCGGCTATTTCATCAGCCTGAATACGATGCCCGGTACTGCCAAGCGGGCGCTGGCATTGTGCAAGGATGCGGGTCTGGAAATGACTCCTGCCGGCGCGACCTTCCCCTATGGTATCGATCCCAAGGACAGCAATATCCGCATTGCCCCCAGCCTGCCCCCGGTGGCAGAACTGGAAACAGCGATGACCGTGTTCTGCACCTGCCTGAAACTGGCAGCCCTGGAAAAACTGTTATCTGAATAAGAAAAAACTCCGTTGCCGAAGCAACGGAGTTTTTGTTTTGCTTATTTTACATCCAAACCGCCGAAAATGCATATGCACTTGATGTATATGGTGTGCGGATGGTCCGGAGAATTGTTTTTCTTTTTGTCTTCTGCGCCGCCGAAAATGGAAACGGAATGGAGTTTGACATTCACATCGTCGGGGACAAAAATGTCGATGCCGCCGAATACCGCCCGGGCATTGATCACGCAGTCACTGTTTATCACGGCAGAACGCATATCGCAGGTAATGCCGCCGAATACCGCGTTGTATTCCGCGCCGCCAAAAGTCTGGCCGTCATACTCCAGATTGATGCCGGAGAATACCGCAGTGCCGTTTTTCATGGGGGCGCCGCTGTCTTCCAGTTTTTCCATAGCATCATCGCTCTGTTTTTTGAAAATACCGGAGAGGATCAGCCGGATACCGATAAACATAATGACCGTCGGAACGCCCATTTTCCATACATGGGAGAATTGGATCACATCCTGGCAAGCCAGCAAAAGAAGAACGCCCACCAGAATGCCGATGAGATTGCCGGTTTTTTCTTTTTCACGGAACAGACCGATGAAGCAGGGAATGATGATGATCAGCGTCCACCAGCCGTCAAAGAAAATGTCGATCTTGGCGATATCCAAAGCGTTGAGCGCATAGATGACACTTGCGACAACAAAAACGATACCCCAAAGAATTCTGCTGTATTTCTTCATATAGGTTCCTCCTCGGTTTATTTGTTGTGGCCAAAGACCACATTTGGGTCACTGAACTCTTTTACCCGCTGTTCATAAGCGGCGATGGCGTCCTCCCGGAAAGCGGCCTCCGCTTTCTGTCCGGACAAGCCGATGAAATACTCACAGAAAAGGGGATTCAGCGGAAGAATAGGGCCGATGATCTGGGTGCAGATCAGATTCTTTCTGCGTACGCCTTCCAACTTGCTCTCCCGGTTGATGCCGTCACCCCGGAGACACTTGACAAAATAATTTTCGCTGTTGTCACCGTAAAGGAAACTGAACTGGGAGCGGAAACCCACGATCTTCAGATCATCCAACAGTCCCAATACCTTTCCGTTGTATCGGTCAAAAAGATCGGTCTTTACGGTCATATCAAAAAGCCCCAAGCCTTCGGTTTTGATCTCTTCGGTCACATAGTGGATCTCTTTACAGAAGATCTCACCTGCGTTACCGGTGGCAAGAATGGGGACACCCGCATCTACCAATTCCGTAATGCGTTCTTTCAGCGGCATCAACTTTTCAATCACACGCCGTTGGGTGTTCTCACTCATTGCCCCGATATAGATAAGATCCGGCTTGTTTTCCGCAAAATAAGGCGTTTCGGTAATGGGTGTCAGGATAAACTCCGCTTCGGGAAGGGAAGATTGCAAATATGTCACATTCTGTCCGTCGCCGAAGAGATTGCAGATCTCGCTGAATAAAATTTCAACAACCATTTTTATACCTCCCCGTTAGCAATTGCCATCAGTGTATCTTTCACGATAACAGCCTCGCCGGGGCGGTACAGTTCGTGAAGAACAAATACCTCGTTGCAGTCTGTCGGGTCAAAGAGTTTGACCACAGAGGCGGAGTCCTCGCAGATTTTGATCTTCGCAGGATCCACACCTGCCAGTTTTGCCCGGAGCATATGATCCAAATATCGGGGACCGCCAAAGATCACCTGGCTGATAGAGGGATCAGCCAAAGGCTTGTAGTCACAGTCATAGAGCCAGCAGGTGCTCTCGGAGTTGCCGGTATTGTCATCCCGGTCGTCCATGAAAATGAGAGCGGCTTTGTTTTCACCGGGGGCTTTTGCCACATAGTCAAAGCACCGGGCGCAGGCAATGGGGTTTTGCCCCTTGGCCATCAGCATGGTGATATGCATATCACCGGCGGTGAAATCTTCAAACCGGGTCTTGACGATCTTGGAACGGGAGAAACCTTTGGCGATCTGCTCGCTGGTCAAGCCCAATTCGTTGAGCACCGCAATGGCGCCGCAGAAGTTGTAGATGTTAACTATATTATCATTGATCAGATTGTAGGTAACTTCCGTACCCTTGCAGGAGATGGTGAAGGTGTCATTCTTCCGGTCAATATTGGTTACAAAGTAATCCCGCTCCGGATTTTTCAAACCGCATACCGGGCAGTGAAGTCTGCCGATATGGTTGTAGCGCAAATATTCATAATCCAAAAGATTGCCGCATTCCGGGCAGTAAACGATGTCACGGATATGCTGAGGAACAGTTTCCGCAGGCTTTTCTGCAGAAGTGCATCCGCCGAGCAGACACAGCAGGACGACGAGGAGATACAGAAGGATTGTTGATTTCATGAAAATTCCTCCATACGGGGAAGTATGTAATAGATATGTTCTTTAGACGTTCGGAACAACGGAAAGGTTTCGCATTTTTTTGCGAAAATTTACAGAAAATTCCCCCGGAACATACCATAATTTCTGCATTCGTGAAAAAGGTTTTCGTTGAAAAATAGGCAGAAATGTGTTACAATAACAACATCGGTATATACTATAATTGTTTTGAAAGATAAGTTTGGAGGGAATCATATGTCTACTAACGTTCGTCCCGAAACGATGGAACGCATCACGACGCCGGAACTTGCGGCTGCTTTCATTGAGGAGCAGGTAAAGGA
>CALBJG010000092.1 GCA_937892865.1 uncultured Clostridia bacterium
TCTCATAGATGGCGGCGTCGCCGTGGGGGTTGAGCTTCATGGTCTGGCCCACGATATTCGCCGACTTGGTCCGGCCGCCCGACTGCAGGCCCATCTTGTACATGGTGTACAGGAGCTTGCGGTGGGAGGGCTTGAAGCCGTCGATCTCCGGGATGGCCCGTGAGACAATGACAGACATGGCGTAGGGCATATAGTTGACTTCCAGAGTCTCAGTCACCGGCTGTTCCGTAGTGGAACCCACCAGACCTACCACGCCGGAGGTGTCGATTTTTTTCTTCTTATCCGTTTCTTGCTTCTTCTTTGCCATAATTGGCTCCTTCTATTATACGAAAATCAAGAAATATCCGCCAAATCCAGATATTTCGCGCCGTTTTCCGCAATAAAATTCTTCCGTTCTGCCAGCGCATCGCCCAGCAGGATATCAAAATAATGGGCGGTCCGTTCCGCGTCCTCCGGCATGACCTTGATCAGCCGCCGGGTCTCCGGGTTCATGGTGGTCATCCACATCATCTCCGGATCATTCTCACCCAAACCCTTGGACCGCTGGATCTTTACCTTCTTACCTTCCAGCTCCTTCAGGATCTTCGCCTTTTCACCCTCGGTGTAGGCAAACCAGGTCTTGTCCTTGCAGGTGATCTCAAACAGTGGGGATTCCGCAATATACACATAGCCGTCCCGGATCAGTGTGGGGCAGAGCCGGTAGATCATGGTGAGGATCAGTGTCCGAATCTGGAATCCGTCGTAGTCCGCATCGGTGCAGATAACCACCTTGTTCCAGCGGAGGTTATCAATATCGAAAGAGGACAGGTCTTTGGCCTTCTTGCCCTGGATCTCCACGCCGCAGCCCAGCACCTTCATCAAATCGGTGATGATAGGAGAGGCGAATATCTTATTATAGTCTGCCTTCAAACAGTTCAGGATCTTACCGCGGACCGGCATGATGCCCTGGAACTCCGCGTCGCGGGACTGCTTGACAGAGCCCATTGCGGAGTCACCCTCCACGATGTACAGCTCACGGATATTGGTATCCTTGGTCCTGCAGTCCACAAACTTCTGTACCCGGTTGGCGATATCCACCTTAGCCGAGAGGTTCTTTTTGATATTGGACCGGGTCTTCTCGGCGGACTCTCTGGCCCGTTTGTTTACCAGGATCTGCTCTGCAGCCCGGTCCGCTTCCTGCTTGTTCTCAATGAACCAGACCTGAAGCTGGTCCTTAAAGAACGCAGTCATAGCCTCCTGGGTAAACTTGCTGTTGACACTCTTTTTCGTCTGGTTTTCAAAACAGCCGATGGTAGAGAAGCAGTTGGTCACCAGCACCAGGCTGTCCTGTACATCCTGGAAAATGATCTTATTTTCGTTCTTCGAATACTTATTGTTATCCCGCAGGAATTTGTCGAAAGCTGCCGTAAATCCCAGGCGCACTGCCCGGTCGGGGCTGCCGCCATATTCCAGCCAGGAAGAGTTATGATAATACTCTGTGTGGCTGAGTTGCTTGGAGAAACAGAAAGATGTAGTGATCTTCAGTTTCATCTCCGGACGGTTTTCCGCATCACGGCCCCGGCATTCCTTTTCCCAGAATACCGGCATTGTAAAGGCGTTGTCCCCTGCCATTTCTTCGATATACTGCTTGATACCGTCGGCATAGCAATATTCTTCTTCCTCAAAGTGTTTTCCCACCTGGTTGCGGAATTTAAAGGTAATACCTTTGTTCACAACCGCCTGACGGCGCAGAACGTCACGGTAATACGCAACGGGAATGTTGATATCCGTAAAGACCTGCTTATCAGGACGCCAGTGGAACACAGAACCGGTCTTGCGACCACGGTCAGTGGGCTCTTTTTTTAAGCCGCCCTTATTTCTGCCTTTTTCAAAATGCAGATCATACCGGAAACCGTCACGGCGAATGGTTGCGTCAAAGAATTCAGAAGCATACTGGGTCGCGCAGGAACCCAAGCCGTTGAGGCCCAGAGAGTACTCGTAGTTCTCGCCGTTTTCGCCATACTTGCCGCCGGCGTACATTTCGCAGAAAACCAGTTCCCAGTTATAGCGCTTTTCTTTTTCGTTATAGTCCACAGGACAGCCGCGGCCAAAGTCCTCCACTTCCACAGAGAGGTCTTCATAGCGGGTAACGATGATGGTATCGCCGTGACCTTCTCTTGCTTCGTCGATCGCGTTGGAGAGGATCTCAAACACGGCGTGCTTACAGCCCTCCAGGTCGTCAGAGCCAAAGATGACCGCAGGGCGCTTACGCACTCTGTCTTCGCCTTTGAGCATAGAAATACTGGAGTTACCGTATTCTTGCTTAATCGTTTTTGCCATTTTTTCTACCTGCCAAACGTACAGAATTTAACGATTTTATTATACATATTTTGTGGCGTAAAGTCAAGGCATACCACAAGATATGGGAAATCGCCGCCCTTACGGACGGCGATGTGTTTATTTGATCTCAACCCAAAATTGTCGAAATGCCGTAGGCAATGCAGCCTCTGCATCTATCTGGTCTGCTGTGAGCCAGCGGTATTGGCTATTCTGCTCGGAAACCTCTAAATATATTCCTCGCATATTCCATTGGATATGGGTAAAAATGTGGATCTTGTCCACTTGGCGGTATATGTCTTTCGGGCGTGATCCCAATTTTTCTACTGCTTTCAAGGCTGCTTCTGTATCCAACTTGTTCGGAATGTTCGGAAACTGCCATAGGCCTGCCAGCAATCCCCTATCCGGGCGTTTTTCCACAGCATAGGTATCGCCACAGCGAAGAATAAAAACGGTAAGGTCCTCTTCTTTTCTGCCTTTCTTTGGCAGTTTCACTGGAAGTGTTTCCGCAGTTCCCGTTTCCCTGCCCTTACAAAAATCTTTACAGGGGCACAAAGTACATTCCGGTTTCCGGTTTGGTCCGCACAGAGTTGCGCCCAGTTCCATCAGCGCCTGGGTAAAATCCCCGGCATTTTCCGGATAGATCGCAGCAAGATGCGCCCTTACCTGCTTTTTATAAGCAGGCAGATCAATGGGGGTCGGGTCATTGGTCAAGCGGGATATGAC
>CALBJG010000093.1 GCA_937892865.1 uncultured Clostridia bacterium
CCGCGTCCATTACGCTGCCCTCCCGGCAAGCCATATCCCCCAGGCTAATCATTCCGCATAGTTTGCCGTTATCCAACACCGGGAGTCTGCGTACCTGCTGTCTGCCCATCAGATGCGCTGCCACGCCAATGTCCATATCCGGTTGGGCAGAGATCACCTGTCCGGTCATCACATCCCGTACAGTTGTTTGACCCGGGTTTCGGTTGGAAGCGATGCACCGGGTCACCAGATCCCGGTCTGTGACCATACCGCAAAGTTTGCCCCCGGCGCTGCATACCGGCAGCACGCCGATATTATATTGTGTCAGTGTCCTGGCTGCCACCTCCACCGACTCCTCCGGCGCAACAGTGACCACATTTTTCGTCATAATTTCCTTGACTTTCATGGAATCCCTCCCTTTGCCGGGAGTATTGCCCTATCTTTTTTGTTTTATACATTCACATACAAAAACTGCCCAAGCCTAAACTTGGACAGTTTTTCTTACTTTTGACGGTAAGTACTGAGGAATTCATCCAGTTTTTCCACAGCCTCACTCAAAACCTCGATCCGGGGCAGGTAAACAATTCGGAAATGATCCGGCTGTTTCCAATTAAAACCGCTGCCCGGCACGATCAGCACCCGTTTCTCCCGAAGGAAGTCCAATGCAAACTGCTGGTCGTCCAGGATATTAAACTTCTTGGCGTCGATCTTGGGGAACAGATAGAATGCAGCCTTCGGTTTTACCGCCGACAAACCGGGGATATCGTTGATCGCCTTGTAGATAAATTCCCGTTGCTCGTAGACGCGACCGCCGGGAACGATGTACTCGTTGACACTCTGGTAGCCGCCCAAGGCAGTCTGAATAATGGACTGTCCGGGGACATTGGAGCAAAGGCGCATATTGGAGAGCATATTGATGCCGGCTATGTAGTCCTCCGCCAGAGCCTTATTGCCGGAGAGGATCATCCAGCCTACCCGGAAACCGCATGCCATATGAGACTTGCTCAGACCGCTGAAGGTAACGCAAAACAGGTCCGGTGCCAAGGACGCGGTAGAGATGTGCTGCTCGCCGTCCATAACAAGGCGGTCATAAATTTCGTCAGAGAAAATGATCAGTTCATGGCGACGGGCAATATCCACGATTTTCTCCAGCAGTTCCCTGGGATACAGCGCACCGGTGGGGTTGTTGGGGTTGATAACCACGATCGCCTTGGTCTTGGGCGTGATCTTGCTCTCAATGTCGGCAATGTCGGGATACCAGTCAGACTGCTCATCACAGATATAATGCACAGCCGTGCCGCCTGCCAAGTTGGTGCAGGCCGTCCACAAAGGATAATCAGGGCTGGGGATCATTACCTCATCGCCGGAATTTAGCAGCGCATTCAGCGACAGTTGGATCAATTCGCTTGCGCCGTTACCGGTGAACACATCTTTCATGGTGACATTGGGGATTTTCTTGATCTGGGCATACTGCATGATTGCCTTCCGGGCAGAGAAAATACCGCGGGAGTCAGAATACCCCTGGGAGGATGCGATGTTGTCACGCATATCCTGGATCACTTCCTCCGGCGCATTAAAGCCAAAGGGCGCAGGGTTGCCGATGTTCAGTTTCAGAATGGTTTTACCTAACTCTTCCATATGCGCCGCTTCGTCCACCACCGGTCCGCGGACATCGTAAAGGACATTTTCCAGTTTGTTGGCTTTTGCAAAGGTTCTCACGCAATTCACCCCTTCGTTTTTAAGATTGGAGGTATTATAGCATAGGTTTCGCGGAAATGCAAATCCACTTTAACGCAAAAATCCCGGCTGGACAGCCACTTTGAAAAAACGCCTGCGCGGGGCGCTCTTGATCCCACAGGACGTAACCTCAATGCCCTGCTGCCATAATCTTTCTGTTCTATACATTATATAGATCCCCCGCCACAAGTGGCGGGGGATGTGGGTGATGTACAAATCGTCATTCTTGGGGACTCCACCAACGAACATTCTCTATGACGGAATCCTGAGAAATATAATAATAGCAATCAAGCATCGCCGGTTTTTCTTCGATCAGTTCTATCATTTGCGCCAATGTCATAAAACTCTCGTGGGCGGCAACGGCGGCAATGTCCGTCTTTCCCCAGAGTTCATCCGGCTTGGGAATGTATCTTCTGTAATCACTGTTCGGGTCTGCCAAAACTTCCAACACCCGACTGATCCGCTCCTCATTGAATATCCGCCAATAAAGGGTGTCGCTTGCGGGATAACCCAGTTGGAAGTCGCAAACAAAAGCATCGACGGAAATATCTGTATAGAGGACATCGTTGATCATTTCAGGCAGATACAACCGGTTGATATGGATCTTGTCTTCGTGCTGGGTAATGTAAAGGAGTGTCCGGTCATACAAGCCAATGCAATCTTCGTGTGCGACGGGAATGGAGACGCCGCTAACCAGTGTCTTGACTTCTCCAGTGTATAAATCCACAGAAATGATCTCATTTTGATTGCGCACACAGTAAGCATACGCACCGTCGGAAAGATAGACATCTATCTGCTTCCACAATTTCTGACTGTCAGGAACATCCCAGACCACCGGGAAAGGTTCATGTCCTGAATTCCAAACAAACTCTGTTTTATCCAGAGCGCGGTTTCCGCGCAACACAGTTGGCTGATCCTCCCCGCAGAATTTCACCACGAAGAAGCCAAGTTCATCCAAACACAGCGCGTATTTTTCATCGCTACCGGTGGCGTTTTGGCATTGGCAGATCTCCCACTGGTTTGGAATTCCGGATGTAAACTCCCTTGGCTTTGAGAAGTACTCCTTATAAGACAGTTGTTCTTCATCATATTTGACCAGCCAGGCGGGATCTTCATCGGCAGGTTGGGTGTCAGACACGACACTCTGACTATCCGTTGTTCCCGGGTCGCCGGTCGGGTCTGTTACCGCAGGTGCGCAGGAAGATAACAGCATTGCAGCAGCAACGATTAGAAAAAACAATATCCGTCTCATAAAAGCACATCCCTTCTTCAAGATCAAGCAACAATTAACAACCTACCATTTTCAACTGTTTTGCTAGGTTTCTTACATATATAGTATAACAAAGTCGTTTTAATCGTGTCAATATAAAAACCGGAGCAACACTGCTCCGGTTTTTAGTTCCATATTAGAATTCACACTTCTTGGCGATATAGTCTTTCAGTTCAGCGATGGGGACGCGGACCTGCTCCATAGTGTCACGGTCACGGACGGTAACGCAGTTGTCGGCTTCGGTCGTTTCGTCGCCCACGGTCTGGAAGTCCACGGTAATACACAAGGGTGTGCCGATCTCGTCTTCCCGGCGGTAACGCTTGCCGATAGAACCGGCATCGTCAAAGTCCACCATAAAGTCCTTACGCAGTTCGCGGTAGATCTCTTCTGCCTTGGGGCTTAATTTCTTGGAAAGAGGCAGGATAGCAGCCTTAAAGGGCGCCAGCGCGGGGTGCAGACGCAGGACCGTACGAACATCGTCCTTGCCGTTCTTATCCTGACCGACCACTTCCTCATCGTAAGCCTCGCACAGGAATGCCAGCGCCACACGGTCACAGCCCAGAGAAGGCTCGATGACATAGGGAATGTAGTGCTCGTTCCGCTCCTGATCGAAATAGGTCAGTTTCTTGCCGGAAGCCTCCTGATGGCGGCCCAGGTCGTAGTCGGTACGGTCGGCAATGCCCCACAGTTCGCCCCAGCCGTTGCCGAAGGGGAACTGATACTCGATATCGGTGGTAGCGCGGGAGTAGAAGGCCAGCTCTGCGGGGTCATGGTCACGCAGACGCAGGG
>CALBJG010000094.1 GCA_937892865.1 uncultured Clostridia bacterium
GGGATTGGTGCTGGGTACGATGGCGGCGATCACACCCACCGGAACGCCGATTTCCCAGTACTTGTCCTGCTCCGACAGAATACCCACCGTCTTCATTCCCCGTACCGCATCCGCCACCGTCCGGGAAGCAAACTGATTCTTGACAGTTTTATCTTTTGCGTTGCCAAAGCCCGTTTCCTGAACGGCCAGCTCCGCCAATTCTCCGGATGCCTCACAGAAGGCTTTCGCCATGGCCTCCACAATGGCATCCAGCTTTTCCTGAGGGAAAGAAGCCAGTATTTTCTGGGCCTGCCGGGCTTTTTCCGCCAGATCTCTGGCCTCCTGCCGGGCCGCCAGATCCTTATCAAATTCCATATTGCCCATCAGCCTTTTCCTCCGTTGGGGTCCATGATCCCCACCACCACCGCGTCCACCGGCGCGTCCATGCAGAACTTGGATGCCGCGGTGCCCGTGACCAGCAGCACCCGGTCACCGGGTCCTGCCCCCACCTGATCCGCCGCCACCAATTCTTCACAGCCGGTATTCACCACCAAAAAGGTCTGCCCCTGCAGGCAGGCCGCCTTTCTGGTGGCCCATACCGAGCCGGTTACTGTTCCGATTTTCATAACTGTTCCAAAATCTCCTTTGCCAAAGGTGTCATCACAGCGCCGGGGGCAGGCTGCGCCCCGGAAAGACGCATCTGCCGGGCTTCCTGGGCGGTGATCAGCCGTTTCTGCGCCCCATCGGTAAATACGATGCCCCAGTTTTTCAGTTCCCGCCGTTTGGCGGCAAGGGTGGCGGAAAGCCCCCGGTTTTTAGGACATTCCGGCAGACCCGGGGTGTAAAGGACGACGCTTTTTCCCTCTGCCAGGGCAGAAAGCGCCTGCTCATTGTCAAAATGGAGCAGTTGCCCCAGGGTCAGCGAGCCGATGACCACCGCATCATATGCGCCCTCGGAAACGAACGTATAGCCGCTCAAAGCCATAGGCTCTTTTCCTATCAGCAACGCTCTCATTTCACGATCCGCCCCCAATCTCCGTTTTGAAAACCGCAGGCGTTGGCTTCATCGTAATCCAGGTGGACAAAGGTGGCAAAGTTCTTGCTTACCCGCACCACCACATCATCAAAAATCAGCGGTCGTTCCGTAAAAGTCTGCAAACGGACGGTCTGCTTGTCGGTAACATCAAACCGGGCGGCATCTTCCGGTGTCATATGAATGTGCCGCTGGGCGGCGATGACCCCCTGGGACAAAGATACTTGTCCCATAGACCCTTTTAACGTAATGCCCGGGGATTTTTCCACGTTTCCGGAAAGCCGCACCGGGGGCGTGACCCCTAAAGTCTTGGCATCGGTCAGAGAGATCTCCACCTGACCCTCTTTCCGCTCCGGACCCAGGACAGCCACATTCTGAAATTCCCCTTTGGGGCCGATAACCGTCAGCCGTTCATTGGCAAGATATTGCCCCGGTTGGGACAGCGGGCGTTTTGGGGTCAGCCGGTGACCGAACAGAACTTGCGCCTGGGCTTCTGTTACATGCACATGCCGCCCGGAAGCCTCTAAAGGGATAAAGATCCGGGATAGTACCTGCTGGGTCAGAGAATCCAATTCCATAGTCTCAACTCCTGGTTTTTGCTTTTTCCCGGATCATTAAGATATAGAGCATACTGCTTAGGCGGTTGAGTATACGCAAAAGATCCGGTCTTGTAGGATTGCCGTCCCGGTCAGAAAAGGCGTGGAAGGCAAGGAGTTCTGCCTGCCGGGCGGCGCACCTTGCCCGGTTTAACTGCAAAAGGATGGGGCTATCCCCAAAGGACGGCATAAAATGGGGCTGTCCGTAGTGCGCCTGGGGGAAATGGCTGTGCTGGCGGATCTGATCTTCCGTAAGACCGCAAAGGGGCGCTTCTTCCGCCGGCATTTCCAGCACATCCCACTTGATCACATTCCGGGCAAGATCCAGGATCTCTTCTATGTGTTTTTGCAAAGCAGGATCTTCCGTCTGACATAGCAGCAGCAAACTTTCCAATGTGTCCATAGCCCCACGAAAGGTGATCCGGGGGTGGGTCTTGGGCACCAAAACATCGCCGTTTAAGTGGGTCATATGCTCCGGCTTTTCTTCCGTAAAGCCACCGGAGAGGATGGGATAACGCTCCGGTTTAGCATCTGTAGCAGGCAAAATGGCGATCCGCTCCCGGGAAAGCCAGTCCCGGGCGGAAGATGTCAGTTGATCGCCTTTTGCCAGATAGAAGATCCGCTTTCCCTCCCGGTTGCGGATGTTGGCTTTGACCGCCGTTACATCGTAGAGCATTATTTGCCTGCGGCGGCGCTGCCGCCGGCTTTGCCGTGGGGCAGAATGTTATCAACTTCTGTGTGGGGGCGGGCGATCACGTGTACGCTGATCAGTTCGCCCACTTTTTCCGCGGCGGCAGCGCCGGCATCGGTGGCGGCTTTCACAGCGCCCACATCGCCCCGGACCATAACGGTTACAAGACCGCCGCCCACCTGCTCTTTCCCAACCAGTTGTACATTTGCGGATTTTACCATTGCGTCGGCGGCTTCAATGGCGCCGATGAGACCTTTTGTTTCGATCATACCTAAAGAATTGGTGTTCATAAAATTAACTCCTTACTGTAATTTTTCCAAAATTTTGGAAGCAATGAGATCTACCAGTTTTTCATCCACAGCCACCTGCTGGCTGGGGGCATCTTTCGCATCCCAGGCCACCCGGCGAATGTTGATCAAGTCCAAAGGGGAGATGTTGTTGGATGTGGAACTGCCGCCTACCGCGCCGCATCCCAAAGTCAGCGCCGGGAACAGAGCGGTAGTCGCGCCGATGCCGCCCAAAGCCGCCGGGGTATTCACCGGAAAACGGGAAACGGGGATCTGTAATGCAAATTTCCGAACCACATCGGTATCTTCCGCGTGCATAGCGAAGGTGTGACCGCTGCCCTCGTGGCGAAGCACTTCCACTGCCTTGGAAAGAACAGCGTCTTCGTTGTCCATCACGAAAAACGCTAACACCGGGCAGAGTTTTTCCATAGAATAGGGACGGGTTGGGCCTGCCTCCTGCTCTTTGGCGACCAGGATTTTTACAAACTCCGGCACAGAAAAACCTGCCATCTGGGCAAGGGTCCGGGCATCTTTGCCTACGATCTCCGGATTCAGCGCGCCGTTGGGCTTAAAAAGCAGTTTGGCAAGGCGGCCTGCCTCCTCTGTGGACATAAAGTAAAAGCCCTGGCGCGCTGCCTCTTTCCGAACAGCCTCTTCTGTGCATTTTTCCACAATGATACTCTGTTCCGAGGCGCAGACCGTGCCGTTGTCAAAGGTCTTGGAGCGAAGAATGCAGGAAATGGCGTGTTCAATATTGGCAGAGCGGTGGATATAGGCAGGGCCGTTGCCGGCGCCCACGCCGATGGCAGGCTTTCCGGAAGAGTATGCCGCCCGGACCATATTGGGGCCGCCGGTGGCAAGAATCAGTTGTACTTCCTTTGCGCTCATCAGTTCCTGACAGCCTGCCATAGAGGGAATGGTCAGACAGCCGATACTCCCTGCCGGCGCGCCTGCCTTTTCTGCCGCTTCGGCTACGATCTTTGATGCCTGCAATGTGCAGGCAAGGGCTTTGGGATGGGGAGAAAATACGATGCTGTTACCGGCTTTTAAGGCGATGATCGCCTTGTAACAGACAGTGGATGTGGGGTTGGTGCTGGGGACGATGGCGGCGATGACGCCCACTGGCACACCGATCTCCCATAGTTTTTCCTTGGGACTTTCATTTAATACGCCTACGCATTTCATTTCCCGGACGGCATCAAAAACGGTATTGGATGCAAATTCATTTTTGGTGGTCTTATCTTTCACATTGCCGAAACCGGTCTCCCGGACAGCCTGTTCCGCCAAGGCCGATGCGTGGGAGGCAAATTCTTTGGCAATGCTTTCTACGATCTTATCCAGTTGCCCCTGGGACATTTGGGCAAGGGCGGTTTGCGCCGTCTGGGCCTGCTTTGCCAGCAGCCGCGCCTCCTGCCGGGCTTGTAGATCCTTGTCTAATTCCATATCATTCTCCTTCAAATTCCGGTTTGTCGGGATGCCCCGACGGGCAATTCGTTACCAACGCGAATCT
>CALBJG010000095.1 GCA_937892865.1 uncultured Clostridia bacterium
TGGAGCGTCTGAAGCAGGCGCTGACCAACGCCTACCGGAAGGACCGGGAGGATCATCGGGACATCCCCGCTGAAAATGTTGTGGTTGACTTAAGCGAAAAAGGCCTGTTTATGTATCAGGTCAAAACCGCTGTGGAAGAAGTGGAAGACCCCGCTATCCAGATCCATATGGATGCCGCCAGGAATTATGACCCCAATGTCAAGCCCGGCGATAACATTTCCATCAGCGTTGACATTCAGAAATTCGGCCGCATCGCCGCCCAGACTGCCAAGCAGGTGGTCATTCAGGGTATCCGTGAGGCAGAGCGCGGCGCGATTTACGAAAGTTATTCTTCCAAAGCCCAGGAGATGCTCACCGGCACCGTCCTGCGTGTTGACCCCACCGGCGATGTGTTCGTCCGTGTGGGTCAGGGTAACGAGCAGTCCGATGCGGTGCTTCGCGCCGGCGAGCAGATCCCCGGCGAGGAATTTGTCCCCGGGGATATGATCCGTGTTTATGTGCTGGATGTTCGCCAGGCAACCCGCGGTCCTCTGGTGCAGGTATCCCGTACCCACCCCAACCTGGTCCGCCGTCTGTTTGAACTGGAAACTCCCGAGATCGCTGACGGTCAGGTGGAGATCCGCAACATCGCCCGTGAACCCGGTTCCCGGAGCAAGATCGCTGTCCGCGCCGCAGTGGAAGATGTGGATCCCGTAGGCGCTTGCGTCGGTCCCAGAGGCGGCCGTGTGGGCGCAGTTGTGGAAGAACTGTGCGGTGAGAAGATCGATATCGTGGTATGGAGCGAAGATCCCTGCGAATATGTCCGTGCCGCTCTCAGCCCCGCAGATGTATTAAGCGTTACCCTGGTACCCGGCCAAAAGGCCTGCCAGGTCATCGTACCGGACAATCAGTTGAGCCTTGCCATCGGCAAGGAGGGTCAAAATGCCCGCCTGGCCGCCCGGCTCACCGGCTATAAGATCGATATTAAGCCCGAATCCCAGACAAATGTTTAATTGATTTTTTAAATTTCTGAAAAGGTGGTCCATTATGCAGAAGAAAATACCCCAACGGCAGTGTATGGGCTGCCGTGAACGGAAAGCCAAGAGAGAACTGATCCGTGTAGTCCGTGGCACAGACGGTAATGTCAGCCTGGACTTCAGCGGCAAACTCAACGGCAGAGGCGCATATCTTTGCCCCGATCCTGCCTGCCTGAAGCAGGCCCGCCGGTCCAAGGCGTTGGAACGGAGCCTGGAAGTGCCGATCCCCGAGGAAGTTTACGACCGTTTGGAAAAAGAAATGGGGGAGACCGTTGGATAAGGCGCTGAATTATATGGCCCTTGCCCGAAAGGCAGGGCGTATCGAATTGGGAGAAGAACCGGTAGGCGCGGCAGCCAGAGCCCAAAAGGCGCGGCTGATCGTGGTGGCCTCCGATGCCACAGACCATACCTGGCGCAGAGCCCAGAGTTTTGTGGCAGGTACCCAGCAGCAGTGCATCCGTGTTCCCTTTACCAAAGATCAGTTGGGCGAGGCCATCGGCCGTACCGCATTGGCGGTAGCCGCTTTTACCGACCCTGCCCTGGCATTGGCATTTGTAAAAGCGCTGGGACAGCCCCAGTTATATCAAGCCGCTTTGGAAGACCTGCAGACCCGCACGAAACGGGTACAGCAGCGGCAATCCGAAGCAAAGGCCCATCAGCGTAACAAGCAGCGTGGTCGCACACACCGCGGCGCGGATGGAAAGAAGCAATGATTGTGGAGGTGCGAATATGAGTTTAGTGAAGTATCGTTTGAAAGAACTGGCCGCCGACTTTGGTATGCAACCCAAGGAGATCGCCGAGATCATGGGCAAGTTCTTTGAAAAACCCAAGTCCAACACCCAGGTTCTTACCGAGGAAGAACTGAATGTGCTGTTCGACTATATTACCCAGGAGAATCAGATCGAATCTCTGGCAGTGGTCTTTGCGGTGCAGCCTGCGCCGAAGAAAGAAGAGCCCAAGCCGGAGCCTAAGGCAGAAGAAGCCCCCAAGGCAGAGCCCAAAGCAGAAAAACCCGCCGCTCCCAAGGCAGAAAAACCTGCTGCCCAGCCTGCCGCCCAGCCCAAGCCCGAGAAACCCGCAAAACCCGCAGAGCCGGAGCGTAGACGGGAGCGCCGGGTGGTGGATACCTCTGCTGTGCAGGTGAATACCCGCCGTTTCGACGATGTGGATAACCTGGTCTCCGAGCGTGTCCAGAACTACCAGGGCGGTAAGCAGAAGTTCGGCAAAAAGGGTCAGCAGCAGAACAAGAAAGACAATAAATTCAAGGGCAATAAGGCCCGTAATGAGGAGCAGGAGAAACTCCGCCGCCTGCAGATGGAGGTGGCAAGAAAAGCCCCTGTTACCGTTAAGATCCCCGAGGAGATCACCGTTGGCGAACTGGCTTCCCGGATGAAGAAGACCGCCGGCGAGGTCATTAAGTGCCTGATGGGCAACGGCGTGATGGCAGGTATCAACCAGACCATCGACTTTGACACCGCCGAATTTGTAGCCGTGGAACTGGGCTGCAAGGTAGAAAAGGAGATCACCGTCACCATCGAAGAGCGGATCATCGACGATCACGAGGATACCGCAGAAGAACTGGTCACCCGCGCCCCCGTTGTTGTGGTTATGGGTCACGTTGACCACGGTAAGACCTCTACTTTGGACGCCATCCGGAAGAC
>CALBJG010000096.1 GCA_937892865.1 uncultured Clostridia bacterium
GGGTGGCCAGCTTTTTGCGGAACATGGGGGCCATGTCCTGAATGGTGATGCCGTCTTCGCTGGCGGTGACCAGACCCTTGCCCCGGCGGGTGACGGTATAGCCGGAGAGTTTTGCGCTGCGGCCTTCCAGCAAAACCGTGATCTCAACGCCAAAAACTTTGGCGCACTTATGCAGAAAAGTAAAAGGAAGATCTACCCCGCCGGAT
Source organism: uncultured Clostridia bacterium (assembly GCA_937892865.1). Taxonomy (GTDB): domain Bacteria; phylum Bacillota; class Clostridia; order Oscillospirales; family Oscillospiraceae; genus Faecousia. Next base: position 207 of record CALBJG010000096.1, read on the forward strand.
TCATACTGATGATAAATCTCTTCCGTAACCTCCGTCAGTTCAGCCATCTTTTGCATGCTGTAGCCTAAAATTTCCCGCATACCTCTGATACGGGTCGCAATGTCCATAAGTTGTAAAGAGGTGTTGGCATTTGTCATAGGTAAATCTCCTTTCTGAAAATAAAAAAACGCCTCAAGAAAGATCCTTGAGACGAGTTAAACCCGCGGTACCACTCAAATTGCAGTATACACTGCCCCTTCACGCTCCAACAAGCGCTATTCCTTAACGCGGACAAACGGAAGTGCCTGGCAAATGCTCGGCGCTTCGGCTCGGAAGTGATGGGTCTGATGGCACCGATCTGTCAACTCACACCAACCGTTGACTCTCTGTAATCACGGATCGCCGGACCGTCTTCGTCACAGCCTTTTTCTATATTGACGCTATTATACAATGTCCGCCAGGAAAAGTCAAATGTATTTCTGACGAAGATTCTCCCGATATAATTCCCGTTTTTGTGCAAAATCGCAAAAATGGGTTTATCTTAAAAATATTATTGACAAAATGGGCAGTTTATGGTTAAATGACTACAATCGGATAAGAAAAGACAGCGATGGAAAATTTGCCTTTACTGAAAGTTACAGAGAGCCGGCGGATGGTGCGAGCCGGTGCGGAAGGTGTTGGCGATCTGATTCCTGAGTCGATCTTGTGAAAATACTTTGAGTAATGAGATCCGGGTTCTCCCGTTACAGAGATAGGACTTGTTGGAGTCCGAAGAGTGATCTTCTTTGCAGAAGATAATCAGGGTGGTACCGCGAATGTAAATTCGTCCCTGAGGCAAGATTGCCTCAGGGATTTTCTTTTTAATAAAAGGAGTTGTTTGTTATGAAAAATGTCCGTATCAGCGATGTAACGATGAAGCAGGTAGCAGAGGGGTTTTCTCTGTCCTTTAAAGAAAAAATCGAACTGGCGAAACTACTTGACAGATCCGGTGTGGATGTGATCGAGTTGGAGGGGATCGGGAATCCCCGGATCGACTCTCTGCGGATCAAGTCTGTTTCTGCGGTTGTGACAAACAGCACCGTTGCTGTTCCCGTGGAATTGAGCGAGGAAAGCGTCAAAAATGTCTGGGCGGCATTGCAACTGGCGCAAAAGCCCAGATTACAGGTGTGCGCGCCTGCCAGTTCCGTGCAGATGGAGTATCTCTTCCATAAAAAGCCGGAGGCGATGCTGGCTGCTGTCAGCAGTACCGTTGCAGCGTGTAAGGCGCTGTGCAGTGATGTGGAGTTTGTGGCGGACGATGCTACCCGCGCCGATACAGCTTATTTGGTCGAAATGCTGAACACGGCTATCAGCGCCGGCGCAACGACGGTCACTCTTTGCGATACTGCCGGCACGATGCTGCCCTCTGAATTTGCAACCTTTATTCAGACACTGTATCAGGCTGCACCCGATTTGAAAACGGTTCATGTGGGCGTTGCCTGCGTAAATACCCTTTCTATGGCAGATGCCTGCGTCATCGCGGCAGCGGGGGAGGGTGTCAACGAACTGAAAGTGGCAGGCTATCCATTAAACAATGCCAGCCTTGCCAATGTTGCCCGGGTGCTTGCCGCCAAGGGCGATGCAATGGGCGTTTCCTGCAATGTCAATGTGACTCAGTTGAGCCGTACTGTGGATCAGATCGCCTGGATGTGCCAGACCGGAAAAACAGCCCAAACGGCAGTTGATCAAGAGGATACCGGCATTTATCTGACCGTCCACGATGATATCGCCGCAGTTGCCAAAACGGTGGAAATGATGGGCTATGACCTGTCTGAAGAAGATGTTTCCAAGGTATACGAGGCATTCCGGCAGATCGCAAACAAGAAAGATAAGGTCAGCACCAAAGAACTGGATGCCATTGTTGCTTCCGCCGCAATGCAGGTACCTGCCACTTACCAATTAGATACATATGTGATCACTTCCGGCAATACCATTTCCGCCACAGCCCATATCAAACTGTTGAAAGACGGTCAGCCGGTGGAGGGCGTATATATCGGTGACGGTTCCATCGATGCGGCGTTCCTCGCCATTGAAAAGATCACCGGTTGCCACTATGAGTTGGACGATTTCCAACTCCAGGCAGTTACCGAGGGACGTGAGGCTATGGGTCAGACCGTGGTCAAACTCCGGGCCGGCGGTAAGGTCTATTCCGGCAGAGGTATTTCCACAGATATTGTGGGCGCCGGTATCCGGGCATACCTGTCAGCATTGAACAAAATCCTTTATGAGGAGGAAGAAGTATGAAACTCTCCTTTTCAACCCGCGGTTGGCCGGGCCTTTCTTGGGAGGAAATGCTGGATACAGCCTTGAATATGGGCTTTTCCGGCGTAGAAGTTTACAACCTGCCAAAGTTTGATCCGCTGCTGGATCGCTCCGGTCCGTTCCATAAATATCAGACAGCCGCGACCGTCCGCCAGTTACGGGAAAAGAAACTTTCGATCCCTTGCTTTGATACTTCCTGCGACCTTTCCACAGACGATACTGCAGTTACGACACTTTGCAATCTGATCGAGGTCGCTCACAACACCAAGGTGGACTATGTTGTGGCCTGCGCTTTGCAGGACAGGGAAGAAGAAGTAATTCGCAAACTGAATGCGTTGTTGCCCGTTGCAGAAGCGGCAGGGGTGACCGTTTTGCTGAAAACCAGCGGTATCTATGCCGACACTGCCAGACTCCGTGCGCTTTTGAACCAGTTTGCCAGCGACCATTTGGCTGCTTTGTGGGATGTACACCACCCATACCGCGATTTTGGGGAGAGCGGTGACACCACGATCAAGAATTTGGGCGCTTATGTTGCCCATGTGCATTTGCGTGATTCCGACGATGCCGGAACATATCAGTTGATCGGCGAGGGTACAATGCCCATTGACGATGTGATGCGGGCGCTGTCCTCTGTGAATTACGACGGCTTCATCTCTTTGGAATGGAAGCCGGAGTGGCTGGAGGATCTGCAGGACCCGGAGGTCATTTTCCCGTATTTTGTAAACTATATGTCCCGCTTCCACTCCACCCGGGGTATGAAGAAAAAACTCTATCCCAACCACGATGGTACGGGGCAGTATATCTGGAAGAAAGACGAACTGATCGATCTGACATTCCCCCAGGTGCTGGACCGGGTGGCAGAGGAGTTCCCGGATCAGTATTGCTTTAAATACACCACTCTGGACTATACCCGCACCTATGCACAATTCCGGGAAGATGTGGATCGGTTTGCCCGGGCGTTGGTGTCTTTGGGCGTGAAAGCCGGCTCGAAAGTGGCTGTTTGGGCGACCAACGTACCTGCCTGGTATATTACTTTCTGGGCAGCCACAAAGATCGGCGCAGTGCTGGTTACCGTAAACACAGCCTATAAGATCCATGAGGCGGAGTACTTGCTCCGGCAATCTGACACCCACACTTTGGTGATGATCGAGGAGTGCCTGGATTCCGATTATAAGGCGATCATCAATGAACTTTGCCCGGAGATCGCCAACACAAAAGCAGGGGAGCCTCTCCATTGCAAGAAATTGCCTTTCCTGCGTAATGTTATCACTGTTGGCTTCAAACAGCCCGGCTGTTTGACATTCGACGAGGCGATGGCAAGATACGAACTGGTCAGCCGGGAACAAGTGGCGCAAATGGCCGCTGCAGTGCGCCCGGATGATGTGTGTAATATGCAGTACACATCCGGTACTACCGGTTTCCCCAAGGGCGTTATGCTGACCCACTACAATGTGGTCAATAACGGTAAGTGTATCGGTGACCGTATGGGCCTTTCCACTGCAGACCGGATGATGATCCAGGTGCCTATGTTCCACTGCTTCGGTATGACCCTCTCCATGACATCCTCTATGACCCACGGCGCAACTATGTGCCCCATGCCCTATTTCTCCGCAAAATCCTCTCTTGCCTGTATCAATCAGGAGCGGATCACTTGTTTTAACGGCGTTCCTACGATGTTTATC
>CALBJG010000097.1 GCA_937892865.1 uncultured Clostridia bacterium
GTTTTCAAAACGAATGGAGAACTTGTCGATCAGTTGGCCGTGGTAGGAAAGGGGCTTGGTGGAGTACACGATGCCCTCTGCCTTGCCCTTCATGGGAGAGATGAAGCACTCTTCGGAGGGGATATTGGGATTGAAAGTGATCTTCTGCCGGCTGACCTCTGCGCCGCCGCAGAACCGGGCCTGGGGAATCATACCCACCGTCAGGTCTGTGCCGTTATCCGCGGTATAGTGGAGACTCTCGATGCCCAGCGCGTTCAGATATTCGCATCTGTCGTGGAGGTCCTTATTGTGCTTTTCCCAAGCGGCGATGGGGTCCTCGTCCACACGGGAGGTAGAGAGGATCGCTTCCCAAAGTTTTTCCACAGCCACACTTGTCCGCTCGCCGGGGAACACTTTCTTTGCCCAGGCTTTGCCGGGAACAGCGGCGATGCACCACTGCTGCGCGCCCTCCCGCTTGTCGATATAAGGCTTCAAAATGGGGTAACTCATTTTCCGTGCCTTTGCCATTTTCGCCATATTGATACCCTTCAGACCGTCCGGATCTTCAGAGATCAGGTGAATACGGCAGGGCATCACATCGCAAAAATGCTGCTGACGGGCCTGCTGCCACTGGGGCACTGTACCCATGGTCGTCACGCTCTGGTGACGGACGTGGATCTTCTGCAGGGGCTGGTAGTTCCACTCCACGATGACTTTCTTTGCCTTGGCCTTATAAGCCTCGTCTGCCACCATTGCCACAAATTCCGGCTGATCCAGATCGGCATAGATCATCACTTCCTGGCCTTTTTGCACATTGACGCCGCAACGGACGATCAAGCGGGCGTATTCCCGCAAAACAGATTTTTTCATTATGGTTCTCCTTTTCGGTTTTTCCCTATATTATCAAACTTTTTTTCTTCCGTCAATTGCAATACAGATAATTTTGCCGTATAATATCCTTACTATACGATGAGGTGATCATTTTGCTGACAAGAGGACAATTTCACGAGAAAATCCAAAACGGTCTGCATTTTTTGGACGGCGCTACCGGCTCCAATCTGATGAAAGCCGGAATGCCCCGGGGCTGTTGTACCGAGGAATGGATCCTTGCAAACCCGGAGAAACTGGTGGCGCTGCAGCGGCAGTATGTTGCCGCCGGCAGTCAGATCCTTTATGCGCCCACATTTCAAGCCCAGCCCATTGCGTTGGAGCGGGTACTTCTGCATAAACAGACCGAGGCTATCAACGCCCAGTTGGTAGGGCTTACCCGGAGCGTATCGCCGGATGTGCTGGTGGCGGGCAATTTGACCACCCTCGCCGCCTTTACAGACAGTTGGGACGAGGGGAATTTTGACCTGTTGGTGGAGAACTACCGGCGGCAGATCAAAGGGCTTATAGACGGCGGCGCCGATCTGCTGGCGGCAGAAACGCTCCTCTACCCCATTGAAGCGGAGGCGATCCTCACTGCCGCGGAACTGGAAAATGCCGGGGCTGTGATGTATACCTTTACCATGCAGCCGGATGGCTCGCTGTTTTCCGGAAGAAATGCAGCCCCGGTTTTAAAAGAACTGGAAGAGGCCGGCGCGGCGGCTGTGGGATTCAACTGCGTGCCTTTAAGCGACTTGACCGCCGGTCTTGTGAGCAAACTCCGCAGAACGATGAAAGGGCCGATCATTTGCAAACCCAACGCCGGTGAGCCGGTGATCGGGGATGACGGTCTTGCCCACTATCCTATGGCGCCAGAGGAATTTGCCGCAAAAATGGGAGCTTGTATGGATGCCGGCGCATCTCTTTTGGGCGGCTGCTGCGGCACGACTCCGGAACATATTCGACTGTTTTCTAAAAAGTGAACGCAAAATTTGCGTTCACTTTTTATTCATTTTTTCTTGTGTTGTGTCAGATTATCTGTTATAATGTTCTCGCTATGGAAAAAAGAACATCATTTTTTGTCAGCCGTAAAAGCGTGCTGACCTGGTTGATGGTCCTTTGCATGGTCTGCTCGGCAGTGACCCGCATTGTGTATATCGGTTTGAAAGGGTCCGATGATACGCTGTTCGTGTGGAGTCAAATCGTTCTGCCAGTAGTAGCAGTCCTGCTCTATGGGCTCGTCACAATCATCAATGGCAAAGAGCATTTCTACAAAACTGCTATCTCCGTTTGGATGATCTGCATTTATTTCATTTTTGTGTTTGCAGGTTATGATTTCGGCAAGTTCGATACGATGATCGGCTGGCTTTACGGCTTTATTATGCTGTTCATCGCTTTGACCTACACCCGTGTCACCGCCGGCAAGTGGCGTCGCAGTTGGATCCTGGTGCCTCTGTTGGCATTCCCCGGCATCGCCATTTTGTATATGGAGCGGACCGTTCTGCTGACCCGGAACTGGGAGTTTATCCGCTACCTGGTCCCCGATGTGCTGATGGTATTGGGTTTGGTGATCGCTGTGTTTGCTATGCGCATCCACACCGACGGCGAATATCACCCCACCTGGGGCGACCGTTCCGACGGACGGAAGATCCGTACACTGGCGCCTATGGCGCAGATCACTGCCTTCTTCCAGGTAGAACGCAACACCTGCTCTAACCTCTTCGAAGAGTCCTTCGAGATCTCCCATGTGGAGCGGTATATCCGGCAGAAGCGCCGGGAGGGTCTGACAGATTTCGGCTACACCCACGTTCTTCTTGCCGCTTATGTTCGGTGTCTTTGTAAATATCCGCAGTTAAACCGGTTCATCTCCGGACAGAAAGTCTTCTCCAGAAATGAAGACATCCAATATTGTATGGTCGTTAAGAAAGAGATGACTCTGGAATCGCCTGATACTTCCATCAAGGTGCATCTCAGCCGTAAAGACACCGCTGAGGATGTTTATCGCAAACTCAACGCCGCTATTGAAGAGGTCAAGGCCACCCAGGAACTGGATTCCGGCATCGATAACCTGATAGGTTATTTGAACCTGATCCCCGGTGTGGTTCTGAAATTCGTGGTGTGGCTGCTGAAACTGCTGGACTACTTTGGTCTTTTGCCCAAGTTCCTGCTGGAACTGAGTCCCTTCCACGGCAGTTTGTTCTTCACCTCTATGGGTTCTCTGGGCATCCGTCCCATTTATCACCATCTGTACGACTTCGGTAACATCCCCGTATTCGGCGCATTCGGCTGCAAACGCCGGACTTTGGAAGCGCAGGAAGACGGCTCTGTTGTTCAGAAGAAATATATTGATGTGAAATTCGTCCTGGATGAGCGGATCGTGGACGGCTACTACTACGCTGCTTTCTTCAAGCACTACCGCACCCTGCTCCGTCACCCGGAAGTGCTGGATGTACCGCCTGAAGAGATCATCAACGATATTGACTGATTTATGAAAGAAACGATCAGATCGTATCTGCCTGCAGAGTGTCCCTCCAGGGACACTCTGTATTGGTTTGATACCTTAGATTCCACCAACACCTACGCAAAAGAATTATCATCTGCCGGCGCCCCCCACGGCACGGTGGTCATCGCAGGTCATCAGACTCTGGGACGGGGACGGATGGGACGCAGTTTCCACTCCCCTGCCGGTTTGGGGCTTTATCTTTCCATGATCCTGCGACCCCGGTGCAAACCGGAGGAACTGATGCACTTAACCTGCGCCTGCGGCGTTGCCGCCTGCAATGCTGTGGAAAACGCCGCCGGTATCCGTCCGGGCATCAAATGGACCAATGACCTGGTTATCGGCAACCGAAAACTGGGCGGTATCCTCACAGAACTGTCCTTGCAGGATGGTTTGGTCAATTCCGCCATTTTGGGCATCGGCATCAACTGCGGTCACGAACTTTCCGATTTTCCGGAAGATCTGCGGTCTTTCGTCACCTCGCTGAAACTGGCAACCGGCGACAACATTTCACCTGCCCGGTTGGCAGGCGACCTGATAAGCGCCCTTTGGGAGATGGACAAAAATCTGCTTTCAAATAAGCCGGCGCTTATGGATGCGTATCGCCGGGATTGTATTACCGTAGGAAAAGACATCAGCATTCTTCGTGGGGACTCTGTTTCCTATGCCAAAGCGCTGGATATCGACGCAGATGGCGGACTGATCGTAGAGACCGCCGATGGGGTGCGACAGACAGTGCAATCCGGTGAGGTCAGTGTCAGAGGTATGTACGGCTATATCCTTTAAAAAAAGGATTGCTTTTCTTTCTTCTTTTGGATATAATAAACCCAGAAGATAAATGAATGGAGGTCTTTCAGATGAAAGTTTTTAATGTGATTTGGAAAATTTTAGTTGCTGTCGCTGCTGTTGCCGGCATCGTTTATGTTGCGATCACCTACGGCGATAAGATCTCTGCCTGGTTCAAAAAGATGATCGGTGGCTGTTGCTGCTGTGATTGTGACTGCGACTGCGAGTGCGAGTGTGAAGATGCCCCTGCTGAAGAGGTTTCCGCAGAAGACACCGATTTTGAAAACTAAGCAACAAAATGATCCCGGATGCATTGCATCCGGGATCATTTTATTCTTTCGCTTCCGGGTCCGGAGGCATTTTTTCTGCCACTGCCAAAGCAACGGAGTAAAACAGCACCGGGCCGATATTGAAGAAATGGCAATCCAACAAACTGCTGACCATCAACGCCAGTACAGAAAGGGCGATCATCGCTTTCAAGCGGGATGTTTCCCGCAGGAACATCTGTGTGACCTGAACGCAATGGAACAGATATGCCAAAAGTCCCAACACACCGCAGCAGGCAAGGAGTTGTACCACCGTATTGTGCCATCTGGGTGGGAAGAAATCCGAAAACCGGGAAAGTTCCGAAAAATCCCACGGCGCATAATCAATGGGATAAAAACTGCCGCCGAAAATGGGATACTTGCGGAACTGCGCCATTCCCTCGGCAAAGATGCCGTTTCGGCTGGTCTCCAGGCCTTTTGTCAGAATCGTCTGTAAAAGCAGGGATATTTCCTCCCAGCAAAGGATCAAAGTCACTGTCAGCGTGATCAGCACCACGGCAAAGATCCAGAATGTCTGCTTGTGGTCCTCTGCGTAGACGATAGTCAGCGACATACAGAGGAAATAGATCAAAAGGCCCGTGAGAATGGCGCCACGGGAACTGGTCATACCAATGCCCATCAGCATAATTGCGCTTGCCGGGATGCTGACCCAGCCGTAACGCTTTCTGCAGGCAAAGTAAAAGGGGAACGGAAGCATCATAATGAGCATACCGCCGATATTATTATACATGCCCCAACCGGTGTAGATCCGCACCCGGTCAATGATACCGTCTACGATCACCGATTGGATCACATAGATGTTGCACAGTTCACCGATGAGCACAAGGCCCACGCAAACGCCGATCAGCGGCAGATACCAACGGGGCGCTTTTTCCCACGCCACAGCGCCGGTAAGGATCAGATACAGCAGGCTGATGCTCAAAAACTGTAAAAGGCCAAAGAAAATATTCTTCCCTGCCAGGGGCAGATAACCTTCCGCGCCGATACCGGAAAGAAGATACGATACGCCAATGGCCAGCATACCCCAAAGCAATTGCCGTTTGGAAGCAAACAGTTTCCGGAATCCGTACGCCCGGTCCAGGCTGAGCCGCAGGATCAGTGACAAAATCAAAACACCTGCCAATGCCATCAAAAAAATGCCGCCGTGTTCCGGATAGAACACGGATGCTGGATTCCGTCCGGGGTTATTGGCAATAGACGGGGCGATATAGCTGCAGATCACCAGCGGCGCGATGGGAAGCAGATCCCGACAGAAGGCACATATACAAACCGCCATCAGCACATACAGCGTATAAACCGGAAGATCCAGCGCCCACACATTGGCGATCAGCGCCAAAGCCGCCACAACAAAAACATATACTGCAGAATAGGCGATCCGATCCGCTGTTTCCCGGATACGCCCATAAAGGCTTTTGTTTTCCACAACGCCCCTCCTTACCAATAATTTTTCCACATTATAGCAAATTTTATGACGAAATACAATCGTCGATATGCACAATATTATTTCAGTCAAAAATCAGCAAAAAACGCACCTTTTTCTGTTGACGGAGTCAAAAATATTCTTTACAATAACAGTATCATTTTGCAGGAGGTTTTGGGATGAAACATATCGTTCCTTTCCGCAACTGTCCCGTCACCTGGGACAACGCTTTGCCCATGGGCAACAGCAATTTCGGTGGTATGCTTTACTTTGAGGACAATAAACTTCTTATGCCTATGAACCATTACGAGGTTTACTATACCTCCAACGGCAAACCTATGCCGGAAGACTGGCTCAACCCCATCTCCGATGACCCCGGCGCACGGCACAGATCTTTTGCTGAGCGGGCCGACCGGAATCAACCTACCGATGATGAGCCCTACATCAGTTACCGCATTGACCGGGCTACATATGACAAGAACCCTAATTACGGAAACGCAAAGTGGATGGGTGTCCATCCTGCCACCGGCGATTTCAGTTTCATTCCCTCCGCTTGCCTGGACAAAGGTGACAGTGAACTGACACTCTATGTGGAAAATGCCTGCATCCGTTTCAACCGAAAAACAGACGATGTTTCTCTGACCGTGGATACCATTACCGCCCGGAAAGATTGCATCATCAATAAAGTTTCTCAAACCGAGACCGGTCTGCTTTCTGCCTTCGAGATCTCCCTGGCGCCTTACCGGGATTACGCACCGCCCTCTGTGGAATTTTTCCAGATCGACGATTCTACCTTTGGCTACACCGCAACCCGCGTCTTTGAGAATCCGGAAAAGTCCTTTGTTTTCAGTGGCGTTATCCGTCTTATAGGCGCAAAAGGCAAACTGACTTACGACGAATTCACCTGCCGTGTGGAAATTACCGAAAGCGAAAAAGATTTCTACATCTGCACCGGCATTTATACCCAGTACCGCTACGCGGACACCTTAAAAGAGGGCATCGCAAAATTGGCAGAGGACACCGCCGATATGGATGCGCTTTATCAGGAGCATCAGACTTACTGGGAAAAGTTTTTCCAAACTTCCTCTATCTCTCTGCCGGATAAATTCCTGGAAACTATATATTATGTAAACCAATACGCATTGGATTGCTGTTCCGGCGAGAATGGCTATATGACCCACCAGGCCTGCGGTCTCAACGGTCTTTGGGATGTGCGGCATCCCACCATCTGGGGCAGCCGCTGGTACTGGGATGTGAACATTCAGGCAGCTTATGCCGGCGTATTCTCCAGCAACCGTCTGAACCTGGGCAAGGTCTTCTCTGACGGTCTGCTGACTTATGTGGAACTGGCGGAGCGGTTTGCAAAGAATGTACATAATATGCCCGGAGTTGCTTTGGACTTCCCACCCCAGAACTACTACAGCACCTGGCCCTGGTGCGCAGGATACTTATGGAATCAGTTTGAATACAGCGGCGATGTGGAGTATCTTCGCAAAGACGCCTATCCTCTGTTCAAGAAACTGTGCGAGTTTACACTGGCATTATTCCAATATGACGAGAATACCGACACTTACTATGTCTATCCGGACATTTCTCCGGAGCAGGGCGCCCTTTCCCACAACACAACCATTACCATCGCCAGTGTAAAATATATGCTGCAGTTCACACTGAAGGCGGCAGAAATTTTAGGCGACAGTGACCCGATGCTTGCAGATGTTCAGAATCTACTGAACAAGTTGCCTCCCTACTACTTCTCCAAGGAAGGCAAATGGGGCGTACATCTGAAAGATGCCCTGGAAGCCCCAGATAATCTGTGGCTGCGCCATCCCAGTATGCTGATGCCCATTTTCCCCACCGGTGAATTTGATCCTCTGTCCACTGACGGAGAAACCCTTAAAAAACTGAGCAACACCGTGGATTACCTCATTGACAACTGCGAGACCGGCATTTTCGGCGGCAGTTGGATCTCCGCCGCAGCTTCCCGTTTGGGTAGAGGACAGACCGCCATGCGGCTTTTATATGAACGGGGTATTGACCATATGCTCCGCCCCAACGGTCTCACCGCAGAGCAAACCAACCGGTTTATGAACTACTGTCTGATCCACCATCAACCGCTGTACTACCCTTGTATGATGGAGTTTACCGGTCAGATGTTGGCAGCGGTGAACGAAATGCTCCTCCAGTCCTACAACGGCGTGATTCGGGTATTCCCCGCTATGCCTAATGGCAGCAAGGAATGGGAGCGCTTCCACAGAGATGGTGAAAGCGTAAGCGAATACCGTCACCGCTGCAATGATTATGACGCCTGGAAGGATGTACGGTTTGATAAACTTCTGGCCCGTGGCGCTTTTGAGATCACTGCAGAACTGGCCGGTGGCAAACTGCGTTTTATCCGGATAGACAGCAAGTTAGGCGGCGATGCAAGCATCACCTCTCCCTATCTGACAAAGGATATGAAGGTATTCTGCAATGGCAAGGAAATTGCCGCTGTCTGGAATGACGGCATTCTCTGCTTCGCCACCGAGGCAGGCTGCTCTTACCTGATTGCAGAAAACGCACAGGAGGATACCACGCCCACCGGTGATGTCCATTATCCTGCCCAGGGTATGATTCGCACCGCTTATACCAAGCACCGTATTTACCTGGGTGAGACCCCGGATACCCAGTTCTACAAGGCTTTGGACGGCATCTTATATGACTGGTTTATCGGTGATGCCCGGATGACAAATAACTGTAACTACAAATTTGACTTCGGCATTCATAAAGAAAAGGACTACGCCTCTCAAATGCCGCTGCCGACATTTACTGCCCTTCCTATGGCCCACACCTCCGGTGCGATCATCTTCCTGGATCAGAACAACTGCCGCTATCAGGTGATCGAGGGTTACGGCATTGTCAGCGACGGCGAGATCACCGCAAAAGAGCGCAACCACAGTTGTCTCCTGCGGAAGGATTTCATAGAAGGCACTGAGCCTGCGGAGTTTGTGATCGACACCCCCAGAGGTCAGTTTGATTTCTTCGTCGTTTCCGGCGACGCGGAAGAAGACAGCGTTACCATCATTGAGACTGAGAACGGTTTCCGCGTGGGCGGCGATGTAGTGAAGAAAGGCGCCTGGCAGTATGATGTGATTCCTGTGATCCACAAGAAAGACGATCTGCTGCGGCTGAAGATCTCCACAAAACCCGGCTACAAGTGGAAACTGAACTTCCTGATTATGAACTCTGTAAAGGGTTACTAAAAATTATTCCGGGTGCCAAAGGGCACCCGGAACTTTTTATATCCACATATTCTCCCACATAGAAGCGGCAACGATGAGGGCTACGCCAAACAAACAAGACAGAATTCCCATTATTTTGTCTCCTTTCCATATAACCGGCCTATTTACTTTCCTATTTTCTTCTGCTATAATTATTATATCGCTATTATATGTTTTTGAAATCATAATACCGCCTATAATTATAACGATATCGCCATATATAGCATTTTAATATAAGGATTTGATGTTATGAAAATCAGCATTCGGCATAATCAAATGGAAGAAGTAGAGGGTCTGCATAACGAATACCCCTATGCTTACCACCATGTAGACCTGGACACGACCCTTGTCCCCTGGCACTGGCACGAGGCGCTGGAGTTTAACTATGTGGTATCCGGGCAGGTTAAAGTAAACACGACAAATCAAAGTTTTACATTCTCCCAGGGGCAGGCATTTTTCATCAACAGCAATGTATTGACGGCTATGACCCACATTGACGGCTGTGTATTGGACTCCCATCTGTTTGATCCGGTTTTTCTTGGTGGGCATTTCAAAAGCGTATTTCAAACCAAGTATCTCAGCCCGGTGATTCAAAACAGACATATTGAACTGATCCCCCTTCCGGGAGAAACCCCGGGGCAGAAACAAATGCTGAGCAAACTCCGTCACCTTGCCGATCTCCAATCTCAAGCGGATACGGAATTTCAGACCCGGAATCTGCTCTCTGAAATTTGGCTGTTACTTTTGGAAGAAACCAAACATCAGCAGAAAGTTTCAGAAAGCAATTTCCGTGATCAGGATCGGATACTGTCGATGATGAGTTGGATCCACGATCACTACCCAAACAAGATCACCCTGGAGCAGATCGCCGCAGCCGCCGCCATCAGTACAAGAGAGTGTCTGCGCTGTTTTCAATCGCGCATTGGACAGAGCCCTATGGAATATCTCATCGCTTACCGCATCAGTGTCAGCAAAAAACTGCTGGGTTCTACAGATCTTCCCATAGCAGATATCTCCATCCGTACCGGTTTTAACAGCCCTGCCTATTTTTCCAAGATATTTAAACGGGACACCGGAAAAAACCCTTTGGACTACCGCAAGGAGACCAAAGGGCTGAAAGACGCGCCATAAATATGCAGATAAAAACTCCGAACTGAAATCAGTTCGGAGTTTTTTGTTATTCACTTAATGTTGCTTCCTTTTTACGGGTAAGGATCTGCAAAACAAGCACAGAGCCCACCAATACGAAGCCGATCACATCGGTAACAATACCGGGATAGATCAGGAGCAGACCGCCTGCCAGGCAGACGATACGCTCATACCAGCGCATATTCCGCAGGAAGTAACCTTCCAGCGCAGAGGATACGCCGAAAATACCGATGAGTGATGTGATGCAGATCTGCACCACCTCGAGGGCGTTGGTGTCGATAAACAGCATTGCCGGATTCAGCGCAAAGACATAAGGCACGATAAATGCGCCGATGGCAAGTTTCGTGGCGGTGATCGCCGTTTTCATGGGGTTTGCCTGGGCGATGGCTGCGCCGGCGTATGCCGCCAGTGCCACGGGAGGCGTTAAATCTGCAACGATGCCGAAGTAGAACACAAAGAAGTGGGCCGCCAATGCGGGAACGCCCATACGCACCAAAATAGGCGCGCAGGTTGCCGCCATAATGCAATAGTTGGCTGTGGTGGGGACACCCATACCCAGCACGATACAGCAGAGCATCGTCAAGAACAGCGCGATGATCACCTGGTTACCTGCCAGGCTCACGATGCCGTTGATGATGATATTGGCAAGACCGGTCATAGTGATCGTACCGGCAATGATACCGGCAACACCGCAAGCGGCGGCGACGGTGATCATACCCTGTCCGCCGGCAGCCAATGCTTCTAAGATCCGCTTGGGGGGGATGCGGTTACCCTTGTTAAAGAGGCTGACCACAATGGCCGCTACAATAGCGATGGCGGCAGCATACTGGATAGAACGCTGGTTCGTACCCACCAGGTAGATCAGCAGGATCAGCGGCAGCAGCAGATAGGTCTGCTTCAGCAAAGGCTTGATCCTGGGCAGTTCTTCCTTGGTAAGACCACGGAGTCCCTCTTTCTTGGCTTCCAGATGGACAGCGATAAAAATACCGGCAAAGTACAAGACCGCAGGCAGAATTGCCCGGACCACGATATTGCTGTAAGGAACGCCCACATAGTCTGCCATCAGGAACGCGGCTGCGCCCATAATGGGGGGCATGATCTGTCCACCGGTGGAAGCAGATGCCTCTGCCGCAGCAGCAAATTCCGGTTTATAGCCGGTTTTTTTCATCAGGGGGATGGTGACAGAGCCGGAGCCTACGGTATTGGCAACGGAAGAACCGGATACCATACCTTCCATTGCGCTGGCCACAACGGCAACCTTGGCAGGACCGCCGGAGAAGCCGCCCACCACCGCATTGGAGATGTTAATAAAGAAATCCGCAATACCGGTGCGCTCCAAAAATGCGCCGAAAATGATAAACACCACGATGAATTTGGAGCAGACATTGATGGGCGTGGAGAGGATGCCCTCTTTGCTGTAGAACAGATAAGAGATCATATACTTCAGTTTGCCGATGAGGGTGGGATTGTTCAAGCCCCAAACAAGGGCGTAAACGATCAGACAGCCTGCAACGATCAAAATAGGCAGACCCACGCTCCGGCGGCAGACTTCCGCCAGCGCCAAAACGCCGATAATGCCGATGATCACCTGGTACAGTTCAAACCGGCTGCCCTGCTGGATAATGGTCATGGCATTGCAGGTGTAGTAAAGGAATGCGCCGGTACCCAGGATCATCAGGATCCAATCGTACCAAGGTAAATAGTTCACTTTTTGCATGCCTTTTTTCGCCGGGAATACCAGGTATCCCAGCAAAATGATGAATGCCATAAAGGATGTCAGCCGGATCTCTTCCAGCCAACTGGTGAACAGTGTCACATAAATACAAAACAGAGAGAAGATCGCCAAAACGCAGGTAACGATGATCTTTGGCGTTCCCTCCCAGATGCGGACATTGGACTCCCGGTCGAATTTCTTCATTACCGCGTCCAGGTCCATAGGCGCTTGGGTCTCAGGCGCCTTTTTCTTAAAAAATGCCATAGTGTACCTCCTTGAAATGGGAAATGGCTGCGGCATTTGCCGCAGCCATACGAAGCATTACTGTACGGTAACCTCTACGCCCTTTTCCTTGAAGTACTTGGCTGCGCCGGCGTGGAAAGGTGCTTCCATACCGGAGGTGGCGTTTTCAATGCTCAGTTCTGCGCCCTTGCCGTTTTCCTTGGTGATGGCTTCGATGTTATCGAAGATAGCCGCGGTGAGTTTGTAAACATCATCCTCGGAAGCATCGGCGCTGACGATCAATGTTGCCTTAACGGTAACAGTGGTCACATCCTCGGTCTGCTTGGCATAAGTGCCTGCGGGGATCTTATAGGTGGTGTAGAAGGGGCAATCCTTCATCAGTTTGTCAGCGATCTCGCCGTCAATGGGAACCAGGTATGCATCATTGGTGGTGCAAAGTTCGGTGATGGCGGGGGTGGGAGCGCCTGCCACGATGAAAGCGGCATCGATCTTGCCATCCTTCAAGGAGTCTGCGCTGTCAGCAAAGGACTGGTACTGGGGCTTGATGTCCTGCTCAGTCAGACCCGCAGCGGTCAGCACGTCAACAGCGTTGAAGTAAACGCCGGAACCGGGCGCGCCGATGGAAACAGACTTACCCTTCAGGTCGGCAACGGTCTTGATCGCAGGATCCATAGTGATCAACTGCACAGCCTCTGCGTACAGACCGGCAACAACACGGAAAGAATTGATCTTGCCTTCCTTCTCGAAGGAACGGGTGCCTTCCCAGGCATATGCCATAACATCGGACTGGACAGTACCCAACTGGTAGTTGCCGGCATCGATGCCCTGGATGTTGGCCTTGGAGCCGTCGGTAGAAACAACGGTAACACCGATGTTTGCATTATTCTTAATGTACTGGCCCAGAACGCCGCCGTAGCCGTAATATGTACCGGAAGTACCGCCGGTGCCCATTGTCATACTTGTGCCACTGCCTGCGCAGGCTGCCATAGACAGCATCATCAGCGCTGCCAGGACCAATGCAAAAATTCTCTTCATAATTGCTTCCTCCAAAATTCAGATATATGATATAACCTTCATTATATGCATAGGTCATATTATATACTGTCTTTTCCATTTTTGCAAGATAAAAATGTTAAAAATTCATTTTTCTGTGTTAAAACCGAAATTGTATACAATTTTTGCCATTGTATGCAAGTATACAATGGCAAAAATGCAATTTATCTGTTATTTCGCCCTTTCTGAAGGGATGCTGTGATGTCTTACTCCCCTTTTGTCAAATCTTAATAATATTCAGGGCATTCAGCACCGAGGAGATCAAGATCAGCAGAATGAAGATCGGCGCGATATATTTGATCATCACAACAAACAGTTTCTTACTCTTAAAGGGGGCATTGTCCGTTTCAATTTCTTCGATCAGTGTTTTGGGTTTGATCACATAACCTACAAAAATACAAGTGATCAGCGCCACCAGCGGCATTATAACACTGTTGCTGATAAAATCGAAAAAGTCAAGGAACTGCATACCGATGATCTTAACATCCGCCCAAACGCCGTAGCCCAGGGTGGAGAGCAATCCCAGCGCGATACTGCCGACCAATACGACCAGGCATGTGACTTTCCGTTTCCAGCCGAATTTATCGATGAAGAGAGATACGACCGTTTCCATCAGAGAAATGGAAGATGTTAAGGCCGCCAACAGCACCAGAACAAAGAACAATGCGCCGATAAAAGAGCCGCCCGGTAACGATTCGAAGACCTTGGGAAGTGTAACAAACATCAAGCCGGGGCCCTGGCCAAGGGCGCTTTTATCCCCTCCCGAGAAAGAAAACACTGCGGGAATGATCATCAAGCCGGCAAAGAAAGCGATGCCGGTATCAAACAAACTGATCTGACGGGTGGCGCTCTCAATGTTCACATCTTTTTTCATATACGAACCGTATGTGATCATAATGCCCATCGCCAATGACATGGAATAGAACAACTGACCCATAGCGGCAAGTATGGTGGTAACGGAAAAGTGGGAAAAATCGGGTTTTAAGTAATAAATAACCCCTTCCATCGCCCCCGGCAAGCAAGCGGAATAGATCGCCACCCCAAGGGACAGCACAACCAGCACCGGCATCATAAATTTGCTCACTTTTTCGATGCCCTTTTCAACGCCCAACAAGACAATGATCGCTGTCAGGCTGAGGAAAACGGAAAAATACAAAACAGGTTCGCCGGTGGAGGCGATAAAGTTGTTAAAATATCCGTCCTGGGCTGCGGCAAACATATCGCCGCTGCAAAATGCCACCAGATATTTTGTTACCCAGCCGCCGATCACCGCATAGTAAGGCAAAATAATGATCGGCACGATAGACGCCAGGTACCCGAGAAAAGAAAACTTCCGGTTAAATTTGGCGAATGCCGACACGGCGCTGAGTTGCGCCTTGCGCCCCAAAGCGATCTCGGCCACCATCAAAGTAAAACCAAAGGTAACTGCCAGCAGAATATAAACAAGCAGAAAGATACCACCGCCGTATTTCGCCGCCAGATACGGAAAACGCCAAATATTACCCAAGCCCACCGCAGAGCCTGCGGCAGCCAAAACAAAACCCAATTTACCGGAAAAACCGCTTCTTTTTTGTTCCATACAAAAACCCTCTAATTTACAAAAATGCTTTGTCCATTATCGCACATTTTCTATAAAAAAACAATACGACAACAAAAGACAAAAAACCAAGGCGTACCAGCAAAAATACCATCATATTCAACAAAAGAGCCCCATCCGGTTGGATGGGGTCATTTTCGGCTGCGGAGGCATATGATTTTACTGTTGGGTAATGTTATTCACTGACGATTTGCATACTTCCATCTGTTTTCAGCAAGTAGTGTACTTTCCCGGCACGCGCATAGACACAGTCAGATGCATAATAAGATACACTGTCAATTTCGCTTATGTTCAGCGGGTAAACGATCTGTTCAAAAGTTCTGATATCCAAAATCGTTAGTTTTCCGTCTGTAGCGGTATACGCAAACGGGCCCGCGATCATTGCCAAAAAATGATCGGCATTGGGATCTTTAGCGCTGTAACTGCCATCTATTTGCGTTTGCTTTTTTGCGGAGATATCATAGTATGACAGTTGATAGGTGATCTGCGCATCAGCGTCTTGTTCGGTGGAAATTATCAGAATTCTGTTGCTGTCAACAAAATAACCGCTCACTGCGTAGAGATCATTTTTATAAGGTAATGGGATCCTGTTTCCGGTTTCACAGTTGAGCAATTCCAAAACGGTGCCGTGTGAATAGGAGATCAGCGCATATCTGCCATCCGGGCTGAAACAAACCTCGGAAAGATAATCCAGAACATCGTTTTCCAGGGTAGCCAACGGATCAGACACTTTACCGGTTTTCACATCTACGAGGCAACAGTATGCGCCGTTCATTTGCAGATACCCATATCGATCACTGCCGGGGATTCGCCCCAAAGAATAGTCTGCAGAGTCGCACATCAGATACAGTTCGTCGTTATACACGGTCCAAAAGTATTCAGCCGTTATGCCATCCCATACTATTTGTCCTGCTGTCCAGGATGATGGGATCATATATGTATAAAACCGATATACATAATAGACGCCGTCATAGGAAAGGATGACCTGCTCTGTTTCCTCACTTTCAGACACATATTGATAAACACATATGTCCGTTGTTGTTTCGCCATCCAAAGCGGCAAGCCCTATATAAGCGCCAATATTCTCTGCTGTTGCGGTATGGGATGCATTGCTATCGCGCAGATAAAGCATATTATCCACATAAATTCCCAGTTCCATTCGCGATTTATCATTTATGTCCGGTTGCGTTGCCGTAGGGTCCTCCGCAGGTTTCCGGAGCAGCGGCTGCATATGCTCTTTTGCGAACATTCCCAACGCAAAAAGGACAATAAGGCAAGCCGCGCATAACCCGATGCGGCCCAACACTTTTTTCTGCGCTTTTCTGGTAGCAAGACGGTCTTTTTCTGTGATATATGTTTCTACCAAATCGGGATCAATGTGACTGAGTCCGTCGGTCCATTCACTTGGTTTCATATCGAATAACCCTCACTTTCCAATTTTTCTTTCAGCGTTTTTCTGATAGCGGAGAGTTCTTTATTTATCATCGATCTGCTTAAATCCAGTTCCCTGGCAATTGCGTCAATGGGTTCTGCCATATAATATCTGCTCATAAAAATGATCTGTCTGCGTTTGGAAAGGTTTCGGACAAATTCGCTGATAACGCGGCCCAATTCCCGGGCATCAAATTCATTCGAAACATTCTGATCGCTTGATAAGAATTCCTCCAGTTCCGTCAAGGATACGGTCATTTCGGATGGAATCGTACCCTTTCGCGACTTATTATGATAACGGTTAATAGCGATCCTGCGCATAATCGTTGTTAAAAATGCTTTCAGCATATTCGGCTTTGATGGCGGTATTGCGTTCCAGACAGCAAGATATGTGTCTGCCAGGCATTCTTCACAATCCAGTTCATTATGTACAATGTTATAGGCGATTGAAAGCAAATAGTTTTTATATTTAGAATCCGTTTCTGCAATTGCTTTTTCGTCACGCATCCAATAGAGCGCAACGATCTGCTCATCACTGATCGGTGATCTTGTCGTCTGTTTCCTTTTGAATTCCATTTGGGCCTCCTCTCCGGCGGGTTGAAAGATCCTTCATAAATATATGTCAACATAAATCAGGATAGTGTGTAATGATTTCAGAATAATTATAGCATACATTTTTTATTGTAAACAATATCTACCGCACACATAACCCGGAGAGATCCATGCGTCTGTTTTAAAGTGTATTATGTAATTTCCCCATACCGTTTTTCTGTCTTGGCTTTACTTTTTGGTTTTGTTGTGGTAAAATGACAGTGCGACGCAAACCGAATAATTGCTATTTGCTAGGGAAACTTACCTTGTAAAAAGGTGTTTCCCTCATTTCCCTATGCAAATAGCGGATGGTTTGCGTCGCGGCAACCGGGGAAAGCACTTTTTTGGCACACCCTTCGGGGTGTGCTTTTTTATTGGGGTAGGAATATGAAACGGACTGTCTGCATTGCCTGTCTGCTTGCACTATTGCTGTCTGCCTGTTTCGTTGAGGAGCAGACACCAACAATTCTTGAAGGGGATTATGACTATGGCATATATCAACTGACCTTCACGGAAAAGAAAATCTCCAATGACCATGTGGGGAATGACTGGTCATTCACCTATACCCACAATGGTCAGACCGTCAAAAGCGGATATACGATAATCCAATCTTTGGAACTATTCACCTTTCAATCAATCGGGGTTGAGATTCGGGAAAAGGATAAAATCGACGATGTGGGAACCGGCACCCTTGCCGTTGCCATATGTGAGGTAGGTTCGGGAAAGACAGAGATAACAGTAGCGGAGAATGCAGGTGCTTTCAAAGGTAATACTGCCGTTTGGGAAATTTCCTGTAAGGTAGAGTTGGTCGGCAAACGATAGTATCTTGAATTGAACCACGCCGTTGATAGGATATAACCCAAAAGAGACCCACACCATTCGGTGTGGGTCTCTTTTGGGTTGCAGAGGCAGGGAATGTCAGTCTGACTTGGTTGCTGTCTGCGTCGTTTCTGCAGCCCGGTTTGCGGTGCCCGACATCTGCCTGCGTCGACAGTGCTCCTTGGCATATGTCGACCGCTGCACTGCGCTCGGCGCCTTTCTCCCGCCACCGGCGGCAGTCGCCTCGCTCATAACCCGGAGGTCGTTTAGGGTTTGTTTCGAAAGCCTGAGAAAAGAAAAAGTCATCCCAATTGAGATGACTTTTTCTTTTCTGGCACATCGCGCCGATTTAAATATCGGTCTGTTTTATATTTTTATTCTTTTTAAATAATTGAAAGAAAAAACGAAATTAAAGCAAAGCCCAATGTTCCAAAAGGAAGGAACTGCATCAGGAACGAAACTGCGAAAACCTTCTTTTTCCTGTAAAGAACAGATAAAAAAATACCGAGAGCACAAAAAGCAGGGGTGAGCAAAAACAATAATGCAGATAAAACAGAGCAAATTGCAACGAAAGGTTCGTCCGAAAAACCAAGGGAGAAAAACATAATACCTAAAAGCCCAAAAATCCATCCGAACAGCACATATATGACGGAGAGAATAATATTGGATGTTTTACAAATAAGTTCCCATTTTTTAATTGACTTCAAGCGGCGGTCTTCACTTGTTTCAATTACATTGTTAGATTCTATCATTTTCTCCCCTCCTTATCTGTTTTGATATTTCTATTTTATCATTTTTTCTGATAATTGCAATATTCTTAGTTCAAGTCCTCCCCAAAGGTCGTTTTGGGAAAATGATATTTCTGAATTTCACCTTGAAAAATGGCACGAAAAAACCCAGAAACCGCCCCGGTTTCTGGGTTTTCCGAACCGATATCTTTTTCGGTTCGCAATGTTGGCACGTCGCACCGAAAAAGATATCACGCCTTCCACACAGCTTTGATAATATTGCCGATCTTGGGAGATGTTCCGTACATAAGAACACCTACACGGTAGATCTTTGCGGAAAGAATTCCGATTCCAATGGTAGACGCAACCAAAATGCCAATGGAAATCGCAATCTCGTACCAAGGCACAGTGCTCATAGCAATTCTTGTGAACATCGCCATTGGTGAAGTAAACGGAATATAGGAACAAATCTGCATGAGTATGTTATCCACACTTCCGCTGCTCATCGAGAACATAACCACCATAAAGCCAATAATGAACAGGAATGTTACAGGCTGAACCGCAGTATTGATATCTTCCAGTTTTGAAACTGTAGAAGAAATTGCACCGTAAAGGAATGCATAAATGAGGAATCCGAGCAAGAAGAATACGAGCATATATACAAACAGATCGGGCGGAATATTAAAGATC